>JAKFVC010000052.1 GCA_021732415.1 Planctomycetaceae bacterium
CATCGGAGACATAAAGGTTGAGAATTCTGCAGAATTTACTGCTGGGTAGCTGACCAGTCAGCGCTCCGTTGGGGCAAGCCCAACGGGGGCGGTTTCCAAACGCCCCCACCAAATAACGGCTACACCCTTGACTCTCTGAGTTGAGTGATCAAGGCTCCCGACTCGGAGAGTCGGGCTACAGCGCGCGCTGCGTCACCACGGGATGCGTTGGCACGGGGTAAACCGAACTCACGACAATCGTGGCGATTCCCAGTGTCAGGCAATAGTACGCAAACCAATGCAGTCGGCGTTGAGTCACCATTCTCAGCAGCCAACTGAGTGCGAAGTATCCCACAACGCCCGCCGTGATGGCTCCAGCGACCAAGGCTGACAGGCTGTGGCTGGTGTGGCCCTGCTCGATGACGTCCTTGACCATCAACAATGTCGCACCGCCGATGACGGGTACCGCCATGAGAAACGAAAATCGGGCCGAGGCTGCGCGTTCCAATCCGGTCGAAAGTCCCGCAGCGATCGTCGTCCCTGAACGTGAAATCCCCGGTAGCAGGGCCAGCGTCTGGCAGCAGCCAATCCAGAAGGCCTGCAACAGGGTTAATTGCTGCTCTTGAATTCGCGGGCGTTCGGACCACTGTCCCGCGAGCAATACTCCCGCCGTGACCAGGAATCCGATCCCGGCTATCAAGGGCGAATTGAAAGTTTGTTCGAAGGTCTCCTTCAACAGCAAGCCGACGATGCCCGCCGGAATCGTCGCCAAGATTATCAATCCGCACAGCCACGGCTGACGCGGCAATTGGATCAAATCTTTCCAGTAGACCAGAATTATGGAGACCAGCGTCCCGACATGCAGGGCCAGCACCAATTCCAGCGTGTTCCCGTCACCGGTTGTCCCGAACCACTGATTCAGCCCGGATTGCATCAGCGCCAAGTGTCCGTCAGAGCTGATCGGCAGGAACTCGGTGATCCCCTGCACGACCCCCAACAGAATCGCCCGAGCTGTTTCCAAGTCAAACATGTCATCCCCATCACGGCACTGAATTTCCTGAGCAGACGTTCGCTCAAGTCCACCTCCATTTTGGACTACAGATGGGGCGACGCTTGATGACAGGTCTCAGCGAGACGATTCCGATGGCAGGCGATGCAGAGCGTAGCGATTGTAGTGATCGTCACCCGGTGATGAGGCTCCAGCCGAACCTGTAGCCTGACTGTCTGAGTCGGGTACTCTTCATTCGAGTATTCGAAAATGCAGTTCTGACAGAAAAATGTGACGTCAGAAAAATGAAGACGAGATTGGGAACAGGGTCGGGTTGGTCCCTATTTTTCTGTCGTCACATGTTTCTGTCAACAAATGACCCACAACCTCTTTAGCACCAAGGTGTTATAACTCCCCACTGATTCATATTGGTCAATTTGACGATCGAAAATACAATCCCCCGGCCTGATAGAGCCTTTCCAGATGACTTGAGTGCCCCAGTATGTCCGATGTTGGCCCCGGCTCCGCTGAGATGATCTCCATTCCGCCGGCTCGCAATGATTCGCGAGCGGGCGGTCGAGCGGTGCTGCGCACGTTGGTCATGTTGGGTTTTGCCTCTTGCTTGCTAACCGGCTGTTCGCACAACATGAATCGCCGGATGACGATCCGCTCGGAACCGCCTGGTGCTCTGGTGCTGTTGGAAGGGGAAGAGGTCGGCTATACGCCGGTGGGGATCGACTTCAATCATTACGGAACCCGTGAGATTACTCTCATAAAAGATGGGTATGAAACGGTCACGGCCATGCAGAAAGTTCGCTCGCCTTGGTACCAGAAGATTCCGCTCGATTTCGTCAGCGACAACTTCAGCCCGGTCAAAATCAACGATCGGCTCGATTACACCTTCACGCTGAATAAGCAGGAGTTGGTCTCAAACGATCAGTTGCTGCAGCGCGCGAAGGGATTGAGATCGCAATCGCAGGTGCTCCCCAAGCAGCCAGAATGAGCCCTGCGTCTGAAATTCTAGTCTCAACTTTCTCCCATGTCCGCTGTAGCCACGCTCGCCCAGAGCGTGGGAATCGCTACGGTAAATCACCCACGTTCTGGCAAACGTGGCTACATAGCTATTTCTGCGCTCCTGCTTAAGCCGTACTTGGCAAATCACCTCTGTCGGGCATAGGATAATGTGGAGGTATATTCGGCGCGGATTGCCTGCAGGCCACCCGTTTGAACCGAATGCACTCCTGATATGACCATTTTCTGCCGAGAATTCTGGCATGACGATTTCAATTCCGTGTCCTAAGTGCGGCTCTGTTTTGAAGCTGCGGGACTCAAGTTTGCTGGGTAAGACCGGTAAGTGCCCCAAGTGCGAGCACCGGTTTGTGCTGCGCGATCCTGATGAGGTCGAGATGGAGCTGGTGGAAGCTCCGGCCCCGCGGTCGCAGCGCGCCAATTCCGGTCCCAAAGTCGGTACCGGGGCGCAATGGGTTCCCGATCATGGTCAGGAACCGGCCCCCGCCGTCCCCTCGTTTGGTGCGCCGGAAGTCGATACGCTCAATCGGTTGAAGCGCAAGCGACGCAAACGGAGCATGCCGCAAACGATCGCCATGGTGGCGGGGTTCGTGATTCTGGGTGTTGGTGGCATCTGGGGCTGGAGGACGTTTGGTTCCGCCCTGGCCAAGCCTGAAGTCGCAGCCGGTAAAAAAGGTAAACCCCATAAAGCGGCGACCGTAGAACACGAGAGTGAACCGTCCGAGACCGAGGCCGTCGCCGCGACGGACAAACCGGTCCACGGCGAATTTGGCCGGCCCACCAAAGGGCAGCCGATCGATCTCTTGTGGATCCCTTCCGGCGCCCGCATCGTGATCAGCATGCGTCCGGCGGCGATCTGGAAGGCCGGAGCGCTGGGTGAAGGAGAATTCGTCGCAGGTCTTGGTCCCCTGGGGGCGTGGATGGCCACCACGATGGAACAGTTCCTGATGGCCAAGCCGTCCGAGATCGAAGAGGCTCTGATCTGTCTCATTCCGGGTGCGCGAGGTACGCCGCCCGATGTGGCGGCCGTCGTTCATCGGACTGCGGCGTCGAAGTTCAAGAAGTCGGAAATGATCGACAAGTTCGGCGGGCAGGCAGTCGAGACGGGCCCGATGAAGTACTACGCCAACGAAAAGTGGGCCCTGGTCTTGCGACCCGACATGCAAACCTACGCGATTTCGCCCGTCGGGATGGCTGCCGAAATGCTCGATGCGTCCGAGACGCCTAAACCGACTGACGGCGGCATCGAAGAGCTGTTGTTGAAGACCGACCGCGATCTGGATTTCACCGTGGCGTGTATCCCGGCTGACTTGAAGATTCATGGTGAATTCCTCGTCCCGCCGAATGTTCAACCCTTCCTGCAAAATGTTGCCGACTGGATTTCCAGCGATGACGAAGCGGAAGCGGTCGCCTGGTCTTTCCATCTGTCGGACCAGAAGTTCTACACGCAGTTGATGGCTCGCAATTCGGCTGTGACTAAGGCTCATCAGTTGGCGAAATCGTTCAAGTCGCGGATGGCGGCGACACCGCGACGGATTCTGGAAACGATTGAGATGATGAATCCGCCGCAAGCCGGTCCCCGCAAGGTCATCGGTCGTGTCCCGGCGATGTCGAAAGTCGTGCAGTTGGGAACGCATGTTGAAACGGGCAACCGCTTGGTCTCCCTGTCGTTCCACGATTCTGAACGAGCGGGCCCGAATCTGGGATTAGGCACACTTCTCGCATGGGACGAATCGACCCGGACGAACTTCTCAGCCTCACCCGCCGGACCGGTCATGGCGAATGCTGCGGAGAAGAAACCGCTTAAGGAACTGCTGCGGGCCAAGATTGATGTCGACTTCCGCCGGGCTCCGCTGCAGGACGCGTTCAGCTACATTGCCGGTGAAGCCAAGTTCGAACTGATTATCGACGGCGACGCGCTGAAGGCTGCCGGGTATACGAAGAACATGCCGCAGACGTTCAAAGATGACGGCATCACGGCGAGTGCCGCCCTGGCCAAGATTGTCACGGTCGGCAAGTACGACAAGATGTGCTTCGTGATTGATGAAGCGAAGTCGACAGTCACTGTGATGACGTTGCAGAAGGCGGCGGATTCGAAGTTGACGGTCTACCCAATGAAGTAACATAGCAGCATTATAATTCAATGGAGCGCAGCGACAGTTTCTCCCCTCGCCCTGGCCGGTAAAACGAACCGGGCGGGGAGAGGGGAGCGATTGTCGCTACGCTTCCTTTGCTGAAATACTCACCGTAATACGCTCTGATGTCACTCAGTTTTATTTGCTTCCGCTGCCGTGCTCACCTCAAGGTTCGTGACGAAACCGCGCTGGGATCGACACTCGATTGCCCCGATTGCGGGACCCCGTTGTTGATTGCGAAATCGGCCGAGGGCGAGATCATCAGCCAGGAAGTCCCCGGGGCCAAGCCGTTGCCTACGGGAAAGTCGGCCAGTCACAAACCGGCGGCGGCGCGAAAGAAGTCCAAGTCGCCGACTCAGCAGCCTGAGGAACCCGCTCCGTTCGAAGCCTTTCCCACGACCGCGCATGAATCGCGGACTCCGCAGATTGTCGCTTGGACCGTCGCGGGTGTCTGCCTGCTGGGATTGATCCCGTTTCTGTTGCCCACCAGCAAACCCCAGAATCCCATTGCCGAGATTCCTCAGGTAGTCCCCGAGAAGCCCGTTGAGCCCCCCGCCGTAGTGAAGGCCGCTGATCCACCGGCGGAAAAGGTCGCGCCGGCTCCGCTGCCCGAAACACCGGGCGGCCGCCTGGAAGAGCTGGGGAAGCTGGTATTGAATCAATCGAAATCCGAGGGACACTTCCCGGCGGGAGCCGTTCCGGCTGCGAGCCTGGTGCCGTCCCTGCGTTGGAGTTGGCTGGCCCAATTGGCGGCTCGTCACGACAACCCGCAGGCTCTGCACATCAATTGGAACGAGCGGTGGAATGAGCCGTCGCAGGATCGTTTCGTGCGGCGTTCAATCGCCCGGTTTCAGAATCCGCTGGTGGTCAATAAGGTCAGCGAAGACAAGTACCCGGCCGCGCACTTCGTCGGGGTAGCGGGTGTGGGCGCGGATGCGCCCACGTTGCCTGCGGATCACCCTCGAGCCGGCATCTTCGGCCAGGATCGGCAGACCAAACTGGACCAGATTCGAGATGGGGCCTCGAACACGATGTTGCTCGCGGGAGTGAAAGAGCATCTGGGTTCGTGGGCCGCGGGAACGACCAGCTATCGCGCCTTCACCCATGAACCGTACATCCACGGTCCGGATGGATTCGGGACCGGCCAGCCACACAGCATGCTGGTGCTGATGGCCGACGGAAGCGTGCGTGAGGTTACCAGCAAAACAGACCCGCGCATCGTGCGGCGAATGGCGGCCATGAACGATGGTTTTTCATTGGACCCGCTGGTCGAGGGTGAACCGGGAGACCCCAAACCGGGAACTGTCCCTGTGCCCGATCCGCTGATGACGGCGGTGAAGCCGGTCGCAAAACCGGTTCCCCCGCAGCCCGGTGTCGCCGCCGTTCCCGTGGCCCCCATTCCTGTGCCGGAAAAGGTGGTCGACATTCCGGCGATGCTCAATCGAAAAATCCTCAAGTTTGATCAGTCGAAACCGGCGGCGGCGTTTCAGTTGATCCTGCAGATTGAAGAACTGGCCGGGGTCCGTATTGAATATGACCGCCAGAAGCTGGGCTCTGTGGCCGGACGTCTCGACAAGCAGATCACGCTGCAGAAACAGGGAGCTTCGCTGGCCGAATTACTGGACGACATCCTGAAGCAAATCGAACTGCAGCGTCAGACGGAAAAGACCTGCATTCGGATCGTGGCGCCCGAGAACACCTGAGAGCGTGTTTGCGATGGGAGGGCGAGGCTCCCGCCGAGCCTAAGACGAGCTTTAGCTCGGCGACCGCCGGAGGCTCTTGAAACAGCCTCCGGCGGTCGCCGACCTGCGGTCGTTTTAGGCTCGGCGGGAGCCTCGCCCTCCCAGCACCCGACTCGGAGCGTCAGGCTACGAAGTTGGTGAGACTTCGATAATATACTGATTGATGATGTCTTGAAGGGAGTCTCACCAGATGCCGCGCGATTTTGCTACCGAGAGTTTGATCCACGATCCGATCCACGGATACGTCCCGTTTATTGCGCGCCATGGCCTGCCGGCCGGCGAAATCTCCGAACAGGAGATTATCGACCATCCCTGGGTGCAGCGGATGCGGCAGATTCACCAGTTGCAAACCGCCTGGTGGGTCTTTCCCTCGGCCGAACACACCCGCTTCCAGCATGTGCTGGGGGTGATGCATATCGCCTCGCAGGCGATTCAACAGTGGTACGACACGCTGTGCGAATCCAGCCGCAATGTGCCCTCGCTGCCGTATGTTGAGAGCCTGGTGCGGCTCGCCGCCTTGTTGCACGATGTCGGGCACGGTCCGTTCGGCCATTTCTTCGACGACCACCATCTCGATCAATGGGGGATCACGCATGAAGATGTGGGCTCGGCGATCATCGAACGCGAACTGGGCGACTTGCTGAGTCGCGTTCGCCGGAATCCGCATGGCCGACTGCAGCCGCTTGAACAAATTGACCCGCAGCAGATCGGCTGGTTGATTCGCCGCCCGCGATCGACCGAACACGCCAGCGACGGGCACCCCGACTGGCTGCGCAAGTTGCGAGCCCTCTTCAGCGGCATTTACACCGTCGACAACATGGATTTCGTCCTGCGTGATGCCTACATGTCGGGCTACAACACCAAGGCGTTTGATCTCTCGCGACTGCTGCACTACACGTTCTTCAGCGAGCAAGGTCTCACGATTCATTCGCGCGGCTTGCCGGCATTGACCAACTTCATCGAGATGCGGGCCAACCTGTTCCGCACGATCTATTTTCATCGCACGGTACGGGCACTCGACCTGGCGCTGGTTGACGTCTTTCCGCAGACGATGCAGCATCTGTTTCCAGGCAATCCGCTGGAGGATCTGGCGAGCTATCAGCGGTTCCACGAAGCTTCGTTCCTGGTCGATGTGCAACGTTGGCCGGTCAGCGACGATCCCGAATTGAAGGCGCTGGGTATCCAGTGGCAGGCGATCCTGTGCCGGGAATTCCTCTGGCGGATGGCATTTGAGCGAACGTTCTATTTCACGGCAGGGATGAACGAACAGACGTCGATTTTCTCAGAACCGGAGCTTGTTCAGAAGCGTTTGCGAAGTCAACTGCCGATCGCGATCCGCGACATTCCATTAAAGATTGACATCGCCCGGCACTACCACCGCCCCGCGCGTCGAGCCGCCTCGGGAGGCCAGAACTTTGTCCTCGACCCGGCTGAAGCTGGACCGCGTGAGCTAGCCGACTACGAAACCTTTCGTTCCTTGCCGCTGAGCTTTTCCATCGTGCGGGTCTATGCACTCTCGCACGAACACGACGCCGCGATCGGCCGGGCACTGCAAACGGTGTTGGGCGCTGTATCGGACGCCAAGACGAATATGTAACGGCGCGAACTTCGCTCTTTTCGCCATATGAATCCCATAAGTCCCATCCGTCCTATAAGTCCCATCCGTCCCATGAATTCGATGGGACTTATGGGACCAATGGGACTTATGAAAGGCGCACTGCGCCCCCCGTCTTTGCCGATTGCAATACCGCCTGCGTGAACTGAAACACCGGCCGCGCACATTCCGCTGGAGCGATGTTCGGTGCCCCGTTCAACAGGGAATCCAAGAATGCTGCGATCGGGTTGGATTCCGGTTCCAGATCTGTGATCGGTTCAGTGACGTTGTCGTGGCTGATAAAGATCTGGTTGTCGTAGAGTTTGAAGTCGGCACGTTCGCAGACGACATGCAGGAACTCGGCAAAATGATGAGCATTGCCGAGGAACGTCATGCCGAGAGGCACGCCATCGGTCAACATGGCTGACACCGTCGTGATGATTTCGACTTGTCGCTGGCTCTGGCTGCTATGAGCAAACACTTCTTCCGGACGCAGGCCCGTGATGAAGAAAATGATATCCAGCTTGTGGCTCCCCGCATCACCAATATATCCGCCGGGGTTCTGCCGAGGATCATTCCGCCACGTATTGGGTAACGCCTGCAGTTGTTCCCAATGTTCGCAGTTGTGAGACGACACGGCGAGCACCCGGCCCCAGCGTCCGGACTGCACCTCACGGCGCAACGTACGATAGGCAGATTGCCCGCGCCGCTGATAGGCCACCGTCAAAAGCGGTCCGCCTGCTTCGGCTTCGGCAATGAGTTGCTCGATCCGTTCGCGGGTTTCGGCCAGCGGCTTTTCGCAGAGCACCGGCCAGCCTCGTTCGCGACACGCTCGGACTTGTTCGAAATGCAGATGGGTCGGCGTGGAGATCACGACAGCGTCGATATCCGTCCGGGCCAGCACATCTTCGAAGGTCGGACTGATGTGGGCCGCGGGTGCAAATTCCATCCGCATGCGCTCGGCGGCTTCGAGGTTGGGATCAAACAAGACGCTCCAACGGGCTCGGCCATCGGCTTGAACCCGTTGTGCGTGGAGACGCGAGATCTGGCCACAACCTATCAGTGCCAGTCGAATCTGATCGGAGGCAGTCATCGAGACCTCAGTGATTTCATGGAATGGGATTCAGATTTTTGCCACAGATTAACACAGATGAAACACGGATTGGATCATCGTATGTGTGGGTCTATTTGGAAAACAGGCCCCGATGACATTCGGGTATCATCAATGTCTGCATGAGTCCGTGTTTCATCTGTGTTAATCCGTGGCAAAAAACTCTTCGCACCTCACTCCGAAAAACTGGGTCCGATGACAAGTTCGCGACTATTTATAAGACTAGCCCTTGTGTGCCTGATGGCACATGCGGCAATTCGCGGCAGTCTTGAGTCGGTCGGCTGCGCCTGGTTCGCCTTTGGCTGCAGCTTGGGCTGCTTCCCAAAGTTCCGTCGTCTTCTCGTTCCAACTCTTCGCGTCCCCGTGCGGGGCTTTGGTGAGATGCAGTTCGTCGAAGAGCTTTACCAGTTTCTCGGCATCCGCGGGTGAGGCTTCGCCGTTCGCTAACTTTTTCCACTGACCCTTCTTCATCGTGGCGTTCATAATATCCACGACCGAATGCTGTGGATCTTTTTGATCGTCCGCGTGAGACAATCCCCACGGCAATGCCACCACACTGACACCCAACAAAACTGTAATCTTCCAAGCTTTGAATGACATGTCGAAAACTCCTTAATTGACAACTCGCACTTCGCTGGCGCTGGAAACAAATTGGCCGCTGCGTTGTTCAACCCGGCCGAGAGACGCTATCAGCCGGCACGCGTTAGCGTCCGGTTCGGCCGGTCAATCGAGTCGATCGTTGCGCGGAACCGTGGGCTAGTGCCCAGCGGCTGATTGCGGCACCCGGCTCACCGCGTCCCTTCACAGTCAGAAGCATTAGGCATGCCACTCCGCTAGACAGTCGATGGGGTCAAGAAACAGTGCTAGACGAATTGGAGTCATTTTCGCAATCCGTTGTCCAATCGTGCGTGTTGCGCCGTGGAGTACTGACAATTTCCCGATGGAGAGACTTGTAAATCTGTCAAAGAATGTCTCAGCTAGATCAATCTGAGGACGGCACTTCCCGTTCTTACAAATTCGATCCGACTCCTCAACGACTCAATCTCTGGCCTGCGACTTCCCTATCGATCATGCTGCTTATGCCAATCCTAAGACGCCCGGTATGCGTTTCAGCACAGCTCCTGCGGCCAATCCCGGCCTGCGGCTTATTATTGGCTTTGCTCTGCACCGCCATCTGCCACGCCGAGCCGCCGCTGACAGGTCCCACCGCTCCTCAATTGGCGCCCTTGGACAAGCTGCTCACGTCGTTTGTTACCGACAATAAGATTCCTGGGGTCGCTCTCGCTGTCACTTACAAAGGGAAACTGGTGTATGCCCGCGGCTGTGGTTTTTCCGATGTGGAAAAGCAAGAGCCCGTCCAGCCAACATCGCTCTTTCGCGTCGCCAGTCTGAGCAAACCGATTACCGCGACGGCCATCCTGCACCTGCTGGAGCGCGGCAAGCTGAAGCTGGAAGATCCCATCCTGAAGTACTTGCCGGAATTGGTCCCGCTGTCCGATGCGGAGCGGGCGGCCCATCCCTGGCAGAAGATCACTATCCAACATTGCCTGCAGCACACGGGGGGCTGGGACCGGAAAGTCAGCTTCGACCCGATGTTCCGGCCGATCATGATTGGTGAGGCGTTAAAGATTCCACCGCCGCCATCGGCGAACAACATCATCCGCTATATGGCGACCAAACCGTTGGACTTTGCCCCCGGTGAACGCTATGCCTACTCGAACTTCGGGTACAACATTTTAGGACGGGTGATCGAACAGGCCTCTGGAGAGACCTACGAGCAGTATGTGCAGAAGCATGTCCTGCGGCCCGTCGGCATTAAGTCGGCCCGGTTGGGAAAGACTCCGTTGAAGGACCGCGCTCCTGGCGAAGTTTTGTATTATGCGGCAGACAGAACTGGGCCATCCGTCTTCGCCGAGAATCTGAAACAAACCGTGCCGTCGCCCTATGGCGTCTGGTGCCTGGAGTCCATGGACGCGAATGGAGGCTGGGTGTTGTCGGCCGTTGACTTGGTCCGATTTGCGGCAGGCCTGGACGAACAGTCTCAGAAGCCATTGCTGAAGGGGTCGACCCGCAAACTCTTAATCGGCAGCCGTCCGACCGGTCCGGCAGGATTCCAGGAAGACGGAAAGCCGAAGTCATCCTTCTATGGATACGGCTGGCAAATACGACCACTGATCACGCCTAATCACGCCCATCTCTGGCATCACGGAGCCCTCGACGGCGCCTCGACACTGATGGTTCATCGTGACGACAATTTCAACTGGGTGGTCCTGTTCAACACGGGCGAGAAGACCAAAGATAAGTCGCCCTCCGTGGCGATTGACAGTCTCATGCATGTGGCCGTGGTCTCGATCAAGGACTGGCCGCAGGCTGACCTGTTTTCTACGATCGAATAGCCGATGGTTCGTAGCCGCGCTCGCCAGAGCGTGGGGGGATTGGTATCTACTCAAGTGACAACACCGACGGAATCCCTGGAAATATGACAGAATTTCGATCCCCTCGCC
>JAKFVC010000339.1 GCA_021732415.1 Planctomycetaceae bacterium
GGGTACCAGGGCGAGGGGAGTTAGATTCTCCATAAGTTTAGCTTGTCAATTGAGATCACCCCATGGACGACTGGCAATACAAACCGGCTCGCGATCAAGCGCTCACTCCCGCCGAGACGCTGCGGAGCTTGCAGCGCGAGTCGGGCCTCGCCTATTCCACCACGCAAATGCTGTGGCGAATTGGCGTGTATGCCTATCTCAAGACCTATCACCGGTTGAAAGTCATTGGCAGCGAACACATCCCTAAAAAGCCACCGTTCGTGATGATTGCCAATCACGCGAGCCATCTCGACGCCCTGGTCCTCGGGGCCGCCTTGCCGTGGAATCTGCGTCGCAAAGCCTTTCCGATCGCCGCCGGAGACGTCTTCTTCGAGACCCCCCAAGCCTCACTCTTCTCAGCCATGACGCTCAACGCTCTCCCCATGTGGCGCAAGCATTGCGGACCCCACGCCCTGCAGGAATTACGCGAGCGGCTCATCAACGAACCAGCGATTTACCTGCTCTTCCCCGAAGGCCAGCGCAGCCGGGACGGCACGATGGGCCCATTCAAACCAGGCCTGGGAATGATGATCGCCGGCAGCGAAGTCCCGGTCGTTCCGTGTTACCTGGACGGAACATTCGCAGCCTGTCCCCCCGGAACCAAGTGGCCTCGACCATGGCCACTCAAGTTGCACATCGGCCCGCCAATGACCTTCGCGGACGTCGTAAATCGACGAGCCGGCTGGGATGAAATCGCCACCAAGCTACAAACCGCCGTAGAAGCCCTGCGGACACCACCGAAGGTCACCGAACCGTAGGACGGGTCTCCAGGCCCGTCCGAGCCCGTAACCACCGACGCGGCATGGATTCAATCCTGCATGCGTCGCAGGGCACAACGCCCAAGAATCGATAAGGCCAGCTTCTGTTTAGGCCATCAACCGTTCGGTTTGGGTGCCACTGGCTATGCCACTGCTGATAGTCATTCGACATCCGATCCGGCAAAGCACTGGCACAGCCAGTGGCACCCAAACACGTCTAACTTTACCCGTGCCCCCCCTCCGCCAGTGCTACAGCGCGCATTCTCGAATTTCAAGCGTTGGGTCAATTGGAACATCGAGCAATTCCGTAACTAGCTCGTTTCGAAATGCGTCGTCTTGTACCTTGCTCGGGACGTGGAATGCGTATCTTGTACTGAGGTAGATGGGCAAACCCAGTTCGATCTCCGGGGCACGGACCACGACTTGGTATTTCGTGCTATCCGGCGGTAGTTTGGAAATGTCAGTTTGCATTATTCTGGTTTCCCAGCCCACGCCACCGACGTGACCATCAGCCCTCTCCTTGTAAGCCTCGTCTGAGATCACCACGACCTTACGAGCCATCGCTAGTTCATTGCGCATCCACTGCTGTAGATCCATGCCGCGCCGTAAGTGAAAGCGATCAAGTCGAGCCTGAACGCCTTGCTCGATCAAGTAGAGCGCCAGCGATTTGACCCACTCGACCGCATCGTCCGTCTTTGATGTATGGCTTATGAATACTCGGACTGTGTCCTTAGGTTGCCCCTTGATGATGCGACGGTTACTCTTCAGCCGATCGTAGACGTCTTGATGCAGTACATGAATCACCAACGTTGCATCGTCTGCCGCAGTCGCGCTGAAGCCTTCACGAAGCGCCGCTGCGACGAGTTCACTTTGGACTCCGCCGGCGCCCGCGCCAAGTAGTGGTGCTGCCACGTACTTCACGGATGAGTTTAGGGCTGTAAAGCGGCCGATCTCCTGCCCGATCGCTCTGATTTCGTTGACGCCTGACGTGTTGCGATGTACGGACGCCGCGAATGCTACAAATTGCGCAATCTCTTCGCCGCCTTCGAATGGCATGATCTCCACTTCGCCAAGGGACATTCCAGCCTTAGGGTGAGGAATTGATAGCTGGACAAGTCGGCGTGCCACAAAGCCAGTGATCGTTCCGGATGTCGAACAAGGCAATACGATCAAATCAGCTGGGCCGTCGAACATGTCACCGAGACGAAGCTTGACTGTAGGGCTCATTGTGGGACTCGCTGAGATGGTGGGTGGAATTAGGGGGTCAGGTGGACAAGCCGCACACGTCCATATATTAATTAATGGACCGGCCCGCTTTTTCGTCCCCTCAAACGGACCTGCGCCTTTTCTGCCCCCTCTAGTTCTCGGAGCAATGACTTTATGTGGCTTGTAACCGAGGGACTTTTGAGCAAGATACTCGGATTAAATTGAGCATAGTCGGGGCGAAGTAGTAGACCGCCATTGTTCAGCATTTCCTGGAAGTCGTCTTCACCAAGGACGATGTATGGGGCGAATCCAATTGATTCCAACAGGGACCACACGTCGCGGACGGATTCGGGGGAGCTTTCTGACAGAGCTCGAGAGACCCGGTAACGAGACAATCCGTGGATCATGCCAACCAGATTGAAGATACCAGCAAAGAACTTATCACGTAGGTCGATATAAAGCTTATCTTCGAGGAAATCGGGGATCTCTGCGTGTCCCACAATCAGCGGAAGCATGACGGTCCGCTTTTCATTTTGCTCCCGCGCCAGCGCCTTCTTGTACTCAGTTTTCGTCCAAACCGTTTTGTTGTAGTTTTCGGTAATCAATATTGCGATGAAGCGTGATACGCTCATAGCTTTGGCAATTTCATCAGACAGACTTTGTCCCACTTCCATTTCCCAGTCGTCCAACCAGACGTCTGTAGCGCAGAAGTTTAACGTCGTCGCTAGACGAAGTGCAGCTTCCTTGTCGCGAGACGAATGACTGATGAAGATATCTGGTCTCGTCGTCCGCATCTCTCCACGTGGCTTCTTCATCATTTCAGCGACTCCGATTGAAAATGTGGCTTAGGTGTTTGGAATGGCGGATACGATAAGGGTCGATAAGGGTAAGGGGGCAGGTCTCTTTGATTGCAACAAGGAGAGCAGTCCCCTTATCACATTCGAGACAAGATCTCCGTCTTTTTTGATTCATATTCTTGTGAATTGATCAGCCCTGCATCGAGCATCTGCTTGAGCTTCGAAAGCTTTTGAAGTGGATCGTCAGGGATCGCCTGCGGTTGAGCATATGTAGGGGCCCCCAAAACGATTCCGCCAGCCGCGGCTCGCTTGTCTTCTAGTTGACGCTGTCGTCGTTCCTCTAACGATTTTTCCTCCATCTCCTGTGCGAAGCGATACAGCCGGCGAGCCTGGGCCTTGGGGAGATAGTCCATCGACAATGGAAGTCCGCCAGAGGCGTGGATTGTGAACTTGGCGCCGAGTATCCCTTCCTCGATTTTCGCATCGTAAAGTTCTCGCCAAATACGATCCTCAAATGCAATCTGACCGAATAGTTTCACTTTGTAGAAGATGAAACGCTTCGAAGTGAGAATGATGCAGTCAGGAGCAATTGTCGCGATCGGCTTTTTCTGAACTGCGATGAACAGCAATTCTTCTCCAGACATCAAGATCTCTTGAACCTTAGGCAACAGTCGCTCGATCACTTTCGGATCTTGTTCCTCGTTGAGAAACCGACTGATAGCCGACGACGAAGCAGAACCAGTGTTGGTTGGAGGTCGCAATTCATTCGTCTCGGCTTGAACGTCCGCTGACGAAGGAGCGCCCGCGGCCAGTCCAGAGATTGCGCCGCCAATCGCCGTTGCTGCACCTTGAAGTCCTGCTCGCATTCGCTGAGCAACGGTCGGACCTGGCTCCACAGGTGGAGACTCCTCAAATACCAGTTCCTTGATTGACGACGCAGGCAGCCATTTGCGTTGGTTGATGCTGACTAGCGACTCTGGAGTGAGCGCGCCGCTGGATGCCATCTCACGAAGTTGTCGGCCTGAATACGGTCCGTAAACAGAATCATCTTCACGGACATAGAATTCTTGGGCCATTTTGACGATCACCAAAACCAAGGTCAGACATCGAAGCTGTAGCCAGCCTAATCTTTGAGCGCACAAGTGGTCAAGTAACAAACGCTTTCACGGTCCGATTGCGGTGGGCATCGTGATCGCGGGCAGGGTGGCACTTGCTTGACTACAGCCTGGAGCGAGGTCGTGGCACTGATTCGCGACTGTACTCAGTCGCTAAGTATCGCATCCCGGAGGGATTCCAGAGAGTAGCCGGTGGTTGAGGAGCGGAGCGACGACACCACCGGATATCGTCCCCTCCCGTCCTCGATCCTGGATGGATCGCAGAGGATTTCGGATTGGGATACGGCAAGATTGCGCTCTCTGGCATCCCTCCAGGATGCAATCATGATGAGGAACTGAACCGGTGGTGTCGTCGCTCCGCTCCTCAACCACCGGCTACTCTCTACGATCCCTTCAGGATCGAAATTCACCCTGGCCTCTTCCGTGGTAGGGTGGCATTGGTTTCCATGTCGCACGGAGCGAGGTCGTGGCACTGCTTCGCGACTGTACTCGGTCGTTAAGCAGTGGTTCTTTGGGCTTACGAGTAGCCATGAGCACTGCTTAGGTGCTGCGGCGACGTCCAATTCAAATTGAAGCGGGATTGCGCCGCCCCGAAGCAGTGGCACGAATCCGCGCGGTGAGCGAGGTTGCTTCCGCAAACTGAGCCTAGCAGAGGCAACTCTGGTCGGGTTTGAATCTTCTGCAAATCTGCGCGGCTGTTCGAGGGCGCACACGCCTCTGAGATTGCGTGTGAACTGCGTGGATCACCGGAATTTGCCTCTCATAAATCTTATCGAGCGACCTCAAGCCTTGGATTTTGTCACGTTTCGTGATTTCGCTGGCTGCGGCGGGGTGCTGTAGAAGTGAGTTGGCAGCGTTGGATTCCCGCGGGATGTTCGCGGGAGGCTGCTGTGGGCTCTTTCGAGAATCGGGTGCAGCATGCTGGGCAAATTTGCGAATATGGAAAAATTGACGCGGCAGATGGGAATCAAAGAGGCTCAGGCGGCGTTTTCGGGGGTTCCGCCGCTGAGGGGGGGACCGTGGCCTCCGGTGGAGGAGAAGTCATCTGTGGGCTCGACGAAGACGGTCCGGAATGGGGGGAATGGCCGTGTGGAGGGCCAAAGCGATCTTGAGCTCTGCGGTGTGCGGTTGGAGCAGCGGGCGCGGCTGGTTGGGGTGGCTCAGCCTTTGCTTGATCAGGGGGTGTCGGCGCCTGAGGTCCAGGTGGCTCTGGCGGAGTTTGTGAGGCAGAAGAAGTGGGCTCCTCTGGCGCCGCTGGTTCTGGAGGGGATTGTTGAATCGGCCATTGATGCCTGTGTGGAGGCGGAATATCTGGAGGATGAGGCTCAGCGGGCGGCGAGCCTGTTGCCGGTGCCGGATGAGTTGCAGGAGGTTTCGCTGGCGGATGTCCGGCCGGAGCCGGTGCGGTGGTTGTGGCCGGGGAAGATTCCATTGGGACGCGTTACCGTGATTTATGGTGAGGCGGGGATTGGCAAGACCAGCGTGGGGCTGGATCTGGCGGCTCGGGTGTCGGCTGGGATTTGCTGGCCGGATGGGGCTGGGGCTCCGGAATCGGGACGCGTGCTGATTGTGAATGGTGAGGATTCTGTGGGGGACTCGATCTGCCCGCGGCTGACGAGCAGCGGGGCCAACCTGAAGAACATCTCGGTGATTGGTGGGATGCAGCCGAATGGCACGCGCTCTGGCTGTTCGATCAATCAGCCGCTGGCCGTTAGCCCCCGGTTCGGGCAACAATCGACTCACGTTTCCGAAGAACCGGACGCTAACGCGTACCGGCTGATTGGCCCAGACACAAAGCGAGTGCCATCTGGGATGCGGGGGTTTGATCTGGGGCGCGATCTGCCTGTGTTGCGGTCTCGGATTGAAGCGTTGGGGAATGTGCGGCTGGTGATCATCGATCCGTTGGAAGCGTACCTCGGGAAGGTGGGATCGAATCGGGGGAAGCTGCGGGAGTTGGTGGCCTCGTTGTCGAAACTGGCGGCTGAGTGTGGCGTGGCCATTGTCGTGGTTTCGGCGGCGACCAAATGTGATCTGCCGGTGAAGCATGTGTGGCGGGTTGACTGCGAGGTGCTCGATGGGACAGCTCGCTGCTGGGTGCCGGTGAGGCACGCCTGCGGTGTTTTGCCTGATGGGCTGGCATTCCGGATCACTGATGTTGGGGTGGTCTGGCAGCCGGGAAGAGAGGCGCCGACCGAGTCTCGGGTGCGCGGGGCCTCGGCCCGGCAGGTGCGCTGCCGGCAATTGCAGGAGCAGGCCAACTGGTTGCGGGACTACCTGGCCGCGGAACCTCGTCCGGCCAATGAGGTCCTCGCGGCGGCTGGAGCGGCGGGTTGGTCGGCCGGGCAGATCAAGCGTGTGAAGTGGGAACTGGGGATCCGGTGTTATAAAGAATCGACCGCCAATGGGCGGTGGTTCTGGGACGCCTTGAAGGGTGCAGAGAGAGGGGTGAAGGGTGAAGAAGTCAAAGAGTTCAAAGAAGTCGAAGGGATCAAAGAAGTCACGTGGGCAGGCGCGCCTGCGGCGAGAGAGTTGATGGGAGTCAGTTGAGAGCAGATTTCAGACAGGTCGAAGAAATCAAAGAAGTTAAAGAGTTCAAAGAAGTCGCGTAGGTTGTAGCCGCGTTTCGCCAGAACGCGGGCGAATGGCTGGCGAGGCCCGCACTCTGGCGAGATGCGGCTACGATTTGGACTGTGTGATTCATCGCCGCTTTTCAATATGATGTTGGAATCCTCTTGGGACGAGATGTCGACTGACCTTGGTAGTAAGTTCAGGATCTGACTGAATTAGAAAGCGGTGATGAATCACCGCAGTCCAAATAACGCTGGATACTGCCTGCTAACGCTGCTCCCGTTAAGGAAATCAACACATGAGAACGATCTGTACGCTCCTGCTTTCAACGGCATTGACGTTGGTCTCGCAGTACACGTTTGCCGGGGAACCGATCGTTGTGGCCCAGGGAGCTCCGGACCAGGCGCCGAAACAACCGCAGGCGGCGGTCGGGGCCGATGGGAACGTGGATCTGGTGTATGGAGTGGGCGACGGCGTATTTCATAGCCGGTCGGTCGATGCCGGGACGAGTTTCTCCACACCGCAATTGGCCTTCCGCGTTCCCAATATGTCGCTCGGGATGCGCCGCGGTCCGCGAGTCGCCAGTGCCGGGAAATCAATTGTCGTGACGGCGATTGGCGGTCAGTTGGGGAAGGGCAAGGACGGAGATTTGCAAGCCTGGCATTCGACGGACGACGGGGCGACCTGGACTGGTCCGGTCAATGTGAATGATACGTCCGGTTCGGCTCGTGAAGGATTGCACGGGATGACCGCGGGAACCGACGGAGCGATCTGGTGCGTGTGGCTCGATTTGCGAGAGAAACGGACCGAAGTGTACGTCGCGAAATCGACCGACGGCGGAGCCACCTGGGGAGCCAATACCCGCGTCTATCGCTCGCCCGAAAAGAACGTTTGCGAGTGCTGCCATCCGTCAATCGTGGCGACCGGCAAGACGGTCAGCGTGATGTTTCGTAACTCCTTGGGCGGCTTTCGGGACATGTATGTGGCGGTATCCACTGACGGCGGCGCCAAGTTTGCTCCCGCCAAGAAAATCGGTCAGGGGACGTGGAAACTGGCAGGCTGTCCGATGGACGGAGGCATGCTGACACCCGATGGCAAGGGGGGCCTGATCACCGTCTGGCGGCGACAGGGCGAGATTTTTTCGGCAGCAGGAACAGGCGGCAAAGAGCGTCTGTTGGGACGCGGCGAACAACCGTGGGTAACGGGTTCCCCGAAGGGCCCGGTCGCCGTCTGGACGGATGGCCGCGAGGGTGACCTGTGGCTCAACTCAGCCGATTCTCGTCAGCCAACGAAGCTGAGTGGCGGAGCCCGTGATCCCATGATTACCACGGCGGCGAACGGCGAAGGCCCGATCATCGCCTGCTGGGAATCCAAACGTGACGGTCAATCCGTCGTACTGGCGACACGGATTGAGCCGAGCAAATCTGCGTCGAAATGATTGCACAAGTTCTTCGTAGGCGAGCGTCCGGCGTAAGCCGGATGGTTGTTACCGAGTTGCACAAGTCCCAGGACGGAATTCTTCAATCAGGTTGTGTTGGGCTGCCACTGGCACCCAGAAGAGTCAGTCATTCATCTTACTCGCACGTTTGAGTCACCCGGAGGGCTGGAGAGAGTCGCTAACAACCATCCGGCTTACGCCGGACGCTCGCCTGGCAACACGTACACTTCGTCATTCCGCACACGTTAAGTTAATCCACTCTAACGTCGACTTCTTGCAGGGAAGACTTTCGCATGCGACACTTGCTGATTCGGTCACTGTTGGCACTCATCGGTTTTACCCAAGCTGGTATCCGGTGCGTCGCCGCCGAACCGTTGACGGTCGTGACTGATTTCGAAGGGGCTTCCGTGCGGGATGTCGAAATCGATCAGACGACGCGCACCATCAGTTGCATGCCGGGGGGCGATCCACTGCGCGGCTGGCCCTGCTGGTGGTACTTTCGAGTCAACGGGGTGACGTCCGGCGAGACCATTACCGTGCGACTGCGCGGTTCTACCGCGACCGTCCAGAAGCCAGGTTCACAACCCCAGAAACCGCTCGCGGCGGCGTGGGCGATGCCGGCTCAGGCGACGTTTTCCACGGACGGCCAAGTCTGGCAACACACCGCGAAGGGACAGCGTCAGGACGAGTCGATTGTCTATACGATCAAACCCGACGCGACATCTGTGTTCGTCGCGTGGGGGCCGCCCTACACTCCGACCACTGCCGCGACCTTCGTGCGTCAGATGAGCGAGAAATCGCCTCACGCCAAAGCGCTGGAACTCTGCCGTTCCCGAGGCAATCGGCCGGTGCCGATGTTGCACGTGCAGGAAGGTGAGCGGACCAAGGAACAGCGGTTTGCAGTCTGGGTCCAGGCCCGGCAGCATGCCTGGGAGTCTGGTTCCAGTTGGGTGGCACAGGGGTTCGGCGAATGGCTCCTCAGCGACAATCCTGATGCCGCCTGGCTGCGGCAGCATGCAGAGATCTACATCGTTCCGATTATGGATATCGACAATACGGCGACAGGCAACGGCGGCAAGGATGCTCAGCCGCAGGATCACAATCGGGACTGGTCTCCACAACCCCACTGGAACGAGATCATTGCCGCCCAGCGGATGGTTAGCGGCCTGATCGAAGAGGGGCGTATGGATGTCTTTCTGGATTTGCACAATCCGTCGCCCGATGACCCGACCTTCTTTTATGCCCTGCAGCCGGAATTGCTCAAAGAGCCGATGATCGGTCTGCGCGACCGGTTTATCGAACTGGCCTATTCACGGATCAGCAAGATCAAGCCGCTGATCCCGATGAGCAACAAACCGAAGTTGATCGGGGCCAACTACCATCCGTTGTGGCGTCAGATCAGCTCCCATTGGGTCTGCCTGAATGGCAATCCCCATACCGTCAGTTTGTGCCTGGAAACAATCTGGAATTATCAGAACAGCACGACCGACGGTTATCGCGCCGTGGGTGCAAACCTGGCAGCCGCGGTTCGAGAGTATCTCGCGGAGAGACCGCTGAGGAAATAGTGGCGGTTGAGTCCACTTTGCTGGAGTGAACCCCTACTCGTGATTGGGCTCTTCAATATCGGGTAATTGGTCTGGCGGAATCCAGACGATCGCACCATCACGCCAGACAACCATGGGGAGATTTGCCATTCGATGTTGTCGGACGGCTTCGCGACGCGCTTGGCGAAAGGCTTGCTCCATGCTGATGCGGTCAGTCAGGATTGATTGCATATCGGTCGGCGTGTTGTTCGTCATGTTCCAATTTCCTCAAATCTCTGATTTCAAAAATCAGACGGATTCGCGTGCGCGCTTGGCACTCGCTGATTCCCCCTTGATTTGTTGACGTTTAACGCGTTCCGGCCCATTGACGTGGAGAAAGGCTCCCGGCGGGATGTCGCTAGCGGTGCATTGATCTGCGGGAAGCTTGCCGCGAGACCAAAGGACACGCTCGACCATGACGTTCAGTACCGTCTCCAGTCGAGCTTGACCCTCCGGACTTTCCAGCAGTCCGATGGCTCGAGCGATTGCTTCCAGGGTACACAGGCTGGTGTCATTGGGTTGCTGGCGAAGGCGATATTCCGACGGGGCTCCTTCGGGCAACTTGACATGCGGAATGCCGAGCAGTGCCGGCTCGCGGCGCACGAAGCGCTGGGCTTGCCGCCAACTGGAGTCGGGTACAATCAGGGTCACCGGCCCGTCCAATTGTGTAACCAACTGGGGGGTCAGTTCCACTGCATTGGAACTGGGGTACAAGAGTAACGGACGAACGGCTCCGGCTAGTCCGTCTGTCGACATCCGTTCGTCTTTACGGCCATGGATGCGCAGTTCGCTATTGGTGAGGGCCTTCACTGCCAACCGCGCCGAGTTCGAAGTTAAGACTTCCTCGGATGAATGCATGAGGACAATCAGCCGCGTTTGCAGTTCGATCCGGGGGATCAGCGCGCAGAAGCAGAGCGGCCTGCGGATTTCGCAGCCCGGGCAGCGGTGTTCCCGGATGCTGGGTCTCATGGGGCGGCCTTTATGGACATCGGATCTGCTCCGGCCACGACTCGCCGGGAAGCCGGTGAGTATAGCAGGCGGACCGAATTCGAAGAACCTCGTCTCCAAGTCGCTGCGGGATTCAGTTGTTAAATGTTAGGGCGATCGATTCGCGACAATATGCATTAACTGCTCCCCTCGCCCTGGTAC
>JAKFVC010000023.1 GCA_021732415.1 Planctomycetaceae bacterium
TACACCGGCCGCCCCACACGCAACACGGCAAACCAACGACCCCGAACATGGCGAGAACTTAGGAAAACCACGAAGCTCTGGAAGAAACTCGACTTGGTGAAGGGCAAATTGTAATTTGTCGTACTAGCGCCGTGCCGCTCACCAATACCAACCTATAACCGAGACCCTCGTGATTCGAGACTTCGACCTGGACACTGAGCGCCAACATGACAGCCGGCGGCGCTCGATGGGCGCCTGGCCCGCCTGGCTGATCTCGTTGTGTGTCCACGCCACACTCGGAGCCTGCTGCGTGCTCGGTATTGGTTACTCCGACGGGATACAACGCGAGCAGGGCGGGGATGGCGGCGCTCCATTGCACTTCACTACGCGCTTTAGTCGCGATGAAACGGCCAGCAATTTCGGAACAGGACTTGAGGAAGAACTCGCGCAGCAGGTGGTCGAGGTGAATCTGGAACGCCCGACAGACGATCAAACTCTGGCGGCAGTAGATGAAACTCATTCTGCCACAATGATCGACGATTCAGCGGCCGATTCCGAGCAGGATCAAAGTGCAACTGCAGAAGAGACTCCCCTCACGGAAACCGTGGCCAGCGCGAACGTCAAACGCTCGATCAAGTCGAAGTATGCCCAACTGCTGCAAGCCGCGTCGGCCAGCCCCCGAACTGTAACTGCCACGTCCGAAAACTCTGGCGATGGGCCCCGAGTCATCAACGCTGGTCACACGGCCGGTACCGCCGGCAGCACGAGTTTTTTCGAGATCAGTGCCCAGGGAAATCTGTTCGGTTATGTCGTGGATTGCTCCAGCAGTATGGAGGAAGAGAACTCGATTGACCGAGCACGCGCCGAACTGATCGCCAGTCTTGAACAACTGGAGCCGACCCAGCGGTTTCAGATTCTGTTCTATGATTCCGAACTGCATCCGATGACCAGGGACCGGCAGCAGACGTTCTTCGCCACTGACAGTCATCTCAGGCTCGCACGGCAATTCATCGCCAGTCAACAACCCACCAGCGGTACGATTCACAAACCGGCGCTGTTGGCGGCGTTGAAACTGGCTCCGGACGCCATCTATTTTCTCACGGACGGCGAGACACCTGAATTGTCCGAGCGAGACTTGTGGGAACTCAAGCGAGCCAACCGCAAACGAGCGTCAATCCATGTCGTCGAATTCGGCATCGGCCCCAAGCTGGGCCCGCCAAACTGGCTCGAGCAACTCGCTAACGACCACCACGGCAGCTACCGCTACCTGGATGTCAGTCACTGATTCGCGGTGCGACTAGCAACTCGGCGCGACTAGCAACTCGGTGTGACTAGCGACTCAAGGCCCAGGCCAGGGACAGCAATTGAGGATCGTCGCTGACGAGCCCCTTTCCCAGATCCAGAGGCAGTCGCGCACACGCCGACAAACTGGTCGTCCGCCGGGACTCATCGCCCCACAGGATTTGCGAGAGAGGCGCCAGCATTTCGGAATGGCGCGGTACCTCGGGCAATACCGCCGGAAGGTGATCCGCTGGCTGTACCGGGTTGACTTCAGCAGGTTGATATTGCATGTCGCTAAACTCCACGCAGGGCCCACTGGGAACATCAGGTTGCAGTCGGTGCTTCAGCTGGTATGTAGATTTGTACCGCACGAGTGGTTTTTAACCTGTCCAGTAACTGTACGCTAGCGCAACGGTGTCGGAAAAGCACAAAATCTCGAACTTTGTGCACCCGACGATTTCGGAATCGCTTAGCACTGCATGTGAACCCGTCGCTTGTCATAGATGTCAGTGAGCAACGATTTTTAACCACGAATGATTCGAATGACACGAATTTGGAAGATGGAGCGCCGTTCGTTTGCCGGCCATTTTCAGAATTTCGATTCGTGTCATTGGTGTGATTCGTGGTTCAATATCTCCAGGATCAATTGGACGTTTTGTTAGCTGTTCTAACAAATCCCACATGAAGGCCACCGTGATCCCTGTCACTTATCAGATTGAGAAGCAGCGGACAGAATCCAGTGCCGCAGCCAAGACATTGCGAATTGTCTGTTCGGGGCTCGTGGGGAAGTCGTACACGTTAATCCGATTGGCGACTGGCAACCCTGGAGGCTGCAGATCAGACTCGAGGCAAAACACCAGCCAGGCGGACTCGGGATGCTCATGGTCCCACTCCGTTTGCGGATACTCAACGGAAAACAGCCGCTGCAATTCCGCCCGCTGTTCGGTCGTGCCCCCCAGCAGCGCGCACTTCAAGGGGCTCGACAACAAGCGCTCACGCAGCGCTGCAATCGTCCGCCCATGCTGGCAATGAATCACGTTGGGCGCGATCTCTGCCAGAGGGTCCAGGACAAACCGGCGATACCACATGTGGGGATGCGGAATGGTCAGCACGGGCGTTGATACCACCTGCTGATCGTACAGCAACAGGTCCAGATCCAGAGTTCGCGGGCCCCAGTGTACTGATCGCACTCGTCCCAATTGAGTTTCCACCCTCTGCAGATGGGCCAGTAATTCCAAAGGACGCAGCGTTGTCTGCAACTCAGCGGCAGCATTCAAGAATTCGCTGCCGGCGTCAGCCCCCACGGGAGAAGTGGTGTAGCAACGGCTCATGCGACGCACGGAAATGCCAGCCACCTGGTTCAGCAAAGTTATCGCGTCGCGGAACGTGTCAGCGACCGATCCCAGGTTTCCACCCAGTGCAATCCAGCACCTGGCCATCCCCGCCTCCTGCGAAGATCAACTGCGGCCGCCTCAAACAGCCGCTGGCGATCCACTGATGAGAGTGATTTTGATCGAGAGAAAAGTCGCCGCGACAGGCACGCACTCAATGATTCGAGAAATTGACGGCACCGCATTTCGACTACATGTACATGCCCATCTGAGTGGAATTCTTGCCCCACAGTCCGTTGCTGGAGCCCCCCACTGCAGTAATCCCGGCAATACACGCCGTAATGATGAAGAACAAGACGACACAATACTCGATGGTCGTTGCGCCTTCCTCGTCGCGAACAAATCTTTGCCAGAACTTCATGATGCACCCGAGCACGAGCAGTTAAAATGACAGGGCCCTGCAACAGCAAATCTAGCTTACAAATTCACACACGTCAAAAAATACAAAAATACAGGAACCAGTTGCTGAAGAGAACCGCAATTGTTGAGCCCGCCCCACATCGCTCGTCAATGATTCGGGATTCCACAACTGACTATGACCAAATGTTTTCTGTGATTTGAGACCGATTCGCATGGGGGAGCGAACTACCGGACAGGATAAGCAGAAAATGGGCCGCTAGGAGTTGTCGATCGTCATTTTTAGACAGAAAAATGGGACGACAGAAAGATGTTGATCGGTCGATTCCTGTCGCGAGACAGTCTGCATTTTTCTGTCGTCCCATTTTTCTGTCTTAATAACTTCTACGAATTTCCCGCCTGAGATGCGATTCAGAGGACGGGATAGGTTCAATGTCTCCATCAGAAGCCTCGGCAGATTTGCAGGCTCACGGGAAAAATCGGCTGAATCAGACTGGCTTTTGAGACCCGTGGCGCTCACAATAACGCGTTCACAGTATGCAGATTTTGGGGCCGAGCGTTCGGCCGCTGGGATTGCTTAATAAATTGTTCACCGTCAGTCGATCCGCATTCCAGCGAGGTCCGGTGGGCAGCAACGAGTCGTGGAGAGTACCAGTTATGGCCAAAGAAGAGGCCATCGAAGTTGAAGGCACCGTCAGCAAGGCGCTGGCGAACACGCAATTTCGTGTCGCGTTGGACAACGGACATGAAGTGCTGGCGCACGTCGCCGGCAAAATGCGCAAGCACTTTATCCGCATCGTCCCCGGTGATCGCGTGACCGTCGAAGTTTCACCCTACGATCTCAATCGCGGGCGAATCATCTTCCGCGAACGTTAAACCGTATCCGCACAGCAATCTGCTGAGTGATGTTGCCGTAGCCCGACTCTCTGAGTCGGGTACTTTTTTTGTACGGCTACATTTGTACGGCTACATCCGACTCGTGAGCGACACGGCGCAAGCCGCCGGTTCTTTCGGACCGCACGTCATATCGCAGTATCGGTGGCCAGCGCCACTCCGCTCACGAACTCACGACGTCGCTGCTACGAAGCGCGCAGCGAATATCCGCGGCCGCGGATCGTCTGAATGACCGATTTGTCCTGCCCTTTGTCGAGCTTGCCTCGCAGACGGTTGATGTGGACTTCAATCACGTTCGTGGCACCTTCCCAGTCGCTGTCCCACAGGTGCTCACACAGCATGCGTCGCGTGACAACTTGTCCGGCATGGCGCATCAGAAATTCCAGCAGGCTGAATTCGGTCGGCGTCAAATCGACTTCCTGACCGTGTGCCTGGACTCGGCGGGTGGCCAGATCGAGAGTCAGTTCTTCGCTCTCTAACGTCGGAGAAGGCCGATTCACCGCCCGGCGGCAAATGACGTCGATGCGCGCCAGCAACTCGGCGAAGGCGAACGGCTTGACCATATAGTCATCCGCACCACCCGTCAATCCGGCCACACGTTCGTCAACGGTCCCCAGGGCCGTCAACACAATGATGGGCGTTCGCACCCCCTCGTGTCGCAACTGACGGAGCAATTCCATCCCGGGAATCCCTGGCAAATTCAGGTCC
This sequence comes from Planctomycetaceae bacterium, assembly GCA_021732415.1. Classification (GTDB taxonomy): domain Bacteria; phylum Planctomycetota; class Planctomycetia; order Planctomycetales; family Planctomycetaceae; genus JAKFVC01. The sequence goes on from JAKFVC010000023.1 coordinate 4,611, forward strand.
AGAATGATGGCATCGAACTGCTGCGACTGGGCCGCCAACAGTCCTTTGGTCCCATCCTTGGCCCACACGCAACTGTGACCCTTCTCAGAAAAACCTTGGACCAGCGATTTTCCAATGACATTGTCGTCTTCTATGACGAGCAACTCCCAAGTTCCGGTAGCAGTCATGGCAATCATTTTGTTTCAGCATGGGTTAAAGGAAAACCAACGTCGACGAGTTCTCACGAACAACAAAGTCGCAGCCGGCCCGGCAAATCACCGTACGGGGCAGATACAGTGCGCCGCAAAACGTCCCTCTGCAGGCTAATCAAATCAGCTTTTCCGTGCAGCAACAATCTGAGTGTTCTGACGGAAATGTAACCGTCCCTTGAACTCGCGATTTCCTCGCTTCAATGCAGAAATCCAGAGCACCAGACAATTGTAACCGTCCACTGCCGCAAGTTAAGGCGGGGCGATGCCGGGCGGAACTGACGGTCGCTTGCAGGCGCTTTGTGAAAGCGCTCCGAACCGCAATGAAAGCCGCTCCGGAGAAGCCTTTTGAGCAGTCCAAGCAGCCGAAACGTGTCCCAGCCATCAGCAAGATGGCGAACAGGACAAGCGAGCACACAGCGCTGTCGTGATTGCGGTCAATGGGAGGGTGAGGCTCCCGCCGAACCGCAAGCGTTTATCGGCTCTCGCCAGACTTTGCGGTTCGGCGGGAGCCTCACCCTCCCATGACGTCGATCTGTCATGAAACATCAGGCCGCGTCCAACGAATCATTTGTCTACGCTAGGAAACAGCAATTCAGATCAGTCATCATGTCTTATTTTTGAAACAGTCAATCGCCTGAACAAAGCAGCCAGCCCCTTCCACCCAGAACTCCCATGTTGTATCATTTCGGCAGCACTCAAAATTACAATGACAGAATAACGTAAACATAACTCATTGCAATTAAATAAGTTATGAACAACGATCGCTTTTCAACAACATTGGTTCCAATAATTATCAGAAACCACCTAAATTTCCAATTTACAGCGCTCCCTGCCGCTACTCATAATCGCAAACGAATGATAACACCTGTTAGCACGGCCAACTGAAAGTACGTTTCGACCAGCCTCGAGTCACTTCCGCAAGCCCCTCGGTTTCTCGGCAATCTGGTTCTGGATTTTACTTTTTATTTGGCTCGCGCAGGTCACGGGCCCATTTGATGATTGTTAGAAAGCGCGCGCATGAAGTTGCCTGCTATTGTCTTCAGCCATGATGCCGAAGTGCAACATGTACTGCCGGCATACATCACCGAGACATTCAATCTGCCCGTGACCGTGGTGACCGGGGCGGATGAATTGCGACGGATGGTGAACGAATCGCCGCAGACATTGGTCTTCTTCGACATTCGTGGAGAAGCGTGGCATGCCGAGACAGAACAGGTTTTGACCTGGCTCGAATCCGGCCACATGCGGCTGGGATATATGGTGACTCTCACCGACCGCTGGCTCCCTTTTCGGTGGGCGGCCACGATCGATCTGCATGAAACGGCCTCCATCGATTTTCCTTGCAGCTGGGAGACCGTTGATCGCCTGCTGGCACCCCTCCGCGATGGCACCAAATTCCCGTCACCGCGAATGGTGCCGCAAATGCAGGTGATTGAGAGTGAAAAGATCCGCTTTTCCACTCACACCCCCAGCCTGTTTCCCGTCATCGACCAGTTACGACGAGTGGCCGCACACGACGTCACCTTGCTGCTGATCGGCGAAACGGGAACCGGTAAGACGACCCTGGCCCAATTGATTCATGGACTTTCGCCACGACGGGACGACCCGTTTCTCAATGTCGCCTGCGGAGCCATGCCTGCGGATCTCATCGAGAGCGAACTGTTCGGACACGTCCGCGGTGCGTTCACCAGTGCCGATCGAAATCGCACCGGCCGGTTTGAAGCGGCCGGCCGAGGCACGCTGCTCCTGGACGAAATCGACGCCCTGGCCCTCAAAGAACAAGCCAAGCTCTTACGAGTCATCGAAACGGGGGAATTCGAACCTGTGGGTTCCACCGAAACCCGCATCAGCGAAGCCCGGTTGGTCGTGGCCTCGAATCTCGACCTGGAAACGCTGGCCTCACAGAACAAGTTCCGAACCGATCTATACTATCGCTTGAACGTTCTGCAATTCGTTCTGCCACCTGTCCGCGAACGTCCGCTGGACGTGGTCCCGATGGCCGCACAGTTCATCGGCGAATGCAGCTCGCGTCACAACATTCCCGTGACGCGGATCCATCGCGAGTTCATCACGGCGTTGAAACGGTACACCTGGCCCGGCAATATCCGTGAGATGAAGAATCAATTGCAGCGATCCGTGCTGTTTTGCGACCGCGGCGATCTGTCGATTGATCACCTGTCGCCCGCCATCGTCCACGCCCAGGGGACAGACACCCGCGACGCGAATGGACAATCTCCCCCTCCCAGTTGGTCGCTGGCGGAACAGGTCGCCAAGAGCGAACGACAGATCCTGGAAGAAGCCCTGCGAGCCAACGGCTTCAAACGGACCGCCACCGCCCGCTTCCTGGGAATCACTCGCGTCGGTCTGTACAAGAAGATGCGACGGCATGGGTTGCTGGACATTGATGCGAAGTAGGGTAGCGGAAGCCGCCAAGACTTCGGGGGTTGGAGACAAGATCTTCCGATTTTGATTGACCCAACCTCGATCTCTCCCGACAATTCATCATCATGAGCATGGACACGACAAAACCACTGACGCAGGAAGAATCCGATCATCGGGCAATGCTCGATCACGCCTTCAAAGGCAAGACCGCTGAGCCGGATGTTGTACAAAGGGTTCGTGAGCGGGCGGACAGAATCCGCGAGGAGCTGCGGGCCAAGGGTGTGCGGATCAATGCACTAGATCTTATCCGTGAATCCCGTGACGACCTATGAAGCTCTGCCTCGATGCCTGCGTTGCACTCCAGATGCTGCTTCCTGAAGATAACACGGATGCGGCTCTGGCTCTCCAGAAGGAAATTCGGAATCAGGTTCACGAGTTGATTGCTCCGGACACTCTTCCTATCGAAATTGCCCATGTCCTCACCAAAGCAGAACGCCAAGGAAAGATCGACGCAGGCAGCGCGAAGGGAGTTTTAGACGGCTTCCTCGACTACTGTCCCATGCTCTATCCGTACTTTGAGTACCTCGATCGGGCAATGGAACTCTCTTCTCAGTTCCGCCTCGGGGTCTTTGACTGTCTCTATGTCGCAGTCAGTGAAGATCAGAACTGCCCCATTGTGACCGTGGATAAACGATTCTTGGAGCTCTTTCCGAATCAAACGATTACTCCCGAAGATCTCTGACGCTCAATGCTAACCTCTTCGGCGAAAATGTCCCTCAGCGTCCTAATACAGAAGACATCAACGCAATCGGCGTGGGACCCACGGCTCTGTGAATTGGCATTCAGACGAGTTATCATAGAGATATCCGCTCGCGTCGGTTCTGCCGTTCCGTGCTGGACGAGCCTTGGGCTATGCCAAATTCGCCGTAGGTCAGGCTGTGCCTGACAATTGCAATTGGCGATGGGGGCCGTAATGGGTGTCAGGCACAGCCTGACCTACATCCATACTGACCACCGCTTTACGTGAATTATTTCCGTCGACCTCACCGCCCGCGCATTTCGGGCACTGTCATGAGATTGACGTGTTGACAATTTATTTCGGAATCAGAAGACGAATCCCATGAAAGTGTTGGTTATTGGTCAGGGCGGTCGAGAGCATGCCCTCTGCTGGAAGTTGAAACAGTCACCCAAGGTGACGCAGGTGTTCTGTGCGCCCGGTAATGCCGGCACGGCTCTCGAAGGGACCAACGTCGACATCAAGGCCACTGACAGCGTCCGGCTGGTGAAATTTGCTCAGACCGAAAAGATTGGCCTGGTCGTCGTCGGTCCGGAAGTCTCGCTGGTGGCTGGTGTGACCGACGCCATGGAAGCCGCCGGAATTCCAGTCTTCGGTCCGTCTCTGATCGCCGCCGAACTCGAAGGCAGCAAAGTCTTCATGAAGGAATTGCTGCGGAAACACGCGATTCCGTCAGCCGAATTCTCTGTCTTCGAAAATTCCGAAGCCGCCGAGAACTATGTCAACGACCGTGAAGAATGCCGGCTGGTGGTCAAGGCGGACGGCTTGTGCGCGGGCAAGGGTGTCGTCGTGTGCGGCAGCAAGACAGAAGCCATTGACGCCATCCGCCGCATCATGCGGGCGCGTGAATTCGGCGATGCCGGCAAACGGATCGTCATCGAAGAACGCCTCGACGGTCAAGAGGCCAGCGTGCTGGCGTTCGTTGACGGCAACACCATCATTCCGTTGGAAACCGCCCAGGATCACAAAGCCGCGTATGACGATGACCGCGGTCCCAATACAGGTGGCATGGGGGCTTACAGTCCCGCTCCTCTAATTACGCCTGAGCTGATGGCTCAGATTGAAGTCCAGGTGCTGATCCCCACCGTCCATGCCATGAAGCGCGCCAAACGCCCCTTCCGTGGTGTGTTGTATGCGGGATTGATGATCACCACTCAGGGTCCGAAGGTTCTGGAATTCAACGTCCGCTTCGGCGATCCGGAAGCTCAGCCCATCTTGATGCGGCTGAAGAGCGACCTGGCTGAGATCCTGCTGGCCGCGGCGACCGGCAAACTGGATACGATCCCCGATCTGGAATGGGATCCTCGGCCGGCGGTGTGTGTGGTGATGGCTGCAGAGGGCTATCCCGGCGACTATCCCAAGGGCCACGAAATCCGCGGCCTGGACGAAGCGGCCAAGCTGCCCGACGTCAAAGTCTTTCACGCGGGTACGACGACTCGTGCTGGGAAAATCGTCAGCGACGGGGGCCGAGTCCTCGGCGTAACGGCCTTGGGTGATTCGATCGCCAATGCCAAGTTTAAGGCGTATCAGGCTGTGAAGTGTATCCGCTGGGATGGATCCTGGTGCCGCAAGGACATTTCCAACAAGGCCCGCGAAGACGGACCACGCCTGATTCAAACGGCTCAGCGTCCCGTGGCGGATGGGGAAGGCAAACCCGAAGGCCAGGAAACGACGTTGCGCCGCAAGCCGGAATAGACGTATCGTGGGACGGGTCTCCAGGCCCGTCCGTCCGCGTAGCCGCATTCGCCAGGATGTGGGCGATTGGGGACACGCTCCCGCACTCTGGCGAGTGCGGCTACCCTGTTCCATAGCTTGACCGAGCACTACGACCGTTCTGCCCTTGCTGGCGTATGACAATTTTGTCAGCAATGAGGTTGCGTGTCGCGCCAGGTGGAATCGCGCACCCTTATAACCGACCGCCGCGATTGATGGCACTGGGGACGGACGGGCCAGGAGACCCGTCCCACGACGCCTTACGATTCATCGCAAGTCTCTGCAAATTCGCGGCTTGCATCTCCCTAGCAAGCCTGAAGCCCCGCAGTCAGTAACGTACTTAGTAACTATAAACGAGTACGTCTAGGGAATCTGGCAGGGGCTATGGAAACTTGCTTACCACGTATAAAGACCTGTTCCGATAGATTAGCTGCAACCGCTGTACCCATAAAAACCCGCAAATTCGTCGCGATAAGGATCCTTCGCATATTACGTTCGATCCGATTTTGCGAGAGTTTCAGCACAGGCCAGATAACCATTACAAAGCAGAGAGTTAGAGACGATTTGCGATTGTCTCGTTGGCTTTCGGAATGATAAATACGGGACCCCTTGCCCCACGCCAGCAAGAGTCCCATCCGTCGCGGAACCCCTCCGCATATTTACCAAGTCCACTGCATTCAGTTCCGTACCGGCCTCGCGTCGGACTGAATTGTATTGGATCGCATGTACGTCCAAATCTCAGGGCAATCCTATGGCGATTTCAAAACGCTGGCTGACCACCTGCGCGGCTGTGACACTCAGCCTGGTGTGGGGCAGTGCTACGCAGGCACAGACGAACTTCTCGGAGCCCGTCTATTCACAGGAGCTGGCGGAAGCAGAGGAGCCCAATTCGGAAGCCTTCCCGGCAGTCGCCGATGCTCCGTTGGGG
>JAKFVC010000283.1 GCA_021732415.1 Planctomycetaceae bacterium
GTCGAAGCGGGGCAGTAAATCACCCCGTAGGATGGCCGCCCCGGCCGTCGTCTTGCATGTCGGAACTCATCCAGCCATTATTCGTGACTCACGAAGAAGAAGATTTGGAACACTAATCTTCGCTAATCCACACTAATCCAGATCAGTTCACCTCGAGATCTCAGCTCGCTTCTCTCTGTTTTGATCTGTATTTATTAGCGTAGATCAGTGTTCCAAAAACTCTTTGGGATTTCTGCCACAGAAGGACACGGAAGAAACACAGAAGACTGAAGAAATCCTGCTTTCCTATTCTGTGTTTCTTCTGTGTCATTCTGTGGCTCAAACCTCTTCTTAATCGAATAGTTGCTGTGAGTCTGCGGCGCGGTGAATAAAAAAACAAAAAGGGCCACCCCACGACAAGTCGTCAGGCAGCCCTCTTTTTGATTCGTCACGTCGAATTCAGCCGCGGAAAACTACTTCCCCTTCGGATCCAAGTTCGCAGCCAATTCTTCCTTCGAGACCGTCGACTGCACTCCGCCTTCCGGCACGTCAGCATGCGCCGTCCAGACGATGGCATTCAGGACCAACTTGCGGAAGTTATCGTCGCCCCAGTTACGATGATTGTGACCGCCTGTAAAGCCAAACGCCCGGCCGCCGCCAGCTCGTTCGGACGCCCACGCCACGTGCTGCACTTCGCCCTTGGCGATCGCTTCACGCACGGCCGGATTGCCACTGTGCGGACCGTCGCCGCGCTCCAGAGTGCTCTTCGGCGGGAGGGCCGTCAGGATCGGAGTCACGCCGACCAGCTTGTCCCGAAACCGCATGTGGTAGTACCACTCGTCGTTGACTTCGAAGGGCTTGACCCCTTGCGTGACAGGGTGATTCGGAAAGGTCTCAAACTTCGCCGTCCAGTGCGGGTTGACCGACCAGTTGGTCTCGAAATATCCACCGAGCCAGTTCAAAAACTCGGGCCCGCCTTTGTCCTTTGGCACTTCCACCGCGTAATGAACACAGACCAAACCGACACCATTCTCCATCAGCTTGTGCAGCCTCACGAGGTGATCTTCTTGAATGGCAGGATGCCCTCCGCCGCCGTCAGCATAGAACAAAACCATATCCGCACCGTCAAATGCATTGGCGTCGGTCGGCCAGCCATTGTGATAGTCGACCACTTCCAGATTCGGGACACTCGCCAGGCACTTCTTCATCAACAGGACACCGGCATTGTGTTCGTGATCGCCAGGCGCATGGCTCGGACGCCCCGCCACCAGCACGGCCTTCTTCTTTCCCGTGTCAGCCTTTCCAGTGTCAGCCACCTTGATGCGCTTGATGCGAATGTTCTTGAACTGCACCACCATCGGCGGGCCAGCGTGCAACTGCAACGCCAGGATGCCCGACATGGCGCGCTTGTCTTCATCGTTGTCGATCACTTCAGCGGTGACATTCCCATTGATCTTGTGGATCAGATGATTGCCCTTCGCAATGATGACGTAGGAGTTCCAGTCTTCCTTCTTAATCGCGTCTTGCAACTTCTTCGATTCGGTGACCCGCTCGGCGGTTTTCTTGTTATCCTTCTCGACGGTGACCTTTTCACCGCGCTGACACAGGACACCGCGGCCGCGCTCTTCATAGTTGATTCCCGAGTAGGTATCACCCGCCTCGAAATCGGCCTGGTAGCCACCTACTACCCAGTTGCCGTGGTCCTTGCTGCGGTATTGAATCCCCGAGTTCCCATTGACGATCTTGTAATCGAGTCGCAGTTCGAAGTCATCGACCGGACCGTCCTTCCAGATCAGGAACGTATTGCCCTTAGTCGGTTTCTCTGCGGTCGTGGTGCCCGTGATGGCCCCATCCTTGACCGACCAGAAATCGGGATTCCCATCCCAGCCCTCGAGATCCTTACCATTGAAGAGCGGCTTGAAGTCCGCGTCATCCTCAGCAGCCCGAGCCGCCACCGGAGCAAACAGCCCGGTCAACAGCAACAAGCCGCACAGCACTGCCGGCAGCCGACGATTGATCAATACCATAGCGCGTTAATCCTCTCGAGTTAGAGCTAATCACGAGTTGCAGACTCTGCGAGAAACCGAAGCCGCACCCCCGAAACGGGGCGACGAATGTCCTCCGGCCTGAGCGTAGTTTACACAGGCTGCTGCCCAAATTCGAGTAAACCCGCGGTTCTCGGGTCACGGTTCCAACGGTTCCAATAGCTCATGCACCGGGAAAAGCGCCACGAGAGCCGCGTGCAGCCCAACATAATGCTCATCGATGAACTTGCGGCGTTCAGCGAGATCCTCGCGCGCAGCATCCAGCACGGATTGCCATTCCTCAGCCTTCAGCGGTCGATCACTCGGTGCGTCGGAGTAGGTTGGTGGACTATAGGGGGTGGTGGGGACTTCGATGACCTCCTTGGAGATCGCCGAACGAACAGCCCGCGCAGACGGCAGTTCGTTCGCCATCAATTGTTCGAGATCCGTCACGATGCTCTGACAAGTCGCTCGGAATGAGTCGGTAGAGTCACTTAAAGCACGCACGCGAGCCTCCAACTGCTGCAATCTTTCCTTTTTGTGCTGCGAGTAAACCTCAGGTAACGCAATGCCAAATTGGTATTGCACCTTGTCAAACGTTGCTGTTGCACTCCACTCCCATAGACCCGGTAGTAGCTTATAGTGCAGATACGGACTGGTGGCGGTTTCCGCCCTCGAAAAGTCGAGCTCGGGAAAGGACCTTTTTGCCGGACCATAGGATGAATTTTGGAATCTGGCAAACCAACGGTCGGCCGAGTACTGTTGGGCAGCGATGCGCGCCAGCCAGACGCGACTGGTCTTTTGATCTTGCACGTTGCAACTGATGCTCAGAATTGTGCGATTTGTCTTTTCCGAATAGGCACGATCCTTCACGCTCGCGTCGGGACGCATCAAGTGTGGGACGCTGGACCACCATTTGACAAACTCCTTGGTCTTAGAATTCGGATCCGGCGGAGGACTTGAGCAGAGCCGCAGCCAAGGACTCTGTGTCAGTCTGCCGTGAGGAGTTCTATCGATGGCCTTTTGCCAGCGCAGCACGGTGGAGCGCAGTTCAGGCGAGGTGAAGGTCATGTCTCCAAATTCCGCCGATGCCAGATTCGCCCCTTCGGAGCCGTAATCAATAGGTCCCGCCGTTGGAGCTCCGGGCTTGTTCGCCACGGACTTTCCAGCCGGGGGTGCCTTATCACAGCTCACCATGACCACCAGCAAGATAATTGGCAAGAATTTGAGTTTTTTGAACATCTGCTATCTTCTTCCACTTGTCTAGCAAGCCCACGGAACGCAATGTGTTATCAAACTACATCAAGGCTGCAGGAGCTCATGGACCGGCAGCAAATCGACCAGAGCCGCATGCATTTCCGCGGCATGCTCGTCAATAATCTGCCGGCGCTTCGCAATTTCCGCGTGCGCCGCTTCCTGAACCGTCTGCCATTCTTCGGCTTTCAACGGTCGTTTGCTCGGCTCCGGGCTGTACTGGGGTGGATCTCCGCCGTGCGTACCAGTACCCGGAATTTGCTGTTTCTCAGTTACTTGGGCAATGGCCGACTCTGTGGGAAGTTCCTTCAGCAGCAACTGCTCCAGATCGTTCACAATGCTGTGGCAGGTCTCCCGAAATGCTTCCGGAGATGTGCTCAATGAGCGGATTCGGGAATGAAATGCTGTCGATCCCACCTGATCGGAGGCCGACGGCAATTCTGGGAGCGCGATCCTGAATTGATAGGTGGCCTTGTCAAAAGTCATACGGTGTTCCCAACCGAACAACTGGGGTATGACATCCAACACGACATATTTACGGGTCGCGGAGGGCCGTCGGTAAAAACTCAGTGACAGGAGCGAGTAGTCTCCCGGCCAGCTCGACGTGTTCCGAAACTGAACGCTCCATTTGTCGACGCAATGGCGTTCGGCGGTCACGTGTGCCCAATCTGGCTTGCCTTCTTTTTTGTCTCTAAACGTATACCTGATGCTGAACAAACGGAAATCCGCTTTGGTCACGAGCGCGTTTCTCCCAGGCGCCCCATATGAGCTAACCTGCTTCGGATCATCGGTCCACCATTCCAGCACAACCGGGTAAGAGCCGCGGGGTTCGTAGTTGTGCCAGGGGACGTGCACATCTCCCGCCTTGGAAGCTTTCGCGAGGACTTGTTCCCACCGCAAGACCGTCGATCGCAGCGCAGGCGGATTGAGAGTCAAACTGGCAAAATCCACCATTTCCAACTGTGCTGGATCGACTGGCTGCTCGACCGCTTTCCCGCTATCGGCTTTCCTGGTCTCGACAACGGGCGCCACCGGTCCGGATTTGGCAGGAGCCCGATCGCAGCCTGCGAGCAACGCCAGACACAATATTGAAAACAGTTTCAACACACGAAACATCAGCGCCGCCTTCCGATTCCAGCCATGAAAACAGAGTAACTAATGTCCCCTGATCAAGGCCTAGTCTAATCGAAACGGTCAGTGCGAATAGCTCAAGTCGCTCACGGCGTGAGAACTCTCTGCCACGACAGAAATTCGCTCAAAGCGGGTGCCACCTCGACGTGGAAGTCGCCGTCATGATAATACAGGCAAACGGCAGGATCATCCGTGCCAGCCTGCAGTTCCAGATAGTACACACCTTCCGAGCCATCCGTGGCAAACGGAAGCTGCGTGGGGCTCAAGAAGTCGGTCGGCCAGAGATCCGTGATCGCGTGACCATCAGCCGGAAAGAAGCAATTCACCCACAGATAGTCTTCGGGTGATTGAGCTTCAGGCGGAACGACTTGAAAGTCGCCTGCGCGCATCGTTTGGCCGTCAGAATAGAGCTTCTTCACTTCTTCCGGTAACGGTCGGCCGAGATGAGTTTCAAGGGCCGCAAAGTCAGGTTGACTGAACCGCGCGTCATATTCGGTGGTGCCAAAAACACGCTCAGGATGTTCCCGTCTCAACGTTTCGTAGACTCGCTGATCAAGGCGATCGCGGCGCCATGCGACCACCTTCAAGAACAAGGCAGCCGTACCGACGACCAGGAAGCAATAGAGACCAATCGCAAGAGCTTCAAGCATAGAAGTCAGTTGGCCTCAAGTCGCTGCTGCCATTCCGTCAATCGCTCCAGCACGGGCCCGCGGCCCCCTGAGCCGTAGCTCTTCAGAGCCGCGACCACATTGTGCGTGCCCAACACTTGGGACACGTCTGCGGTGATCTTGTCGCAAGCTTGCTGGAGGTCGCTGAGAGGTACCTCCGCGAGTTTGCATTTGCGAGATTCGCACAACGCGACCAGTTTGCCCACGACTTCGTGCCCGGTCCGCATCGGCACGCCACGCAGGATGAGATACTCCATCAGCGTGGTCGCATCTAAAAAGCCTTCTTCGAGGCGGGCGTTGATTTTGTCGAGTTGCAACTGGGCCCCCGCGACAATGGACGGAGCCAGCTCCAGGCACGACTTGATCGTGTCGAACGCGGCGAACAGCGCGAGCTTGTCTTCCTGCAAATCGCGGTTGTAGGCCATCGGCAGCCCCTTGACCAGCAGGAACAACTGCTGAGCCGACGCGATCACCCGGGCCGACTTGCCGCGGATCAACTCCAGGACATCGGGGTTCCGCTTCTGCGGCATAATTGACGAGCCGGTCGTATACGCATGCGGCAGCTTCAGATAGCTGAATTCCGTCGTACACCACAGGATCCACTCTTCGGCCCAGGTACTTAAATGAGCCGCAATCAACGCCAGCGTCGAGACAAACTCAATCTCAAAATCGCGGTCGCTCGAGACATCGAGGCTGTTGGCTGCGACCCCGTCGAATCCCAGCAATTTCGCTGACAAATGCCGGTCGATGGGCAGCGAAGATCCCGCCAGAGCCGCAGCTCCCAACGGCGAGATATTCACCCGCTTCCGGCAGTCCGCCAGGCGTTCGCGGTCGCGGGCGAACTTCTCGCAATAGGCCAGCCAATAGTGGACCGCCATCACCGGTTGGGCCCGCTGCAAATGGGTATACCCCGGCAGCACGACATCCTGATCGGCATCGGACCGTCCGACAAACGCCCGCTGCACATCGGCGAGCAATTCGTCGAGCTCATCAATCGCACCGCGGACCCACAACTTGAGGTCGGTCGCCACCTGATCATTGCGGCTGCGGCCCGTGTGCAGTTTGCGACCCGTGTCACCCAGCCGGACGATCAGGGCCGACTCGATGTGCATGTGGATGTCTTCGAGCTCAATCTTCCAGGCCATCTTGCCTTGAGAGATTTCACTGCCGATTTCATCCAGAGTCGTGATAATCGCATCGCGCTCGGCGGCCGAGATCAACCCGACCTCCGCCAGCATCCGCGCATGAGCCTGCGAGCCGCGGATATCGACCTCGGCGAGGCGGGCGTCAAAACTGATCGATTCGGTGAATTTCTCGACGCGCGGATCAGTCGCCTGCGAAAATGCTCCACCCCAAGCCTTGGCCACGTGCAAACTCCCGAAAAACGCGCTGAAACCGGAAAAACTCCGTCCCGCTACTTTAGAGCTCCCCCCGAGCAGGGTCAATCAACGTCTGTGGGATGGGTCTCCAGGCCCGTCCGAGCCCGTAACCTTCGACGCGATACAAGTTCATCCCTCGAGAGCTTCGCGCAGCGCACAGCGTGCTTCTAGAACAAACGGACGGGAACATCTCGACGAAATCAGCCGCTGGGCGCTAGCCCACGTTCGGAATCACAATCGAGTCGAATTTGATTCCGAACCGGACGCTAGCGCGTTCCGGCTGATTCGGTCGAGGCTTCCAAAAACCTGAACGTGACTGTGGGAGCGCAAGCCGTGCGCTGCGCGAAGCTCCCTGAGTCGAACTTGTTTTGAGTCACAGGTTACGGGCTCGGACGGGCCTGGAGACCCATCCCACGGCGGACACGCTGTTGAACATCCGGCCAAAACTGTAGAATCCCGGTAATCCCCGGTTCTTCCCTATTGCCGCACACCGTCGATCATCATGCCGCCGCTCATTACCACCATTGTCGCCCTGTCGGACTTGGTTTCCGGTGAACAAGGAGACTGTTTCGTCCTACTGGCCAGCAAGGACAAGTCGCAGACCCGAGACGGCAAACCGTACTATCGGGTCAATTTTCGTGATGCCAAACGCACCGCCACATCCATGATCTGGAGCGACACCGGCTGGTTCGCGGACTGCGAAGGCAAGTGGGCGGTCGGCGAATTCTACAAAGTGCGGTGCAACTACTCGGAGAACCAATACGGCCCGCAGATCGAAATCGACCGCATTCGTCTGGTCGAAGCCGCAGACAGCGCGCAAGGCTTCAGTCCCGACTTATTCTACGAACACAGCCGCTTCGACACCGGCGAGATGTTCGCGGAACTCCTGCAAATTGCTAAAGAACAGATCACCGAGAAGCCGCTCAGTCAACTGGTCGTCGCCTTGCTGCAGGAACACGCCGAGCTCATCAAGAGGATGTCAGCCGCCTCGCGAAATCATCATGCATTCATCGGCGGGTACCTGGAACACGTCTTGTCAGTGACGCGCACCGCGGTCTACCTGGCCGACAAATACCTGGCCTACTACCCCGAAATGCAGCCCCCGCTCTCCAAATCGCTGGTCGTCGCCGGAGCCATCCTGCACGACATCGGCAAAACGCTGGAACTCGACCACCAACCCAGCGGAGCCGAATACACCCCCGCCGGCCGTCTGATCGGCCACATCCTGCTCGGCCGCGACATGATCCGCGAACAGGCCAAGAGCACCCCCGACCTGAATCCCGAGACATTGCTCCGCCTCGAACACATCATTGTCTCGCACCACAACCTGCCCGAATGGGGCTCGCCCATCGCCCCCCACACGCCGGAAGCACTCCTGGTGAGCATCGCGGACGACACCGACGCCAAATTCAACATGATGGCGAAACCGCTCGAGGCACCCCTGCAAACGGGCGAGCAATTCACCTCGCGCGACAACCCGCTACGGCGGCAGATATTCCGCGGATTGTAGGCGAGCGTCCGGCGTAAGCCGGATGGTTGTTAGCGAGTCGCAAGCGTCAAAACAGCCGCGACCTAAACCCCACAGCCGGGCGCGCCTGGTTGCTGGGGGGGAATGGGCGTTTGTGGTTCATTGTCAGTCGCTAACAACCATCCGGCTCACGCCGGACGCTCGCCTTGTCCTGAAAAACAACTTGACTCTCCAATAGCTGATGTATAAACTAATTACATGAGCAGCAACAAGAAGCCAGACAACCCGATCCCGTCTGCCGGGAAGCTCCAGCACGAGCTCAAGAAAAAAAAGCCTTTCGAGTCCCTGGCTCAGGAGGCTTGGCTGAATCTCGTGCGGACCCATTCGCAGTTGCAGATCCGGGGAGAACGGATGCTGGGTGAGTATGGCCTGACGGGCTGCCAGTACAACATTTTGCGGATTTTACGGGGTGAAGGTCACCCCTTGCCAATTCTGGAAATCGCCAGTCGAACGATCAGTCCTGTCCCGGGAATTACGGGGTTAATCGATCGACTGGAGAAAGCGGGGTGGGTTTGCCGTGAACGCTCAACAACGGATCGTCGCGTGATCTATGTGGGAATTACTGACCCAGCACTCGAATTGCTGAGTCGGATTGATGAGCCCATTAACGACCTCCACGAGGAGATCATGCAGCCGCTGTCGCAAGGGGATCGACGGGAACTGATTCGACTGCTGGAACAACTCCGCTGCCATGCCAGTGAGTCCCAGGAGTAGTCCCTGATCCTATTAGCAGACATCAGAATAAATTTGCAACATATAATTGACTAATCAATTATTTATATACAGACCAGTTGCCGGTAACTTATCAGGAACCAGATCATGAAAGAAGTTCGTCGAGGACAAGACCGCGGGCACCTCAATCACGGGTGGTTGGATACGTATCACTCCTTCTCGTTCGGGGACTATTACGACCCGGCTCGGATGGGCTTTCGGGCCTTGCGAGTCATCAACGAAGACCGAGTCGATCCCGGCCAGGGATTTGGCATGCACGGGCATCGAGATATGGAAATCGTAACCCTGGTCCTGGAAGGGGCCTTGGAACATCGCGACAGCCTGGGAAATGGCGAGATCCTGAAGCCGGGCGAACTGCAGCGCATGACGGCCGGGACGGGAATCCGCCATAGCGAATTCAACCCGTCGGCGTCGGAAGCCGTGCATCTGTATCAAATCTGGCTGCAACCGGAACGTCCGGGCCTGCCGCCCAGCTACGAACAGAAGCAGTTCGATTCCGCCGAACAGGATGGACATTGGCGAGTCGTCGCGTCGCACGATGGCCGCGAAGGTTCGCTCGTCATTCATCAGGATGCCGCGTTGTATCTGGCCAGACTAAAGGCCGGTGAGACATTAACCCGTCAGTTTGCATCTGGCCGTCACGGCTGGCTGCAAGTGTTGCGCGGTACGGTGGTGGTGGGTGAGTCGAAACTGGCTGCGGGAGACGCCGTGGCATTGAGCAATGAGACGGAGCTCACCGTGGCAGCGGACGACGCTGCAGAACTGCTGCTGTTTGATTTGGCGTAGTCTATTTCGAAGCAATTTCCGTCGCGCCGGGAGGGTGTGTCACCCATCCCGGCCGACAAATTCCCATTGCGGCGCTGATCATGTCCACCGCTCACCCTGTTGTGAGCGTTCGTGTGACGTCGAGCCGCACAATCTTCAAGGAGCTTAATTGTGTCGATTCAACGTAAGGTTGCTGTAGGTGGCGGGTACTTTTTGCATGTGCTCATTGGCGGTTTGATGATCTTAGCCGGGTCGGGCAAAGCGTTTGGTTTTGCACCACCCGACGTCGTGCAGAAGATGAGCGAATTCGGGTTATCGCAGCAGATGCAGCTCATCGGTTGGGGCGAGCTCATCACCGCCGTATTGCTGCTGATTCCTCGAACATCGTCGCTGGGCATTCTGCTGACGAGCAGCTTCTGGGGCGGCGTCATCTGTATTCATATGGCTCATCACTTGGATTACGTGTTCCCATCCGTGCTGCTGGCCTTGTCGTGGCTGGGAGCCTTCTTACGGGATCCAGCGACCTTCCGCAGTTTTTGTGGCAATTGTGCCGTGAAGAGTACGACGTAATTGATCCGTAGGATGGGTCCCTAGACCCGTCTGAGCCTGTAACATTCGGCGTGACACAGGATTAACCCCTCGCGAGCTTCGCGCAGCGCACAGGTCGCCGTAATCAATACGGCAACAATCCTCAATACGCCTCTTTTCGTGTGCCACTGGCTATGCCAGTGCCGGGTGTCTATCGACTCGCTGTCCGGCAAAGCACTGGCACAGCCCAATACTGTCCGGGATTTTCCATAACGAAGTTGTAAGGTTGCGCTTCGGCCACGACGTCGTCACAATGCACGTTGATGTCACGCCGCCCGCCACCACCGAATGCGAAGGATGCCGCAGCAGCGG
>JAKFVC010000080.1 GCA_021732415.1 Planctomycetaceae bacterium
CTTCTTTGATCCCTTCGACTTCTTTGACCCCTTCGACTTCTTTGATCCCTTCGCTTCTTTGATCCCTTCACTTCTTTGACCCCTTCGACTTCTTTGATCCCTTCGCTTCTTTGATCCCTTCGCTTCTTTGATCCCTTCGCTTCTTTGACCCCTTCGACTTCTTTGACCCCTTCGACTTCTTTGATCCCTTCCGCCTCTTTGACCGCTTTGCGGTCCGCATTCTCGTAGCGTCTCGTCGACTGCTAGTTTCAAAGGATCGAAACTGGTCGCGCCGCGCCGAATCTGCCCGACCACGGTCCAAAGAACATCTTATTCTCCCCCGTGCCACACTCCCAAACTCTAAGCCACTCAAATAGCGCGTTTTTTAGTGCGTCGCGTCGATGTCGTCGTCGCAACATGCTGACAGCAAATGGTGTAGGGAAGGTCGAACGCCATGTGCGCCCTCGAATCGGGTCCAGATTAGACCGCCAGATGATCCAATTCTTCAAACGAATTCGTCCAGCGGGGAAAATCGAACAGACATTTTGTGATCGTCGCACCGTTCGGCTATGCTTTCGACCAGACCCCAACTGCGACCTCCCACCTGGACAACGCCCCTTACAATGCATCAACTTGCACCACCGCGACGCCTGCTGATCACGGTGTGTACCTACAACGAACGAGAAAATCTGCCGCTGCTGATCCCGGAGATCTTCGCTCACCTGCCGTGGGCCGAAGTCCTCGTCGTGGATGACAATTCGCCGGATGGGACCGGGCAGCTCGCCGAGGAAATCGCCGCACAAGATTCGCGAGTCCATCTGCAGCACCGCACGGGGAAACTCGGTTTGGGAACGGCGATCCTGGCCGGATTTCGCTATGCGATTGATCTCAATTACGAATTCGTCCTGAATATGGATGCGGACTTCAGCCACCATCCGCGCTATCTTCCCGATTTGATCGCGCTGATGGATCGCTGTGATGTGGCGATTGGCTCTCGCTATGTTCCAGGAGGAGCCGCTGTCGGTTGGCCTTTCCTCCGGCGTTTTATGAGTCGTGCCATCAATTGGTATGCCCGCTGGCTGCTGTGGCTGCGTACCCACGACAACAGTGGTGCCTATCGTTGTTATCGCGTCTCGAAGCTGAAAGAGCTGGACCTCAATCTCGTGCGAGCCCGCGGTTATGCCTTTCAGGAGGAGATTCTTTACCGCTGCCTGCGAGTGGGCTGCCGGCTGGAAGAGACGCCGATTATCTTTGAAGACCGTCAACGCGGAACGTCAAAAATCAGCTATCGCGAGGTTATCACCGCCCTGTGGGTGATTTTCGTATTGGGTATCGACAACCTAAGACGTGTCCCGGTTGTGTCCAAGCCGCCGGTCATCGAGTGACAATTTGGACTGCGGTGATTCATCACCGCTTTCATATCCGGGTCAATCTGCCGGACCAATTCACAATTCACGGACAACTCAGCTTGCTAAGGCCGTGTTTGGTGAATCGAATACCGACCTAAACCAGGGGATCATTTCCCGCACAGAATACGGAGAGTAGATTTCATAGGAGGTTTTTTAGCCACAGAAGGACACGGAAGAAACACAGAATCAGAAGACGAATTCTATTCCTAATTTCTGTGTTTCTTCCGTGTCCTTCTGTGGCTAAACTCCCTCTTCTTAAATCTCAGTGTTCCCCGTGTCTCGTGGTGAAATCTCCTGGCGGATGATTCACCAAACACGGCCCAGAATTCCCTTATCGAAATTGGAAAGCGGTAATGAATCACCACAGTCCAAATTTTGCGTGGAGTTGATCGTAATCATGCAGATCTGGGTCGATGCGGATGCCTGTCCGGGTGAGATCAAACAGTTGCTGTACCGCGCCGCGGATCGTCGTAAGATCAAGGTGACGCTCGTCGCCAACCAGTCAATGCGCGTCCCGCCTTCGCCGTTCATCAGCACCATCGTCGTCGGCGTCGGGATGAACATCGCGGACCGACGGATCGTCGAATTGGTCGAGACTGGCGACTTGGTCATCACGGCCGATATCCCACTGGCCGCGGATGTCGTGGCAAAGGGCGGACTGGCGCTGAATCCTCGGGGAGAGCTCTACACTCGGGACAATGTCGGGGCGCGACTGGCGGCTCGCAATTTGATGGATGAACTGCGCGGTGGCGGCATGGTCCTGGGAGGGCCGTCGAATTTCAGCCTGCGCGATCGGCAAGCGTTTGCCAACCAACTAGATAAATGGTTGGCGAAGGTGAAATGAGCGTCGCCGTCAACGCCGAGATGGTATCGATTGCCTCCAAGAATTGACTCAGAGCGCGTTCGAGATGGGAGGGCGAGGGACCCAGAGGGTACCCCGCCGAGCCTAACACGACCGCAGGTCGGCGTCCGCCGGAGGCCCTGTTTGTTGAAATGCCTCCGGCGGACGCCGAGCTAAAGCTCGTGTTAGGCTCGGCGGGGTACCCTCTGGGTCCCTCGCCCTCCCAAAAAGAGGCTCGTCGAACATCCTTTCATGCCGTTCTGGGCGGCAGCAAGTACAGCGTCATGGCGAAGATCAGATAGACCATCAGGATTAACGCGCCCACGAACCAGGTGGATCGTCCGCTGTTCGTCACGAATGCCGCGGTCAGCGTGGCGATGAGCACCATCACGACTGCGCCCGGCCAGAATTGCAAGTCCATCGGAGTGGGACCAATGAAGTGACTCAGCAGGACCATGACCGGTGCCACAAACAGAGCAATTTGCGATGCACTGCCCAGCGCAATACCGACGCTAAGATCGAGTCGATTCTTCAACGCTCCAGAGAAGGCCGAGGTCATCTCGGCCGCCGCGCCGACGAGCGCCACGATGATGAAGCCGACGAAGGCCGGAGTCATGCCGAAATTTACGGCCGCCTTTTGGACGGACTCGACAAAAATCTCACTGACCAGCGCGACCAGCACGGTCACGCCAGCCAGCGTCCCGAGTGCTAAGCCAATCGGCCACGGAGTTTCAGAGGATTCGACCGTGGCCTCACTGGCAAACAACTCGCGATGCGTTTTCAGAGAATGGATCAGCGAGAGTGCGTAGGCCACGATCAGCAGCACTGCCAGCCCGATACTCAGCTGGTGATTGAATTTCGCAGGCAAGACCGCATCGGCTTGAGAGACTGCGGAGGGAATCAACAGTGCAACGGTGGCTAAGAACAGCAAACCCGCTTGCACCCGAGCGGCAACTCGATTGTATTCCTGCACATGGTATTTTAGCCCACCGAGTAAAAATGAGGCGCCCAGCATGAACAGCGAGTTCGTGACGATGGCCCCCGCGAGAGATGCCTTGACGAGCAGGTATTCACCCGCGCGCAAGGCCGCGATGGCGATGACCAATTCAGTCAGATTTCCCAGCGTGGCATTGAGCAGTCCACCGACGGCATCCCCCGTCCGCGCGGCGACAGATTCCGTGGCGTGACTGAGCAGAGTCGCCAGCGGCACGATTGCCAGCACCGACAACACGAAGAGCAGTGTGTGGGCTTCGGGATAGAGATTCGCCGCACCAATGGAGACCGGCACGAAGACCAGCAACCACAGGATTGGAGAGTGACGGATTTCCTGCAGCAAATGGTTCATCGGCTGTCCGCGTTCTTAGCCCCAAAGGGGCGCGCTAGGCCAGCCCAGGGCATCGCCCTGGGGACATGACAAAAATGAGGAGTTAAGCCCTGATGGGGCGCGCGCCCCCTTCAGGGCTTAACGGCGATTCGTTTGCAAAACCCAGGGCGTTGCCCTGGGCTGGCCTAGCGTGCCCCCTTGGGGCTCAAGTCCACTGTTTGCGCAATAATAGCACTTGTCACTGTCAGTTTGGGGTCGGGCGTTCAAATTTCAAAATTGGCCATGTATCCGCACAGACTTCGAAGCCAAAATGACTGGCCAATTTTGAAGTTTGAACACCCGACCCCCTATTGCGCGCACGCCGCGATTTTGTCCATCCACTCTTGGACCTGGATCGCATCTTGATAAGTGGCTCCGACGGGGACTGCCTGCTGGCCGCGTACGACGCGGCAGAAGCAACGCAGTTCCTCTGCCATCATGCCAGTCGCTCCCGATGATTCTGCCCGGATTTCCAGCGGCATCGGCCAGACGGCTTGTGAATCCCAAACTTCGACCGGACGGGGATTGGGACTGATCCGAGCCGCCCATCCTTCGCCAAACACTTCCATCCGGTCAAACCCGCGCGGAGGCATTCCGGCTGGCGTCAGATAGGATGCGACGAATGACGCCAACAGCCCGCTGGACCATTTCAATTGCGTTGCGGCGACATCGATTTCACCGCGACTTGTGCGATGGTATTGCGCGGTGAACGATACCGGTTCGGCCCGATTGACGAGCATTTGCACGGCATAGAGATCGTGGACCATTGCCGCCTGTAAGGGGTTCTCACCGGCAAACTGGGCGACGATGCTGGCTGGTCGATGTCGGACGCAATCAATAAACGACAGCGGACCGCGGCGTTTGGCTTCATCCTGCAACTGGCGAAATTCGCTGTTGAACAGCACGATGTGCCCCAGCATGAGATTGCTGGAATCGGGACGCACCAGCGGGGCCAGCGTGCGTGCTTCCTGCAGATCCTCGGACACGGGCTTTTCGAGCAGGACGGTCTTCCCCGCTTCGAGCAACTTACGGGTAATCGGCACGTGAGCGGCGGTGGTGCTGGCCACAACCCACGCCTCGGCGCCGGAATCGCGGATGGCCGCGTCCAGATCGGTCCAGCCGGGAACTCCGGGGAGTTCTGAGGAGAGTTTCTCCAGGCTCTCCGCACGTCGAGCCACCAGCCCCACCAGTTCGGCTTCAGCCAGGCCATTTATTGTCAATGAGTGCAACCGACCGAACCGCCCCAGGCCTATGACACCGATCTTCACGGGTTGCTGCATCGGACGACCTCCATTCGTAGACGGATTGGACATGACAAAGTCCCTTGAAGCATCACAGACGACATAAAAAAACTTCCGGCACCCCATTGGGATACCGGAAGTGCAATACTCGTAGGTCAGGCTGTGCCTGACGTCCATTCAATTCGCTTAGCCACCAACCAGATCGTCAGGCACAGCCTGACCTACCCGGTCTAATGGCGATCGTGCGCCTGTTCTTCGGCCACGGTGGCTTGCTTGTAGCCACCGATGGCTTGGAAGTAAGCGATCAAAATCAGGTAGCCCACTGCCATTGCGGCGGGTACAGCCGCCGTCCATTGCAGAGCCATCTTGCCGCCGTGCAAAGTTGCGGCCGTAATGATCGGCTTGTCTTCAGCGGCGTGCTCCTTCGCTCCATTCCACCATTCCAACAGCCCATGCAGGCCTTGAAATTCCTTTTCTTCCGATTCGTTCCGTTGCTTCTTTTCCAACAGATCGTGGTCGATCTTCAATTGCACGCCGTCACTGTTCAACGTCGCCACCTTTTGACCGTTCAAGCCCGCGATCTTCGGGAAGAACAGGAAGCCCTTGGGCTCTTCGACCTTATAGCGGTCATAGGTCGTCTCAGAAGCCTTTTTCAAGTCCTGCGTGGCGAAATAGTCCTGCTTGTAACCAATACCAGGACCGCCGAGCAGACCGGCGGAGAGCATTCCCACGCCGCCGACCAGGCCCAGCGTCACAGCGCCACCACGCGGGAAACGCTCCGAGACCACACCCAGCATCGTCGGCCACAAGAATGTCTTGCCAAACCCGTAAACGGTCGCGGCGATGACACACATGACAAGCGTCTCGGATCGCCCCAGCATCGATAGCCCGACGGCTCCCAGAATGGCGCTCAGAAACAGCAGGCCCAACGGGGAAATCCGATGGACGATCGGTCCCGCGAAGAATCGCAACACGAACATCAGACCCGACGTCCAGATAAACAACAGCAGTCCGTTCGTCGGGCTCTTCATAATCGAGCCGGTAATGGTGCTGATCCAGCTGTCAGTTCCCAATTCGACATAGCCGACCAACGCATGCAAGACCAGCAGCATCAACAGGACGGGAGCCAGCACTTCCTTCAACATCGTGCCAATCGTCACGCCAGCCGAACTGGCTTCCGACTTCGGAAACTTCTGGCCAAACATCAGAATCCCATAGATCAGAACGGGAACGCCATAGGTGGCGATCTGAACTTCCCAACTCACGACCTTGCTCGTCGCATTGAGCTTCTCAAACAGCACGGCGAGCAACGCCCCGAGAATCAATCCGCCCGGCCAACCGGCGTGCAGAATGTTGAGCCAATGTGTCTTCTCTTTGGGAAAGAGGGTTGCTGTGAGCGGGTTGATGACCGCCTCACATGCTCCATTACCTAGTGCAAACAGGAAGCAACCAATCCACAGGCAGTAGTAGGCAGCTTCGCGGCCCATCGATGTATAGACGGGAGTGGCCGCGACGGTCACGATCACTGAGGACAAGTGGAGCAGGAAGGCCAGAGCCATCAGCTTGCCATACCCGACTTTATCAGCGATGAAGCTCAAGACGATGATGGTCAGGCCGAAGCCCACCAGACCGCCGCCGGTGATATTGCCCAGTTCGCCCTGCGTAAATCCAAATTGCGCGGCCCAATCCTTCAGGATGGCACCGCGGATCGAGAAGCCGATGCCGGCTGCGATCAGGGTAATGAAACTGGCCCAGAAGAGCCGTTTCTCGGTTGATGTGGTGGTCGATACACTACTCATCGGTACGTTTCTCCCTCGACAGTTGCCAGAGCCACTTGATGCAAAACCTACCCGAGGAGAACGCACGAACGTCAGTGCCGTCCGAGGATTTCGGGTTCAGATAACACTTCTCACACTTTCTCCGAGCGGCCGCAAAGGAGAGCGTTTCGAAAATTCCTTCACCATCGAACTGCAAAACTTGTTGGCCGCGCACAGTAGAGAAGACGGGCAGTATACGGCTCTATTGATCCGTGTTCAACCGACGGGCAATTTGATCCGGGTCGGGCAATCCTCCGTTACCTGCGGTTACAATCAGTTCATCTCCCCGGTTGGTGTGGTTTCACGTCATGTTTATGCAGGCGAAATCGTGTGAGTGTGTGAGTGTGTGTGTGAGTAACGGGGTAAGAGGGAAGCTCAATTCGATTCGACGGTGCTTCTCTCTCATACTCTCACACACTGGCACTCTCATACTTCGTTCTCTTCAAACCTTTTGATAAAGCGCTAAAACGTCCTTTCCGCCACAAGGGAACTGCATGCTGACTGCCTGGTCCAAAATCGTCCGCCGCTGGTTTTTGAGCATCATGGCGCTGGTCCTGGTGGGCTCGATTGTGGCGTGGTTTTGGACCCGCGAAACCGTACCCGGTACGATTCGCATCGTCGCCGGCCAATCAGGGGGCATGTACCATCAGTATGCGTCCGCTCTGCAGAAACTGCTGGAATCGCAACATCGGCGGGTGACCGTCGAAGCGACACGGGGTTCAGGCGAGAATGCGGAACGCCTGCGTCTGCGAACCGCCGATCTGGGCTTCGTCCAGGCGGGAGCGGTCTCGCTGGAAGGCGTCTCGGTCATTGCCCCATTGGCGTTGGAAGTGGTCCATGTCATTGTCCGCCGCGATTCGGGAATCCACTCGGTCGGAACCCTGCGCGGAAAGCGCGTGGCACTGGGCTTGCCGGACTCGGGAATGCGTTCCACCGCCTTGCAAGTCCTCGCGCATTACCGTCTGAAAGAGCCAGATCTGCACATCGAGAACGTCTATTTCCTGGAGATGCTGAAAAATCCTCGGTTGGATGCCGCGATTGTGACCACCGGGATCGCGAACCCGGACTTGGCTCACCTGCTGGCGACACGAGAATTCAGCCTGGTACCGCTTGAGGATGCCGATGCGTTGGAGCTGAAATTCCCGCACTTTCGGAAATTTGAGATCCCCCGGGGCCTATACGACCAGGGGCCCGGAATCCCAGAAGCCAGTCTCACCACGGTCGCGACGACCTCGTATCTGGCCTGCCATCCCGACGCTTCAGCCGCTCTAGTGACCGAGATGTTGAACGCCTTGTACGACTTTCATCTGCAGGAGTCATTGCCCAGTTTGATTCCCCGGCATCAAGTGGTGGAGACTTCGAAACTACGCTGGCATCCCGTCGCGCGGTCCTACTTTGACCCGTTTGATCAACTGGGATTCACCGCGAACGTCATGGAATCGCTGGCGGCTGTGAAGGAATTACTGGTCGCATTGGGAGCGGCCATCTTTCTGGGCTGGGACCGCTGGCGACGCGTGCGTGAGCTGGAACATCAGGCGGAAATGCTGAAACTCAAGAATCGCCTGGACGAGTTTCTCAAGCAGACGATCGATATTGAACGTCAATTTCTAACCGCACCTTCACCAGCGCGGTTGCAGGAGTTGCTAGACGCCGTTTCCCGTGTGAAGTTGCAGGCCCTGGAAGAGTTGACCCACGAAGACTTGCGCGGCGATCGGATGTTTTCCATCTTTCTGCTGCAATGCGGCAGTCTCTCCCAGGCATTGCAGGGCAAACTGTCGCTGCCCCAAACCGGTGAAAGGTGTTCCGAGTAAGAATTTGGGATATACTTGAAACCCTGATTTGTTTTTTGTTCTGTGTTTCGCGAGATTGTTGGCCAACGTGACTGAGATCCCTGCCTGTCCGAAACTTCCTGCCGTGCAGTATGGCAATCTGCCGTTGGCATCGCGCTATTTGCTCTCCCCTTTGGCTGGTTTCACGAACCTGCCATTCCGCCGCATCATTCATGGCATCGGTGGAGTCGGCCTATGCACGACCGATTTGGTCAATGCCCGCGCGCTCTTGGAGGGGACTTCCAAAAGTATGGAGTTGATCGCCACTTGTCCGGAAGACTCACCGCTGTCGGTCCAGATCTTCGGCTCGAATCCCGAAGAAATGATGGCCGCCGCTCAGTTTTTGGAACGGCGTGGGGTGGCCTCGGTGGACATCAACATGGGGTGTCCTGTCAGTCGCATCACGAAGGGTGGTGCCGGTGCGGGAATGATGTGCCGTCCTGACGAAACCGTTCACCTGGCAGAGCAAGTCGTCCGCAGCGTGCAGATCCCCGTCACGATCAAGATGCGCCTCGGCTGGGACGATCAGAACATCACGGCACCCGAATTCGCCAAGGCGTTTGAGCAAGTCGGTGTGGCGGCCATTGCCATTCATGGCCGGACTCGAGCCCAGGGCTTTTCGGGAACCGTGAGTCGCGAGGGAATTCGTCTGGTCGTGGAGGCCGTCAGCAAGATCCCCGTGATCGGCAATGGCGATATTCGGTCGGTCGCCGATGCGGCAGTGATGTTTGCGGAAACGGGCTGCGATGGGATCTCGATCGGCCGTGGAGCACTCGCAAACCCGTGGATCTTTCACCAACTGGTGGCTTGGGAGCAGGGCCGCGAGATTCCCCCGACCGGCAATTTTGACCAGCGACTGGAACTGTTGCAGAAGCAGTTTGCCTATCTCGTGGAGCAAAAGGGTGTCGAGCGGGCGATCATTTCATTCCGCAAGATGGGGCATTGGTACCTGAGTGCCATGCGTGTTGCGGCCTGGTTGAGGAACGAATTTCAGACGGCTCGGACGCCGGAAGAATTTGAAGCGGCGATCCGGCATATCGCCGAATTGGGGCCGAAATATGGTGACCGCAATGGGGTATTGCCCGAATTCAAGATTCCGGTGCCGTCAGGGCCGGTGGAACGCTGGTAAGCGTTCGTAGCTCGACTCTCCGAGTCGGGTGCTCCTCTGTAGCCTGACTCTCCGAGTCGGGACGCTTCCAACGTTGAAAGACACCCGACTCGGAGAGTCGGGCGACGGCGATGCTGCGCATCGCGGAAGAATTCAACTCGGGCGTGCCCTGCTGGAGGGGGGAGAGGAAGGCAGGGCACGCCCGGTTGGTTGTACGTCCGGGTGTCGAGGGAGGTTCTCGACACCCGGTGTTGGTTTAACGGCAAAGCGACGTTGGGGGTGATCGACCCAGAGACCACATTTCCAATGTCAAAAGTGCTTCAGCCCAGACCCAGAGGGCCGTGCAGGGATTCCCGCAAATCCTGGATGCACACCGTCAAACCGACATTTCGTTGTATTGTTATTCGCTCGACCGATCTGCCGAAATTGAAATCTAGCCCCCCTCGCCCTTGTACCCCGGGGAGAGGGGTTGGGGGTGAGG
>JAKFVC010000169.1 GCA_021732415.1 Planctomycetaceae bacterium
AGGTCGCCGGGCCCGGGCCTCGATGATGGTCATGATTGACGACGCGACGAATTGGACTCATGCGAAGTTCTTCGAAAGCGAGACGACCGTTGCCGCGATGAGTATTTTTCAAGAGTATGTGGGCTACCCCCGCTGACATTCATTGAGCTGGTGCCCGCTCCTGCCTGGAGGCAACCGCGTTAGGGGTTGTTCATTCCGAACCGTTCGCTCAGCCGTGGAAACAGGACGTGTCGCGGCTGATTCATCTTTTCGGCTACTTCGCGATCCAGCATGGCTCGAATGACAGGGCGGACCATTTCTGCAGTGATTTCTGGAATCAGTTCCACCTTGGTCAGAACGATCTCGTCACCGGCGGCCAGTGCGATGTTGTGGAGGCCTCGGACGGCCGGGGGCGGGATAAAGATCGGCGGCAATGCGTCCGCTCCAGGTGCGACGGGCACTGCGGGTTGAAGTTCGATTGCCGCCGGGGCGGGGAAGCCTTCGGGCACTGGGGCAGCTGGAGCCGGAGCGGCGACCACAGCAGCGGGTTGTAGTGGTGGCACTAGAGCTTGTGCGCCGGTATTTGCCAGAGGCAGTGCAGCGGCTTGTGCCGCGTTCATGGGGCTGGGGAGCGCGTAAGCCCCCGCGATGGGGATAATGAACTGCGCGACTCCAACGTCAAAGGAACTTTTCCGAGTCAGCAAGACGACGGAACAGTCGGCTTGATGTTCCAGTCCTGGATCGGCAAGAGCATTCACGACGTCATACACAGAAGTTAACCGCTGCTTGGTCACGACGTTGTTGACGCGGTAGGTGCCGGGTGTTCTGACGAATCCTCGGACGGAGAATTCCGAACCCTGGACCGTGGAAATTCCAGTGGTTGGATCCCCGGCGGCATTGGGAGACAATGCCGTCTCCACTTGATTTAGCACCCGGATCGTTTCACCGCCGGTCAATCGGATATCGCCCAGATCGGTGTGAGTGATCAGGCTGGTCGGGATGTAGAGCGTCTTGCCACCCGGTCCATCGTTTTTCTGAATGGCCGCCCAGGTCATCCAATCCTTGCCAGTTTCAGGCTCGACCAGTCGCGGGCCTCCGGCGGCGTCCACCGCTTGCCGGAGTGTCATGCCTGTGGCCGGCATCGCCAGTGTCTGCGGATTGGCAACTAACCCAGTGACCGCCACGGGTTCAGGCGCCACCGGGGGTGCCGCCGGAACGCACTTGGGTTTGCAACCGTGGCAGCCGATGCAGGATAAGCCCGCGCAGCCTGATCCGATCAGCATTGTGCAGATGAGTACCGCAATCGTCTGGCAGATCCGTCTCGTAAAATGCATTTGGCGGATTCCTCAGTCACTTTCCGTCGCCAACAGTTGCGAGGCAGCTATCGAAAACAGGGGCTCGGACGGATTCAATTCTGAGCGCGGGAATGGTGCTGACCTGGACCACTTCAGTTGTGTCATTCAGACTGCTATTGGAAGACGGCAAACTTGAGTTTGAGCTTGTCCACAATCACGTCCATCCGACAGGCCAGCGCCTGATGGGGATCCAATTTATTGACAGCACGCAACAAGCCCACGACGGTGGCTGACCCGTCGGCACCAACGCCACCGAATACGAGCGATCCGCTGTGACCTGGCAAACCAAACGACGGCAGAGAGGCATCCGCTTCGATGAGCATCGTGTTGGAAGTCGTCAATCCATCGTCTAGGGGAAACCGCGCATCCAGTGAGAGTATGCGCCCGAATGTCATGCCGATCGGTGAGGCCGTGTCGGGTCGCCAGACGGGAAGTGTGTTGACATCAGTCAGTTGCAGTGCACGCACCTGCTTGGGTTGTGGCCATTTCGGCGCGATGCCATTCAAGAACGTCACTCCCGGTTTGGGAGTGATCAAGGCGGCATCGATTTCGCCGTTGTGCAGCCAGTTAATTCCTTGACCCACCGTGGCCGTGCCGATGACTTGCCCCGCGTCGTTGGCCAGGTCGATCGGCGAACCAGAATCGATTGTGTTCAGGCCTCGCGTGCCTTCGATGACGTGCGCGTTGGTGAGCATCCTGATCTGCGAATTGCGATCGACCATCACCACGCCCAAAGTCCCGTGTCCATTGGCCAATGTGGTGGGTGTAATATTCATCTGACCAAAAACTTGGGGACCGCTCGCTCCCGCACTCGAGAAGCCGAATTTGCCCACGACGATATCTGTCAGGACGCCGTCCAGGTGCTCCGCGATGCGCTGTTCCAGTGGAATGGCCTCGAGGTCCCGCTTCTCACTGACGTGAATGCAGAGACAGGGCATATCCGTGATGCCCGGTTGATAAGTGGTGGTTCGCTTGAGTCCCGTCGAGACCCCCGTCACACCGGGAAGAGACAACAGGTAGTCGGCATAGTGATCCATGGCGACTTGCACCGACATCCGCGCTAGCTCTGGGGGAAGCTGTCTGATCGCCTCCAATGCGGGCCCGGCTGGTTCGAATCTCGGCAGCGGAGCCGCCTCAATCGGCTGACCGCCATCTGGCAGCGCGGCGGAAAGTTGAATTGCACTGGGCAGCGAAGCACGAGGCTTCTTGGCAACTCCCGAGACCTTTTTTGCGGCCACTGCGGGTGTTTTGCCGCTCTTCTTAGCGGGGACCTTCTTGGCGACCGCTTTCTTCGCGGGGCTCTGCTTGGCAACCGCCTTTTTAGCGGGAGCCGGCTTGGTAGCTTTTGCGGCAGCAGGCTTGGCGACGGCGGCCGGCTTGCCGCCAGTTTTGCGACCTGCCGTGGATGACTTCTTCTTAGCCATGACGATCACTCCGCTAGTATCGACCTAGAATGCAACAACTATCCCCCGAACACCGGCGTCGAAACGCCCGGCGGGCAGTTCGGGCAGAACAACGGATCTACTGGCAAATCATTCAGCACCGCCGGACGCTTCAATTCTTTCACGCCTTCCGGCAGCACGAATCCGTCATGAGCCTTGTTGATGTGACAATCGAGAAACTCGCGAATGCTCTGCTCGAAATCGGGGGCATCGATTTCAAACACTTGCACGGCCACGATGGAATCGACGACCTTCAGCGTCTCGGTGGATGTCACGGCGACACCACCACCCGATGAGGCGTTCGCGAAGACCCCCTTGGGAGCCAGCTTGCCCACTAGATTGGAAACGGCATCAATGGTTTTGTCCTCGATTTCCTGGGTGATCTTCTTAAAGTACTGCTCATCGTTTTCGGAGTCGAACTCGATCGCACTCTTGGCCGTTCCGGCTGCCGGGCGTTTCAGATCGACCGTAAAGATCTTCTCGGTCTTGAGGAATTCCGTGTTGACATCACGGATCACCACCGGCACGGGTACGTACTGGACGCCGTTCCCATCGACCTTCAGGAAGTGCCGCTCGATGACAGCCAGCCTGAGATGCGTGGGAACCTTTAAGGTAATGGGCACGCCGGGCAGATGTTTCACCGTCGACCAGCCCGAATTCTCTTCATTCCGCATGAGGAATGTGGAATTCAATGAACGACAACCGACCAGCAAAATCAGACATGCACAGCATCCAATGACGAGTCGCATATCAATTGGCCCCCCCAAGAGCATGAGCGGTGACGCTCCATTCAGACAAACGCCATATGTACACTCGACCTATCGGCGAGATGGGGATTTCAACTTTGCGGAAAAGGTCGACCTTGCCGATTATCCCTGATTTATCGATTGGGCGAGAAAGAATGCTGTCTGGATTTTTCGCCTCTAAAACCGCGAAACGCGACTACGCAACTCCCCCTAACTCTTTTGAAAATAAGTGGTTACAAAATGCAATCAGGTGGAAGGCCTCGAGATGCGTACTCCACCTGACAAATCTGCCAAGTTCAGTAGCATGGCCATCCAAGGAGACGGGCAAGAGTGCCCAGCTTACGGCTCCTGAGTCGCTCCATCAGGCGATTCAATGATGACCGCGTCGATCTCCGGCGGCATGGCGATCGAGACCAGCGGCTGGCCGTGAGCCACAATGCAGCACACGGTTTTGAATGTGCCGCGGGCGAGGCGTGTTTCTCCGCGCCAGAATTCGAAGTCCAGGGTGAGACTCTTCACCCCTTTACGGCTGACGCTGACGTGGATGTCGATTTCGTCTTCGAAACGGGCGGGGGCTTCGTAGACGCACGAGGTTCTCACGCGGGGCCAGCCGATGACCGTGCCGTCGGGCATGTCCATCATCACGCTGAGACCGATCGAGCGCAGGTACGAGTGCTCGGCCTCTTCCATGTAGCGATAGTAGTTCGAAAAATGGACGATCCCCGCCATGTCGGTTTCAGCAAACTGGACTCGGCGGTGATAAACGTGTTGCGGCATGAGGGGCCTTGTATTGATCAGGTATCGTGGGACGGGTCTCCAGGCCCGTCCGTCCAACAACTTTTTCTGGCACAGGGAGTGGATTGCGGAAAACCCCAGCCCTTAACGGCTAGTTGATTTAATCAAGTCCCAATCGCGTATTTTCGTTTTCGCGGCAGTTGCTACCCGTTGAACATAGGTTTGAACGCTTAAACCGGATCACCGTTCACATTAAGCATACTGCAATTATGTTTACATGCCGATTAAATCAACAGCCCGTTAAGGGACTGGGCTCACCTGTCTGACTCTTGTTCGCACCGGTCGTTAGTTGGAGTTCGTGGAAATTTCCAATCGGATGTTGGACGGACGGGCCTGGAGACCCGTCCCACGAATCACTCACACCGGCAACGGAGCCGAGACCTCCAACAAGTCGATCGCCGGCCGCTGGTCGCAAAAAATCGTGGCCAGTCGACCGTATGTTATCTCGCCGGACTGGCATTGGAAATGTTCGATCAATTCTGGTCCCGGCGAGATCTTCAAGATGGCCCCCAGATCGATCTGCCGTAACACGTCATGATTGATCAAGACCCGCCCCAGCGGGATCTGGCCGGCGAGGATCTCGTCGCGGACGGCCGGGCTGACGAAGTGCAGATGCAGACGGACGATACCGAACTGGACGACCGTTTGAGTTCCCGACTTCAGCAACAGAATCTTGCGGCAGTAATCGTCCCCGTCGAGCCGTTCTTCCAGCACCCGGACATCCACCGAACATCCATGATACGATTCCATGGTGACGGTCATGTGTTTGTCGTGGACCAGCAGCGACTTGTAAGGCTCGGGGGTCAGCGCGGAGGGGATATGTTCCACGTGGGCCGTGAGAGGCAGCCCGTCGGGAAACAACCGTGTTAAGGAATCTAGCTCGACCAACGGATTCAAACTCACGCCCTCCTGACGGACTCTGCTGGGGATGGTCGTCGCTCGCAGAGCAAGCGACGACCATCTACATATTCGGGCCTACGTATACCGCACTTCGCGGTGTTCGGGCTCGAAGTATTCGGGCAGTAGCGTATCAACCTGCAGCAGTCCCTTGCGAGTCAACGCCACCCCGGACGCCTCGCGCTTGAGATACCCCTTGGCCTGCTGACGGTCGAACGTGTCGCCGAACTCTTGAAAGATATCCACCCCGAACTTCTTGCGGAACGGTTCGGCCTGGATCTGGCCTTCTTTCATCTGCAGGACCAGTTCGCGAACCAGCAATTGATGATTCGTCGGACGGAGTGCCCGGTTGATGGGGAGCCGCCCCTCATTGAGTGCCGCTTCGTAATTCTCCAACTGATCGAGATTCTGGTAGTGAATCCCCTGGAA
This sequence comes from Planctomycetaceae bacterium, assembly GCA_021732415.1. GTDB lineage: Bacteria > Planctomycetota > Planctomycetia > Planctomycetales > Planctomycetaceae > JAKFVC01. The sequence continues at coordinate 5,644 of JAKFVC010000169.1, forward strand.
ATGCCCGAACGAGGCCACCCCAGTCGCCAGCAGATCGCAGCCGCGCCACACGTTGTCGCGGTAGACGAAGTGGTCGGTCTCGGGATTCTTGACCAGCTCGTTACCGCTCGAGACTTGATAGCCGGAGGTCGCCAAGGCCTCGTACGCCTCGTTGACCCAGCGGCGTTTGGTGGCCCAGTCGGCGATGGGAGATTCCAGGCCCAGTTCCTTCATCTCCTTCGAGATGATCGTGTTGTGAGGCAGTTCCATCTGGTAGATGGTGATGTTGTTCGGCCCCATGGCCCGGGCCTTCTCGATGCAGTCCGCCCAGTTCTGGTCCGTCTCACCGATCATCCCGGCGATCAGATCGATGTTGACCTGCGGGAATCCCACTTGCTGGATCCACTCGTAGGCCCGGCCGATTTCCGGCGACAGGTGGGCTCGCCCGTTCTCCTCAAGAATCTGATCGTTGAAGTTCTCCACACCCAGCGAGATGCGGGTGACGCCGATCTCCTTGAGCGTCTGCACCTTCTCGAGACTCAGCGTGCCCGGTTCACATTCAAACGTGACTTCTTTAGCATCATCCCACGACACAGTGGCATGCAGTCGATCCCGTAGCGAACGGAGTTGCTTGGCGCTGAGATACGAAGGAGTCCCGCCGCCGAAGTACACGAACTTCAGCTTGCGACCCTGCACGCCTTCACACTCGCTGAGGAGTTCAAACTCCTTGACCAACGCTTGAACGTAGTTCTCAATGGCCTTCGCGTTTTGATCGGTATAGACGCGGAAGTAGCAGAACTTGCACCGCTTGCGACAGAACGGGATATGGATGTAGAGCCCCAGCGGCACCGTGCGGTCAGGCTCGCGATGCAGGGCTTCCAAGATCTCGGGCGTTCCCTCGCGTTTCCACAGTGAAAACGGCGGATAGTTCGAGATGAAATAGCTGCCGACTTCGGTCTTAAGTGGTAAATCGGTCGTCATCAACACGGCTCAATCTAAGAGTAGAGAATTCGGCCTATTTGTATCGTGGGACGGGTCTCCAGGCCCGTCCGTCCAGTCGCATTTCATCAGACGTTACACATTATACGGGGCCAATCGCACTCCAACCAAAGGATTGCACGACGCGGCTCTGCGAGCCTATCGGAGCCAGTGAGCATGGTGGCAATTACGGGTTCGTGCATGAACCGAGCGTGCCATCACCCCGTTACTCTCACACACTCATACTCCCCATCCTTCTCGATCTTACAGACATTTCCTCGAAACCGCAGAGGGACGGACGGGCCTGGAGACCCGTCCCACGATACGCGTGCTACTTCGGCGCGGCTCCAAAACAGTACACAAACCCATCCGACGTCTCGGACCCAATAATCAAGCAGCCCTCGGCGACGGCTGGCGAGGCGGAGATGCTTTTGCCGGCACTGAATTTCCAGATCTCTTTGCCATCTTCCAGATTCAGTCCATAGACGTTGCCGTCTTCGGAGCCCACGAAGACTCGGTTTCCGACAACCACCGGCGAGCTATCCACCTTTCCCTTGGTCTCTTTAAACCAGATCTGCTTCCCCGTCTTGCGATCGAGGCAGTGCAGCCGCTTGTCACGGCCCCCGACAATCACGCGGTCCGCAGTCACCGCCGCACAGGAATGATAGGGAAACTCGCGATCGGGATCCTTGAAGGCCCACAGCTTCTTCTTGGCTTGCCAATCAACCGCAACGACCTCACTGGCGTACGTGCCTACGTACAGAATCTCATTGACGACCGCCGGCGAGGCGATCAGATAGGTCGCCAGATGGATGTCGGTTTCTTCCTTGCCCGAGTCGATATTGATCACCCGCAGATGCTCATCGCAGCCGGTTACAAACGTGCGATTACCGACGATCGCAGGAGTGCAATTCACCGGCCCCTGGGTTTCGAACTTCCAGGCCAGCTTGCCATCCGCGATGTGCAGGCAGTAGAGAATATTGTCGTGCGAGCCGAACAGCACTTTATCCTGGTAACACGTAGCCGCACTGACGATCTCGGCCCCCGACTTGGCCGTCCAGCGGACTTTGCCGGTGGCTCGAGTGACCGCGTGGAAGACGCCATCTTCATCACCGATATAGACGGTATCCGCAGTCACAGTCGGCGCGGCCTTGAAACCGGGTGCAAAAGATTTGGGATCGGGATCCGTGATGGAACGATAGCTCCAAATCTCCTTGCCGGTCTTACGATCCAGGCAGAAGAGTTTCCCGCTCAACGAGGCCACGTAGACCCGGCCATCCACAATCGCGGCGGTTGAGACCACCATTTCGCCCGTGGGGAACTCCCACAGTTTGACCAGTTTTTCAGGCAACGGGGAATGAGCGATTCCCAGGAGATCAAACCCGTTGCGAAAGGATGCCCACTCGGTGGACTTGGCCGCAGGAGCGTCTTTCTCGGCCGCGCGGGCGGAACTCTCTGCGGAGAAGTTCAGGACACTGGCGACGCCCGCGGTGATCGCCGCCAGCACGAAGGCCCGCAGACACCAGCGACGGCCGAAGAGCATCCAATGTGTACCACAGGTGGAATGAGTTAAGCGAGTGGAACCTACCAGGCACATGTGTATAACTCCTCGAATTCCGCGACAGACACCGGACGCGGATTGAACGTCCCGGTCCATTGCTTGGCGGCTTCGGCAGCCATCCTGGCGATCATCTCGGTTTGGACATTGCACTCGCGCAACCGCGTCGGTTGTCCCGAGAGCTCCACAAGTTCAGTGACATAATCTGCGAGGCGTTCCGCTCCGTGAGGATTGCTCGCATTGCACAAGCCAGCAACTTCGGCCAGCTTGCCGTACGCATCCCCGACATGCCCCGCGTTGAAGCGAATCACGTGCGGCAACATGATCCCAATCGCAATGCCATGCACCATGTCGTAATGAGCCGACAGCGGATTGGCACACGCATGGGTCGCTCCCAACATCGAGTTCTCGATCGCGGCTCCGGCCAGGTGGGCTCCCAGCAGCATGGCCCCCCGCGCGGCCGCATGCTTCGGGTCGCGCAGCACGATCGGGAAGGCGCGCGACAACAGGCCCCACGACTTGCGACCGAACAGCAGCGAAATCGGATTCCGCTTGGTCGTGACGTACGATTCGATGGCATGACTGAGAGCATCAATCCCCGTCGCCGCCGTCACCGATTTGGGCATGCTGAGGGTCAGTAGCGGATCGAGAATCGCGACCTTACACGCGGCCTTCTTATCTCCGCACGCCATCTTCATGTGCGTTTCCGGCTGTGCAATCAATGCATACGACTGAGCTTCACTGCCCGTTCCCGAGGTCGTCGGAACCGCAATCATGGGGAACATGGGCAACTTGGCTTTGCCCGTTCCCCAATAATCCTCCATCTTGCCACCGTTGCTGAGGAGAAAATTGATCCCCTTCGCACAGTCCATACTGCTGCCGCCACCCAAGCCGACGATCAAATCGATCTCATTGGCCTTGGCGATGGCCAGTCCGCGGTCGACATCCAGTGTGGTCGGATTGTTGTGAACATCGTCAATCACGGTGACCGGCAACTGAGCATCCGTCAGGATCTTGACTGCCAGATCGATGTGCCCGGCCGCCCGCAAACCGCGGTCGGTCACGAGCAGGACACGTTGGGCACCCTGCTCAACGGCCAGGCTTCCCAACTGCTGAATCGTCCCAGGGCCGAACACGACGCGGGTCCGCGGAGCATAGTCAAACGGCTCCAGCCACCCCTTCAACAAGGAGTGTGTGGTGCTGTCAGGGCTGGGTACGACAGACATGGCAACGAGTCTCAATGTTGAGCGCAACCCGCAGTCTTTCGGACCGCTGCAGGCTCGCAAACTCGATTTTAGGCAGGATCAATCCCCAGGCACACAGCTCATCGTGAGGCGAACGAGTCTGTCAATTCTGTCCCCGGGCGATCAATCAACAAGGCGGGCGGGCGCTTGAAATCAAAGCCAGTCAATAACTTCTAACCAATCATTCTATCGCAGCACCCCATAGGAGGGCAAATCTTGGTGTCGTTCCGCGACCTGCGGGTTACACCCCGTTCCTGACGTAGTTGACCGGGCATCAAAACATTCCGATACTTAGGGTCTGATACTTAATATATCAAGATCTCGGGTCGTGAGGAGTCGGATTGCCTGATTCTTCATCGGCTGATTCGAATTGGCAAATCAGCCGTCGATGGTGGAAAGAGACGCGGGTCTGCATGGCAAGTATGTTTCCAAAGTGAAGCTGAATGAAAGTATTTCGGCCCGGAGGGCCCGACGTCGGCCGTGTTGGATGAATCGTTGAATGACAATTTGCCAATCAAAATAAGAATGAATCTGGCTCCCCTCGCCCTGGTACTCCGGGGAGAGGGGTC
>JAKFVC010000284.1 GCA_021732415.1 Planctomycetaceae bacterium
CCCCCGACCCCTCTCCCCGGAGTACCAGGGCGAGGGGAGCCATGTCAACGACGACTTCATTCGGGAGTTTCAGAAACCCCGTTATCCTCTTCCATTGCCTTCTTCAGCAAGTCCTGGCCGTGATTGATCCACTGTTCCAGATTGGAATGAATCACTTTCTTCGTCACGACGAAGCCCATCATCCCGCCGGGCGGCAGGAACCGGATGGTATTCGTTAAGAGAGTCTGGCCGTTCGGTGCATCAGAAAATGTTTGTTCCTGGATCCAGGCCTTGAAGGGGCCCTTGGTCTGCTTCACCGCAATTCGGTCAGGCACGGAAACATCGGTCACTTCATGCACGATTTCAATGGACATGCCCCACGCTTTGACGTTGAACTCCAGCCGTGAACTGACTTCCATAATGGTGGGCAGTTTCACATCCAGACTGCCTGCTGCATCCGCCGGAAGCATTTTGAGAAAATTGGCGGGCCGGCGGAGATAGTCGAAGGACGCTTCGCGGGAACGGGGCAGGATCACGGACGCCACGAACACTTCCATCATGACTCTTTCAGGCAGCGGACTGGAGCGGTTTCACTTTACGTTTGCTTGAGCGAGGTTGTGTGAGTGTATGAGTTTGTGAGAGTAACGGGGTGAAGTTTTCGACCACAAGATCGAAATTGTCTGCTCCCTCTTACTCTCCCACTCCGAAACCCTCACACAGCCACGCCGCGCAATCGATTGGTTGTTGCGCTATAAGTGATTCAGGGACAATGAATTGCTGAAAGTCTAACGGATTATTTGCAATTTTGTCACGCGAACTATTGGCCAAACAGCAAAACCTGAGCTACGCTTGGTCAGCCGTCAGGAGAGGGTCGTGACGATTGTGCAGAATTTGCAACACGCCGTGTTGCCGTAGCCCGACTCTCTGAGTCGGGCTACGGTGCGGCTTACGCCTCACGGGATTAGACCAGGAACTCACCCAGTTTCGCCACGATTTCTGCCAAGGGAATGGTTGTTCCGACCAGCGGCAACATCGGCAACAGGGCAGACCCGGCGAGAACCGTCAACGCCTTGGTATCCAAAGGCATCAACCACATTTCTTCGGCATGTTCATAAGCGGTCGCGATGTCTGCGAGTGACTGCACGTCAGCAGATCCCAGAAGTTGATCGGTATTCTCTGACTGCGGTTGCTTGATCCACTTTTCATCGAACTCGCGATCATAGCGCCAGACGAGAGCACTGAATTCCAACAGGCCTGAAAAGCGACAGCGAGATAACCTCAGGCAGTACGACAGCAACGGCAGGTGCAGGATGACCAATGCCACAACAACATAAATCAGCAGGTGGTACTTGAGACTGTCCAGCGACTCACCGCGATGGAAGATCTCATAGGCAAACCCCGCCGACATCACAGTGGAAAAGCAAAACAGAACCGGGGCGAAGCAGGCCAGGCCCCAACCCAGGAATCCCAGCCCACCGGCGTGATCGGGATGCGTTGAGGTCAGTTGCAAATCCATGCGCGAGATGCGGAACAGAAACCATCCCCAGAGGAAAAAGATCCCCGCGGCGCGGAGCAGCAGGAAGAACAAGACCGGCAGGCTGACCAGCATGTACCACCAGCCGGCCGGAGTTACGGTGTTTCCCTCGCGTTCCCAGGTCGAAGCCGCGGTGTCGTATAAGTACAGCTTGATCACTAGAGAGATGGCGAGGGCGATCATTCCAAACAGAGCTTCAATCTTGAAGTTCTCGCGGAGGCGAATCACTTCAGCCTTGGCATGAATAAAACGATCGTGCTCAGTGGGAGGAATAATTCCGGACTCGATCATATGCCGCACCTGAGCCGCAAGGCTAACGGAAATCAAGGATTCGGCGATGCTCAAGATGGGGAGAGCCAGCAATAACCGGCAGTGCACCTCGGGATCGCGCAGCAGCGACACCCCGACCTGATGCCCAAATAAATGACTGCTGATGTATGCCAGAATCACGACCGGCAGCCAGGTGAACAACGTCAGCAGAGCCAGTCGGCATAAGCGGTGAGCCGCCGGCGGACAAACCTTGCCAAAGTGTGTACCAAGACGATACGTCGGTCCGGAATGCACAAGCTCGAATTCGTGATGCTGGTGCAGAGGTACATCTGAAGACATGATTCTATCCGGATTAACAATAAATCAACACAACCGAATATGAGGGGGCTGGACCTGGCCGGTTTAGCGACTTCGGCTACATCGACATCGCCGTCGGTCCACCGAAGCATAAACCCTCCGATTTGATTCGCGCACCAAACTCTATGGTCTTCTTGAACAATTAATCTGAATTTTATTGATCTGGTTACAGAAGCCTGCCAAACTTTACGTCCCAGGCATGCTGTAACGGAAACGCCGTTTTGGCACAACATATGCCTGATAGTGGTCCGTCTAGGGGCCCTGCGAAAGATCGTCTGAAAGCGGCAATTCTGCCATCGCGAAATTTTGACGCCAGTACAGTAGGGTCGATAATCCAATTGCTGAGTTTGCGTAACTTATGCGGCCAGTGCGCTGACTGGCGGAATTTACTCGTCGACCGTTCATGGCCCCTCCACCGCGGTCACCAGCTTTTTGAAATTAAAAGGACAGATGATTATGGAATCAGCAGCCCAGCCCGAAACTCAAGCATTCTTGTCCGATGTGGCCGACGAAATGGAAGCCGCGGCTGCCCAGTTGGAACAAGGCGGTGGATATGCGGCCAAGAGCTGCCAGGGCGGCTCAGCCCCGGCCCGCAGTTCGGCCTTCGGCAGCAAGTTGTTCTACACCGCCAGCTACACCCTCTCGTATGGGGTCTGCTTCCCGGTCTTCTTCCTCACACGGTACGTCCCGAAAAACAACCAGTTCGTCGAAGGTCTGGTCGACGGCGGTGCGTCGGCTCAACGGGCCGTCGAGAACATGCTCGGCCAACCGGCGGCTGTCGCCGTCACGCCGACCGAAGCGATGGCCTAAACCTGAAACAAGTGCCGACCCGGGAACACGCCACTTCTCCGGGTCTCTCAGGAGCAGTGAACTGCACACGGATGTGTCGCTCGAAAATTGTGCTGACCGCATTTGGCTTGCGGTCAGCATTCTGCGCTCCCTCTGTCGTACAACTTCACTTCCCCCTTGACTTGTATGGACGTTCCCATGACTGAGTTTTCGCTGGCAACACCCCGGGCTGGGTGTTTGCAAATCATCAGCAAAACGTTGTTCGCGGATTTAAACCACCCGAACACGAAGGCCTTCTTAAGCTGCCTGCTGGAGGCGGATCTCTCCGCATCCATCGTCATCCGTGGCGGTGGCGTCGCCGGACGCGAAGCAGTCGCTGAGATCACCCACAGCACCGCCTCGGCGGCACCCTTCCTGCGGGCGATCTCGCGGCGGATGCGGACTATCGCCAACGCTTCCAAGCCGGTCCCGGTTGATGCCGTTCTGGCCTCGGTCGCGGAATCGGCTGACTGTGAAGTCACTGCGAAGACGTCGGCATCCGGTCACGCGAAGATGAACGGCCATCATCGTGCTGATGCCGGCCAGGCTGCACCCGCTTCGCCGAAGCATGCCCCCACGAGTGCCGAGCACTACTACCCCGGCCAGTTGAACAACGACGGCCTGCGGGTCTCGTTGCTCGACACCCGGCTGTTCCCCGATCGCAAGGGGGTCACCCGCATCGGCCGCAACGGCACGCACGCGACTTCCTGGGAAATCGTTCACGAGCTCCCCGGCAGACTGCGTTTGAAGCACCCGGCTCTGTATCGTCGCAAGGAAGTCTGTCAGGCCGTCGAACGCGAACTGATGAGCGTCCTCGGTATCGACAACTACAAGGCCCGTCCCGCGACCGGTACGTTGCTGATCAACTACGATTCGAAGAAGCTGCGTAAGGATCAGGTCCTGTTGATTCTCGACAAGGCCGTTGCCCGGGCGGAAGTGCCCGAGAAGATGGATCCGCTCGATCTGGACTTCCCCTTGGCCATTGCCTCGGTGCCGCTGGCTGCGCTCGCTCAGTACGCGGTCCTGCCTTTGCTGCCCCTGGCCGGTGCGTTGTTTGCCTACACCTCCATCACGACCTTCAAAGAAGCCTACAACGTGCTCGTTCACGAGCGCCGGTTGGGCGTGGACGTGTTGGATGCGATCGTCGTCGCGGGCTGTCTGGCCACGGGACAGATCTTCGCCGGTTCAGTCTTGTGCCTCTGCTTGAGCTTCGGCCGCATGCTGGTCAAGAAGACTCAGGACGATTCGAAGCGATTGCTAGTTCAGGCGTTCGGCAAGCAGGCGCAGTTCGTCCGACTCTGGAAGAACGGCGAAGAAGTCGAAACGCCGATGGAAGAATTGAACAAGGGTGACACGATCGTCATCCACACCGGTGACGCAGTCCCGGTGGACGGCGTGCTGAAAGAAGGCATGGCCATGATCGACCAGCACGCGTTGACGGGCGAATCGACCCCGTCCGAAAAGGCTGTCGGTGATCGCGTCTTCGCTTCGACCCTGGTGGTCGCCGGCAAGGCGTTCATCGAAGTCGAAACCGCGGGTTGCGACACGGCGTCAGCCAAAATTGCTCAGATTCTGAACGATTCGGCTGGATACAAGCTGGAGAGCCAGAACAAGGGTGAGAAGATGGCTGACAAGTGCGTCGTCCCCACCCTGGGAATCGCCGCCGTAGCCATGGCGACGCTGGGACCCCAAGGCGCCGTCGCCGTGTTGAACAGCGACTTCGGCACCGGCATCCGGATGGCTGCCCCGCTGGGAATGCTCACCTCGTTGGCTTTGTGTGCTCACAAGGGCATCCTGGTCAAGGACGGCCGGGCTCTCGATCTGATGAACGAAATCGACACCGTCCTGTTCGACAAGACCGGTACCCTGACCCGCGAACGTCCGGAAGTCGGCCGCATCGTTGGTTTCAACGGTCATAGCAAGGAACGCCTGCTGCAACTCGTCGCAGCCGCCGAACAGCGGTTCGCTCATCCCATCGCCAAAGCCATCGTGATGGAATTCGAAGAGACCGGCATGCCGATGTTGCCGATCGATGATTCGGAGTACAAGGTCGGATACGGTATCGATGCCCAGATCGACGGTCACCAGGTGATGGTCGGCAGCATTCGCTATCTGAAGATGGAAGGGATCGAACTACCCGCTGAGATGGATGCGTTTGTCGCCGATGCTCACCATGAAGGCAATACGCTGGTCATGGCTGCCATCGACCGTAAGTTTGCCGGTGTCATCGAATTGTGTGCCGCTCAACGTCCGGAAGTGGTGGAAATCATCGCCGGTCTGCGGGCTCGCGGAATCAAGCATATCGCGATTATCTCGGGCGACCACGAAGCTCCCACCCGCAAGCTGGCTATGGCTTTGGGAATGGATGAATACTTCGCCGGTGTCTTGCCGGGTGATAAGGCGGAATACGTCGAACGTCTGCAGAAGCAAGGTAAGAAGGTCTGCTTCGTCGGTGATGGAATCAACGATTCGATCGCTCTCAAGAAGGCCAACGTCTCGATCTCTCTGCGAGGTGCCTCGTCGATCGCGACTGATACCGCCCAGATCGTGTTCATGGAAGAAAGCCTGCATCGCCTGTGCGAACTGCGCGATGTCGCCATGAGCCTGGACAGCAACATCAAGCGTAGCTGGTACCTCATCCTGGCTCCGAATGCTTTGTGCATCCTGGGTGCCTTCACGATGGGCTTCGGCATTATGGCCTCGGTTTTGACCAACAACGTAGCGGCTCTGGCGGCTCTCGCGAACGGCATGTTGCCGCTCAAGCGAATCGCCGACGAGCAAAAACGCAAGCAGGCCGAAACCGATCTGGCGAACGCTCTGGCATTGCAGCAGCACAGTCATGTGCGGCCGGCAGTGCATACTGAGAAACGCCAGCTGCAGGCTGTCTAATCTCCGGTGCATGCGAAGAATCTCAACGCCCAGCAACGGCGTTGAGATTCTTCGGACACCGCCTCGCCGATTAACCAAGCGAGCCGGGTGCCGTAAGGCCCCGGACTGAGAACGCAGCGTCACTCCCGGTCCGGGGCCTCACGGCACCCGGCTCGCCTAAAACTTGTTAAAATATCAGTCAAAGGACAGCCAAACGCTGCAAATCCATGTCGCAACCATCACCACTCCAGATTGACCTGAAATCCAGAACGGTCGTGCTCCGCACTGCCGCGCTGGCGCAGGACAGTTCCTGGAGCGAAGGTCGCGAACTGGTCGGGCGATTGTTGTCGGCTCCGTGCGTGGAATCGGTCGCGATCGATCGCACGCGGGGCACGGCTACAATGCACCTGGCACCAGCCAGCAAAGGCCAGATCGCAGCCAGCGGGAGCGGCTCGGTCGAGCTGCGAACGATCGCTGTCAGTCTCCGTCAGTCGGCCGCACCACATCATCTGGTCGGTGAAGCTTACGCGGCCTGCAAGCAAGTCGAGATTCAAAAATGTGAATCCGGGATCACCGCCGGAATCATTGTGCATGCGATCCCCGGTCGCGTCCGAATGCGACATCCGTTGTTGCGTAAGAATCCAGACCTTGCCATCCGAGTCGACGCGGCTCTCGCAGCAGTTGCGGGAGTCTCGTACGTCTCAGCGTCGAGTGCCACCGGTTCCGTATTGATTCTCTATCAACCTGGCACGCACACGGCTGCGAAGCTGCTGGCTCGCCTGGAAATGATTATCAACGGCAAGGACGATTTCGACGCCTTGCTGGCCGGTCCTCCCGCGAGCTACTGGATTGCCGCGGGAACCTGCCTGGGTCTGGCAGTCGCGACAGAATTCTTCGTCCCGGGTCTGTCGACGGCCACGGCGATCGCCCTGGTCGGATTCAACCTACCGACACTCGGACGCGGGTTGGTGGAACTGACCACATTAAAATGGGGCGTGCCGGCTCTCTACACCGTCATCATGGGCACGACGCTGGCCAGTGGAGCTTATCTGGCGGCGGCACTCATGCAGGCGTCAGTGACGAGTTGGCATTGCTGGTCCAGTTACCGCTTACGACAAGTGGTGCGTGAACTGACGCTGGATCAAGAACTGCCCGAACAATTTTTGAATGGGGACTCCACTGACGATGCGGACAGGCGTCCGGAATCTCGGCTTACCCCGGGGATGATCGTCAACGTTCCGGTCGGTGTCGCCCTGCCCTTCGACGGAATTGTGGTCGAAGGGGAAGGTGACTTCGACGAACACCGCGTCCGCGGCGTTACGGACATCGCACATCGCTCCCGCGGAGATCACGTCTTCGCTGGCTGTGTGATGGTCAGCGGCCAGATGCGGGTGGAAGTCGTCGCGGTGGATGGAGACACTCGTCTGGCCACGATTCGACGGACAGTCCGTTCGGTCATCGGCAAGACGGCCGGCCGCGGTGGCCCGACGACCCGTGGGAAAGCCCTGGCTTCGCGATTTGTGCCTTACACGTTTATCACTGGGACAGCGGCGTTCATGGTGGGCGGCCTGCCCACTCTGGCGGCTGTGCTGCGGCCTGACTTCGCCACGGGTCCCTCACTGACGGAACGCTTTGGGACGCTCAGTGGGGTCAGCCATCTCCTGCACGAAGGCTGGCTGGTCAACAGCCCCGACGCTCTGCACGAGCTGGGAAAAATCAAGACGATCGTGATCGCTCACCGCGACCACGAAGGTGCTGAAAGCGAGGCCCTCCATGTCACTCGTACGCCAGTGACGGTCGCCTCGCGGACGGTTGACGTCCACGAGATTGCCGGCTCGGAAGACGATTGCCTGGAGTATATCGACGAACTCACCGCGACCGGTGCTCGCATCGCCGTGGTGGCCTGCCATCACATCCTGGACCAATTCATGGAAGACGAGGTCATCCGGATCTCGTTCACTCCTGAATCGGGCGTGAGTGCTCAACACGCGGACCTGATCGCCCTGCACGCACAGCCGCAACGCCTGGAATCACTACTGCGAGTCCTGCATGAGACGACGGCTCCCGGCCGCAATGCCTGGGCCGTGGTTGTGGCCTGCAATACGCTGGCCATTTCTGGTGCGTTCCTGGTGGGTCTGACCAGCCTGCATGTCGTCGTCCTGACCAACATCGGGGCCCTGGCGGCCGGTGCGTTGTATGGCCGGCATATGCGGCACTCGAGCCGCCTGCTGGCTTCACGCCGCGTGCGAAAGGTGCCGGTTGCAAATGAGATCCTGATGCCGGCACCGGAAGAAGAAATCGAAGAAGTAGCGGATCTGAAACCGGTGATCGCCCCCCTGGCGCTCACCGTCGAAGTCGTCGAGCCACTCGTCATTCCCAGCCTGCCCATTGCGGCAAGTCCGGTCGTTGAGGCTGTGATTAAGGAAGCCGTGGTCGTGGAAGCGGTGGTTGTGGAGGAGGAGCGACTCAAGCCAGCACGACGCCGAGCTGCGAATCGTCGTGATGCACGGTTGAAGCAAGCGGCCAAATCGATGGTGCTCCCCGGCACCGATGACCACGAGACAAACACCCCTTAGATGGGTTTTGGAATTCTTTTTCGAGAATGCCTTTATGCTTGTAGATCAGACCGTACTCGAGATGCCCGAACCGACGACGGCCACACCATCGTCAGAAACGGAATCGTCGGCCCCGGTAAATTCTGAGGAATGTAACAATCAGCGAAATGCCGAAGAATGTGCAGGGGAAACTCCGAGCCCCAGCAGTGCAAACGGCGTGGAACTGCTGGGACAACTTCCTTCGGAAGTGGCCACGCTACTGATCCTGGCCGGTATCGCAGGAGTCGTATTGCCGGGACCAGTGGGCACGCCCATGTTGATCGCCGGTTGTGTGATGATGTGGCCCAAAACGTTTCGTCCGATCGAAATCTGGTTTAGCCGGAATTGCCCCCGATTTCATCACGAAGGGGTGATTCAGATCAAGGAGTTTGTCCAAGATCTGCAGCGACGGTTTCCAGATGTGAAATAGACCACGGAAATTGACCACGGAAGAGTGTCTTCTGCGGTTATAGGAACATAGCATAATGCTACCGGAATTTAGGGCGTGTGAGAGTAAGAGGGTATGAGAGTGACGGAGAAGAGACTGAATTTCGACGCCAGTTGCGATTTCTGCCCCTCACACTCTCCATCACTCATACCCTCACACCGCAAATAACTTGCTAAACCGCTCCAACCAGTTCATAACCCAGCGTCCCGTAACAAACGGGATCCCACTTTCCAGAGAAATGAGACCTGACATGTCCGCTTTCCGACACTCCTTCGCCCTGTTCGCAGAATCCCTCCTCGCTGGTTTTGCAATGGCAATCGGCTGGGTGGCCGCCATGGTGATGTTGACTGCCGTTATGGTCTGATGCCATTCTGGATGGATCGCAACCCGCCGTGTCGCCACGTTCGCCAGAACGCGGGCCGCACCGCAGATTTCCCACGCTCTGGCGAGCGTGGCTACAACCCAATGTCCTTGGCCTGGATCGCAATCCACCGCCAAGTCGTGTTACTGGAGTTATCATGTCCGACGCAATGGCCGCTACCGCTCCTGCCGCTGGCGCAGGTTTTAAAGATGCTGTTCAATCCGGTGTGGCTGATGCACGAGCCTCCGTGGAGCAAGTGATTCCGAAGATCGGAGCCGCGATCAACAAGGGGATTTACTCACTCGCTTACGGCCTGTCGTTTGGCGTGGCATTCCCCGTGGTGCTGGTGGCCAAGTCACTCCCGCAGAACAACTGCATCGCCTGGGGCTTCACCGACGGTGCTCAAGCTGCGAAGAACGCCGCTCATCGGACATTGGGCGATAAGTAACGGCGAGGCGGGACGCGCGACCGTGGCCGACGCTGCTAGCGTCGACGCACCCGTCGCCAGGCCGCTCGACAAATCCACCCGGGGTGATTTACGAGTCAAAATAAGAATGATTCTCGCTCCCCTCGCCCTGGTACTCCGGGGAGAGGGGTCGGGGGTGAGGGGCATTTCGAGCGTCGTTCGATTGAATGTTCAAATGCGTCAATTTCTTGGAGGCCATGGACTCCGCGTCGCCGATTAATCGTGCCCCTCACCCCC
>JAKFVC010000345.1 GCA_021732415.1 Planctomycetaceae bacterium
GGGGTACGCGTAGTTAACTCCTAGGCCCCGGCGCGTGTCTTCAATTCCGCGGTCGTGTGGTCCTGCAGCAACTTCAGGTTCGTATCAAAGTAATCCTGATTGTAGCCTTGCCAGGCTTTGATTTCTCGGCCCTTGGCTGTCACCAGCCAAATTTCGTACGGGCCACCCAGTGCCGGGATCAGGTAGTCGAAAACCCAGCTCAAAATGAGTTGCAGCGGACCGAACATGATGACAGTCCACATTCCCGCTTGAGCGGTCCCGTAGGTTGTTTCAATGCTGCCCACGATCGCCAGCTTGCACTTCTGCATCGGGAAGGGAATGAAGGCAAAGAAGAAGCGCGTTTCGAACTGCGTCTCGATGATTTTTGAAATGCGGTAGGTGCCGGTAAGGATCAGCGGCATGACACACGACAAGAGTCGGCCGATCAATGGCAGCCCCGGGATAAAGCACAACGGCAGCAGCATGACCACCAGGATGACGATGCGAACCCACAGTACTGTCGGCGGGGCGAGTTCTCGAACCATCGCCGGTGAGGTCTTTGGTTCGGGGCGTTCAGGTGTTTTTTTCGCTTTGGGAGGCATCGGTAATGATCCGTAACGGAAACGGAGCTGACTGGGATCAAAAAAATCCCCAGACGTCGCCCTTGGTCGAGATTCTGCGATCGGCTAACTTGAGGCCGCTCGGGTAGAGCAGTTTCACTTTAGTAACTTCGTGCATTTGCGGGACCGGGCCAATGGGAGGGCGAGGCTCCTGCCGAGCCTAATACGAGCTTTAGCTCGGCGACCGCCGGAGGCATCGAATACAGCCTCCGGCGGTCGCCGACCTGCGGTCGTTCTAGGCTCGGCGGGAGCCTAGCCCTCCCGAAATTCGGCACTTCAAACAAACTTTGAGTAAATGTGTTCACGCCAGCTTAACGTTATCCGCCTTTGAATTGCCAGATTCCCCCCTGGAATGTTAGCTCGATGCCGTCCAACTCTGCTTCCCGCCGTCGCCTGTGGTACGCTGCGAAATGGCTGTTGCTGCTGACCGTATTTGCGGCGGTGCTGGTCCAAGGCTTGAAGTTGGGGCGGCAGGTTGATTGGGCGCACATTACCATTCGCCCCGGCTGGCTGCTACTGGCGACACTGTTGTATGTCGCGGGGTGGTTGCCGTCAGTCTGGTTTTGGCGCGAATTGTTACGCGAAGTGGCCGGGCCGATATCGTGGTTCGAGGTGACCAAAGCTTACTTTTGCGGGCACTTGGGGAAATACGTCCCGGGCAAAGCGGGAGTCATCTTTATCCGGGCCGGCATGTTGCAATCGCACGGAGTCCCCTTTGTTCCCGGAGCACTCTCCGCCGGCTACGAGACCTTGGCTTCGATGGCCGCGGGTGCTGCCGTTGGTGCGGCCTTATTGCCGTTTGCTGTGCCTCCGCAGACGTTGAATCAGTTTCTGACTTGGTTGCCGGCCGGGATGGCTCGTCCCGAGGTGATTTCCATTTTGGTTCTGATTGGCTGCCTGTGTGGTATCCGAGTCATGTCGCAGCTGTTTCATCGCATCTTGAAGAAGATGGTCAAGCTCGATGGGGCAGGGGGGGCTTACCAAGCCTGGTCTCGGCAGCCCACCTTGCTGGCGTTCCTGCTGCTGATCATCGGCTGGTGGATTCATGGCTTGAGCATGGGCTGCACCGTGCAGGCGCTCTCGTCCGACCCGATCAGTTGGAGCGACTGGCCGCGCTGGACGGCCGCGACGGCATTGTCCATTGTGCTGGGGTTTGCCGCCTTGTTCTCGCCGGGAGGGCTGGGTGTTCGCGAATGGGTGTTGATGGAAGTCCTTGAACCGGAACTCGGCCCACTGGCTTTGGTGGCGACTGTATTGTCGCGGTTTATCTGGCTGGTGGGAGAATGCGGCGCGGCAGGAATTTTGTATTATTGGCCTACGAACCGGAAGGCGGATTTGACTCGGACGCCGGAGTGATGAGTTCTGATCCGGGGCGATGGGAGGGTGAGGCTCCTGCCGAACCACAAGCGTCTTTCGGCCTTCGCCAGACTATGCGGTTCGGCGGGAGCCTCACCCTCCCATGATGTCGCTAGCCGTACCGCTCACGAGTCTGGCGGCCATTTTTCAAAAACAGGAAGCAAACATGACAACTGCGGGCCAACCTTCTTTGTACGAGCGTCTCGGAGGCATCTACGCCATCGCTGCGGTGGTCGACGACTTTGTCGAGCGGATCATGGTGGATCCCCGCTTGAACGCGAATCCGCTGGTGGACGAGGCGCACCACAAAGTGCCCAAGGCCGGGTTCAAGTATCTCGTGACAGAAATGGTGGGCTGGGCGACCGGTGGACCGCAAAAATACACCGGCAAATCGATGCGGGAATCGCACGAACATCTCAAAATCACAGCCGGTGAGTGGGACGCGTTCATGGAAGATTTCCGGACGACACTCGACAAATTCCAGGTGCCCGCCGCAGAGCAGGGGGAGTTGTTTGCTATCGTGGAAAGTACGTATGCAGACATCGTTTTAGGGTGATGGAGCGAACGATGTAGCCACGCTCGCCAGAGCGTGGGCGACTGCGCTATCAACACGGGTAAATTCCCACGGCTACGACGAGGAATCGAAAAGATGTCTCGAGCGGATGATCTCGCCTTGGTTCGTGAATATACGAAGAATGAAGGTCTGGTCAAACATATGCTGTCGGTCGAGGCGGCGATGCGGGCCTACGCTCGCCATTACGGGGCCGATGAAGAGAAGTGGGGAACCGTCGGACTGCTGCATGATTTTGATTATGAACGCTGGCCGAATCCGCCCGATCATCCTCTGCAGGGCTCGAAAATCCTGGCTGAAAAGGGCTATCCGGACGATGTGATTTACGCGATCAAGTCGCACGCGGACTACCTGACTGATTGTCCGCGAGTGTCGTTGATGGATAAGGTTCTGTATGCCTGCGATGAGTTGTCCGGGTTCATCACCGCCTGTGCCTTGGTGCGACCGGGGCGGTTAGAAGGTTTGACAGCAAAGAGCGTCCGGAAGAAGTTGAAGCAAGTGTCATTCGCGGCGAATGTGCATCGTGACGATGTCACCAATGGCGCGGCTGATTTGGGGGTTGATCTGGATCAGCACATTGATTTCGTGATTGCGGCGCTACAGAAATCGGCTGCAGAGCTTGGGCTGGAACCAGTTGTTGAGGATCCTGCATCGCCAGCATCGGGAGAATAGCAGTCCCCGGCTCGCCTGGGTCTTCATTATTTGTCGGAAACTGACAATTTAGACCGGATCTTCCCGATTCTCAGACAACACCGCGGCCTGAGTTGTTCTAATAATCTCAGCAGAGATTGTGGACGCACCTCATTAGCGTTCGTGAATCTCTCGCATTCAGACCGAGAGATCCGGATTTCCCGAAGGGCAACTCTGTGTTTGGTTCCACGATTCCGCTGAAGACGCTGTCGTTTATGTGCCGTTCGATGGCCACCATGCTGCATTCGGGTGTGCCGATTGTAAAGGTCGTGGAGACGGTGGCGCGGAATGTCAGAGGGCCGTCTTGCCAGCGGCGGCTGCGCGCGGTCGTCGAAAAACTAAAAATGGGCGAGGATGTCCGGTCGTCTTTTGCGTCTCAGGATGATTATTTCCCGGACCTGTTCATCGACATGGTCGCGGTCGCCGACGAGACCGGTTCGCTGCCTGAAGTGTTGAAAAGCCTCGCCGATCATTACGAGAATCTGCTGCGTCTGCGGCGCGATTTTATTGGCCAGATTGCCTTGCCGATCCTGCAATTGGTGGCCGCGATTTTCATTATCACCTTTGTGATTTTTGTGTTAGGCGCGATTGCGGGATCGACTGGCAGCAAGCCGATGGACGTGTTCGGCTGGGGATTGACCGGCTCCAGGGGGGCGGCGATCTTTTTCTTCGGATCCTTCGGGGCGTTTTTTCTGGTGTATCTGATGTACTTGTTCGCCGTACGTGGTTTCCGTCAGGAGCGGACGCTGCACACGATTTTCTTGAAGATTCCCGTGCTGGGGCCGTGCATGCGGGCATTTGCCATCGCGCGGTTTTCCTGGGCGTTTGCGTTGACTCAACAGGCGGGAATGCGGATCGTTCCGAGCCTGGAAGCGAGCTTGAAGGCGACTGCCAATTATGCCTTCATCGGAGCGATACCCCGCATGTGTGCGCTGATTAAGCAGGGGGAAGATCTCTCGACCGTCGTCAACGATTCCCGCTTGTTTACCGTGGAATTCGAGCAGATGGTCAGCGTTGCGGAGACATCCGGCACCGTTCCGGAAACCCTGGAGCACCTGAGCCCGCAATTCGAAGACAGTGCGCGGCGCAGCCTGCGGGCCTTGGCGATCGCGTTTGGCTGGGTGGTGTGGGCCTTGGTGGCGGGGTTCATTATCTTCGCGATCTTCAGCCTGGCGAGCTTCTACATCGGGATGCTGAATGATGCAGCGAAGGGGATCTGAGCTTGCCAGGCCATCGTCAATTGCGGAACGACCAACGACTATCTTTGCCGAATTGCCCCACTGCCCGCTACACTGCCGCATTGCGCGACATTCCATTTGATTTTCGTTCCAGGGTTTTCTGTTGTCACATTTTCGTTTTGAATTGCTGGCCACCGACGGTGCGTCTCGGTTGGGGCGTTGGCATACTCCGCATGGTGTGGTGGATACGCCGGCCTTTATGCCCGTGGGGACTTTGGCATCGGTCAAAGGGCTGACCCCCGATCAACTGCGCGCTGCCGGCGCGCAGATGGTGTTGTCGAACACGTATCATCTGGCTCTGCGTCCGGGATCGGAAGTCGTCGCCGAGATGGGTGGCCTGCACCGATTCATGGGCTGGAATGGGCCGATTCTGACCGACAGCGGCGGGTTTCAGGTGTTCAGCCTGGCGAAATTATCGAAACTGACCGATCAGCAAGTCGTGTTTCGTTCGCATCTGGATGGCAGCCTGCTCGAACTGTCCCCCGAGCGGGCCATGCTGATTCAGGAGCAACTGGGCGCGGATTGCATCATGTGCCTGGATGAGTGTCCTCCCGCTGACGCACCCTTGGATCGCATCCGTGCTGCCGTGGATCGGACGACCGCCTGGGCGAAGCGTTGCCGCGATTCGCATGTGCGCGACGATCAGGCGTTGTTCGGGATTGTGCAGGGAGGCATCGATCAGGGAATGCGGGAACGGTCGGCGGCCGGGTTGCTGCCGCTAGAATTTCCGGGATATGCGATCGGTGGCCTGAGTGTCGGGGAATCGCCCGCGCAGATGTATCAGACGCTCGACTTCAGTACGCCGTTACTGCCGGTCGAAAAGCCGCGGTATTTGATGGGGGTCGGCCGGCCGCAAGATCTGGTTGAGGCGGTCTCGCGCGGGATTGATCTGTTCGACTGCGTGATGCCGACTCGGAACGGTCGCAACGCGATGGCATTTACCAGCCAGGGACAGCTGCGAATTCGCAATCACAAATACCAGCGAGACGGCGGGCCGCTGGACCCGGAGTGCAGTTGCACCGTGTGTCAAACGTGGTCGCGGGCCTATTTGCGGCATCTGTTTATGGCGAAGGAGATGCTGGGGCCCATTCTGCTGTCACTCCACAACATCGCATTCTATCAGAACTTGGTGCGTGATATGCGGCTGGCTGTGCAGGAGGGGCGAATGGCGGAGTTTCGGGCGGTTCGCCTTGCCCAATGGGAAACAGCCAACTAAGATGACCCCTTGCAAAATTGGGGCCAAGATGTCCCAGTGTGCGGCGTGCTGTCCGGATTTTCGACCAGACGAATTGGCTGGAAGTTATTGTCTGGCAGGTAGATACGTTAGGGCCGATCGAGTTATTTGCGATCGGAACATCAAGAATCGTAGTGTGGGAGCGAATGGTTAGGTTAACCGTATTCGTTTCCGAAAGGCGTAAGCGATGATGTCGTGGTTGGGTTTGATGGTCATCTTTGCAGCGGATCCGGCGGGGGCTCCGGCCGATCCATTTCTGCAGATGGCTCCGTTTATTTTGATCGCGGTGATGTTCTTCGTCATGATTGTGCTGCCGAAATCGAAAGATAGCAAACAGCGGAAAGCACAATTGGCGGCGATGAAAAAGAATGACCGCGTCTATACCTCGTCCGGGATTATCGGCACGATTGCGAATATCTCTGCCGATGGGAAAGAGGTCACGCTGAAGGTGGATGACAATGCGAAAATCCGCGTGTTTCGGCAATCAATTGAAGGCTTCTACGGGGATGCCCCGACTACGGAAGCCTCACCTCCGGCCTGACCTGCTCCTGCAGCAGACCGTTTCCAGACTATGTGTTGACGGGTACTCCAGCCGAAGCACGCCAGCCGTCAATTGCGTGTTTTCCCCAGTGCCGTTGACTTCTCATACAACTTGATCGTCGCGTAGGGCCGCTTCCTGGTAAGGAACAGAATTACATGAGCTTTGATCCGATTACGTTGAAGTTGCTATTGTTTGTCCTCGTGATCGTGGTGTCGTTTGGCGGGGGCTATCTGATTGCCAACCTGCTGCGCCTGCGCGACCTGAGCGTTAAGCTCGGAGTTGTGCTGTTCACGATCGGACTGGCTCTCAGCCCGTTTATCAACACGGTGATCGTCGACAAGAAGCCGGTGATCGATACCTTGTCGTTCGGTATTGACCTGGCCGGTGGTACGAACCTGGTTTACGAATTGAACGGACAGCCCAAGGATTCCGGGACTGTCGGCCGCATGGTGGGTGCCATTCGCCGCCGTGTCGATCCGACCGGCACGCAGGAACTGGCGATTCGTCAGGTCGGCAAGAATCAGATCGAAATTATTATTCCGAAGGCCACACCCGAAGAGGTGAAGGCCATCAAGGCTGCGATTACCTCGGTGGGTAAGCTGGAATTCGCGATTCTGGCAACACGATTGAATGATTCCCACAAAAGTCTGATCAGTCGGGCGATGCTGGTAAAAGATGATCTGCGGGATAACGGCCGCGTGATCGCTGGCTGGCGGGCAGTGGCCCCTTTGACGGTAGCTCAACCTGACAACACGACCAAGGAAGTTCCGAACCACGAACTGGATGCGGAAGCCCTGCCAGGCAACGGGGAAATCGTCCTGCGGCAGATCAAGGGGCAGCCTGAAGGTTTTCAGGAAGTCCTGTGTGTCTTCGAGCGTGACGCCAAGCGACGCGTGACGGGCGAATATCTGCAGCGAGCCACTCCGTCGATGGACGATCGCGGCAATCCCTGTGTGCACTTCTCCTTGAATGCCGTCGGCGGGACCCGCTTCCGTGCTCTGACGTCGGCTCACACGCCGATGGCGAACGGCAAGGAATACAAGCTGGCCGTGTTGCTGGACGACAAGGTGCAGACTGCCCCCAACATTCGTGAAGCGATCGGTGGTGAAGGCCAGATTACCGGACGCTACACCGCTCCTGAAGTCGAACGGATCGTCAATATCCTCAACGCGGGTGCTTTGGAAGTCCCCTTGAGGAAAGACCCGATCAGCGAAAACTCGATCAGCCCGCTGCTGGGTGTGGACGTGCAACGCAAGGGTTTTTTCGCGTTGTTTCTGTCGACGGCCGGCGTGCTGGCGTTCATGCTGATTTACTACATGTGGCTGGGACTTGTCGCCGACATCTGCTTGATGATGAACCTGTTGCTGTTGATGGGCTGTATGGCCTTCATCGACGCGACGTTCACCCTGCCAGGTCTGGCCGGTATCGTGCTGACGATGGGTATGGCCGTCGATGCGAACGTGCTGATCTACGAACGTATGCGTGAAGAAATGGAACGTGGTTCCAGCATGCGGATGGCCATTCAGAACGGCTTCGGAAAAGCCTTCTCCTCCATTTTTGACTCCAACATCACCACGCTGCTGACCGCCGTGATTCTGTACCTGATTGGTACCGATCAAGTGAAGGGTTTCGCCGTGACCCTGTTCGTCGGTCTGGCGATCAGTATGTATACGGCACTCACCGTCAATCGCTTGATGCTGGAGATCATCGAACGCAAACGCTGGTTGCCGCGTTTCAAGATGCTGAGCCTGTTCGGTGTGACGCATTTCGATTTTGTCAGCAAACAGACGATCTGTGCGATCGGCTCATTGGTGCTGATCGGTGCCGGGTTACTGACCTTTGCGATACGCGGAGGGACGAATTACGACATCGACTTTAATGGTGGTACGATGATCACCATGCGGTTTAACGAGACGCAGAAATCTGATGAAGTTCGGGATCAACTGACGAAAGCCTTCCAGTCCGATATTTCGCTCGAACAATTGTCGAGTGCCGATACGTCGCGCGACGGCAAGACGTTCCGGATGCGAACGACGAATCAGGACCAGGACCAGGTCGTGAAGGTGATCAGTGAGACATTTGGCAATAAACTCGTTAAGGTTCACGTGAAGCCGGGCGAGCTGCAGGCGATTCCCGAGACCAAGCCGGCCGTGAAGGCTGCCGACAAGCCCGATGCTCCCGATGCCAAGCCCGTGGTCGAGGATGACATCGATCCGTTTGCGGGGGGACATCAGGTCGAACTGGTCTTCACGGCTCCGACGCGGCTTGATACGGCTTCGCGGTATGCTCGGGAAGAGCTGGCGAAGATCAAGAAGCCCGATGCCAAGACGGAATTGAAATACGGGACGGAAGACCAGACCAAGAACCTGGTAGCCGTTTCGAGTCTGGAAAAGGCAGAAGGAGACAAGCCGGTTGGCGAAGTGAAGCAGATTCTGTTGAAGCTGACGAAGGATGTCTCGGCTGACGATGCCAAGACGGTGGTCGCTTCGATTGCCAAGTCTCTCGACAACACGCCGGTCTTCGACGAAGTCAACAACTTCGAGAGCCAGGTGGCCGGTGACACCAAGATGTCCGCGATCCTGGCGATGTTGGCCAGTCTCGTGATGATCGTGGCCTATATCTGGTTCCGGTTCGAGAACATTTACTTTGGCCTGGCAGCCGTGCTGGCTCTGGTGCATGACGTGTTGGCCACGCTGGGCATGGTCTGTATGGCCGCGGCGATCAGCAATACTCCGATCGCGTCGCTGTTGATGATTTCGGACTTCAAGATCAACCTGACGATGATTGCCGCCTTCTTGACGATCGTCGGTTACTCGTTGAATGACACGATCGTGATCTTCGACCGTCTCCGTGAAATCCGCGGCAAGAATCCGCTGTTTACTAGAGAAATGGTCAATCAGGCGGTCAATGAATGCTTGTCTCGTACGATCTTGACTGCAGGTACCGTGTTTATCACCGTGGCCATTCTTTATTTTGGGGGTGGCGAAGGCATTCACGGGTTCGCCTATGCGATGCTGATCGGTACGATCGTCGGTTGCTACAGTACGATTTACGTGGCCAGCCCGGCCGTGTTGTATTTGATGGATCGCGAACAACGAGCCAGCCAGCCGCGAGTCGCTCCCAAGCGTGAACCGGCCAAAGTTAGCAATTAGTTTTGCCGGCTTGAGCGGTGTTTAGAACAGAGTTATTTGCAGCCCGGTTGCTCTTAGGCAGCCGGGCTGTTTTTATGCGCGGATTTGTAGCCGAATTTGCCAGAATTCGGGCAATCGTCTAGATCGCTTTTTGACAGAAAGATGTGACGACAGAAAGATGGGGACCAGCCGGTCCCATCGCAAATCTCGTCTTCATTTTTCTGTCGTCTCATTTTTCTGTCAAAAAGCCAATTTCGAAAAATCGTAGACCCGACCCCTGATCTGGTCTGTCAGTCCTCTTTAGAAATGTCACATCGCGTCCTTATTAGAAATGTCACAATGGTGACGTTTCTGAGGGACCGATGGGCAAGTTGCGTCTGAGTCAGAAAGAACGTCGGAGACTGGATGTATTATC
>JAKFVC010000043.1 GCA_021732415.1 Planctomycetaceae bacterium
TTAATCTCAGAACTGTGCGTCGCAAACCAATCGTGCCCCTCACCCCTATCCCCTCTCCCCGGAGTACCAGGGCGAGGGGGGCAGGACATCAGGAATTTGTGGAGTGAATCGGTTCCGAACTTTTGGCGGCTACCCGCGATTCCTCGTGTTGGCCGCGCATCCTCCATTTCAGGCCACTCGTGACTTTTGCCGCTGGCTGCTGTAAAAGTAAGTTGGTCGAATTGACCGCCACGCCTGCCAGATCGAGTTTTTTGCCCTGCTTTTGAGATCGCCCATGACCGACACGCCTCCTGACCTCGCACATGCCGATATCGGTCTGGTGGCTGCGCTGCCGATTGAGATCTCGGCCTTCATGGACCGGTGCGAGAAGGTCCGGAAGTACAAGGGGAATGATCTCACGTTTCGCGGTGGGAAGTACGATCGGATCAAGATCGCGTGTGTGGAAGGCGGCATGGGGTTTGCCCGCGCCCGTACCGCGACGCAGGCCCTGATTGATGCTCATTCACCCGCATTTGTGTTGTCGGTGGGTTTTTCGGGAGCGTTGCATGCCGATTTGAAGTTCGGTGATATCGTCATTGCCAATGCGATTTGCGATGTGCACGGACAGCAGTTGTTTCTCGATCTCAAGATGCAATCTGACCCGCCGGGTGGGCTGTTTGTCGGGAAGTTTCTCACGGCCGACCATATTGTCCGGACGGTGGATGAGAAACGGGAACTGGGGGCCAAGTACGACGCCCTGGCGGTCGATCTGGAAAGTCTCGCGGTGGCGCAGGTGTGTCGTGATGCCAAAGTGCGTTTCATGGCGGTCCGAGTCATCAGCGACGATCTGACTGCCGATTTGCCGCCGGAGATTCTCTCGGTAGTGGGAGCGACCGGGGCGGTACGGATTGGGGCTGCTCTGGGGGCTCTCTGGAAGCGTCCAGGCAGCGCCACCGACATGTGGAAGATGCGCGACCACGCGATCAAGGCGGCCGGCAAGCTGGCGACTTTTCTGGATGGAGTCGTCGTGCAATTGCATGAGGCATCGAAGTCGGCCACATGAGAAGTGAGAGATCCTTTTGGGAATGGGGAATAGTCTCACGCAAAGGCGCCAAGGCGCAAAGTTTCAGCGCTGCCTCGTGCCAAAATCTTCTTCCTTTGCGTCTTGGCGCCTTTGCGTGAGATAATTCTGGAAGACCTTAACCATCGAGAATTGCCGCCAACCAAATTCCACATAATGACGTAAGGGTCCCAGTGGAGCACTGAATTTATGTGCATATTACCGGTAGTCAGGATGTACTTTCGCCAAACGGGCTGGCTATAATTGGGGTCTAGCCCGCCTGTTGTACGCGCCGTGAATGGTTTGGTTTGCGAGAACCTCCCGCCGTTGACGGTGTCCCGCCCGGATTGGCCTTGCCTAGAGGCACGAGACGACTCAACTCGGCACCGATTGGTCTGGTTACTGACTGGTCTGGTAACCGGCGAGCTGTATTTGGCATTGGCCATTGGTGACGAATCCACGCGCAGGAACAATATGGTTGCCACCCGGCTCGATTCTCGATTTCGTGTTGTTTGTACTTCCGTGCTGATGGGGTTCGTCTGCCTGCAGGTCACTCTGCTGAGTGGCTGCAAGAAGCCTGACGAGATTCGCACTTACAGCGTTCCGCACCGCTCGGCCCCGCAGATCCTGCTGCAGCGCATGCTGGGGGCCATCATCCCCAACGACAAGGAAGCCTGGTTCTTCAAGCTGCAGGGGCCGGACGAAGAAATCGCCAAGCTCGAGCCTGATTTCCTGGCCTTCACCAAGACGGTTAAGATCAAGGACAAGAAGGTCGAATGGACTGCGCCCGACGCTTGGAAGAAGGTCGATGGCGGCCAATTCCGGTTCACGACCTATCACATTCCCAGCGGTAAGGAAAAGCCGTTTGAGTTGGCGGTGACTCGGCTGGATGCTCCGCAAGGGGTGGATGATGCCTATCTGCAAGCCAATCTGACTCGTTGGCGCGGCCAGTTGAGTTTGGACCCGATTGATAAGGCCGATGTCTCTAAGATTACGACAGAGGTGAAAGTCGACGGGGGTAAGGCCTACATGGTCAACTTCGTCGGCGAGGCTTCCCAATCAGGCGGCATGGGGGCCGGGATGGGACCGTTTTCCGGAGGGCAGCCTCCTGCCGCAGTTCCTAAGGAGAAGCCGGCCGCTCCCGAGGCTGGTGGTGCCGATTTCGAATTTACGACACCCAAAGGTTGGACGCCGGGTAAGGCCAGTTCGATGCGGAAGGCGTCTCTCGCTGTGGCTGAAGGTGACCTGACCGCGGATGTTTCGGTGTTTGCCTTTCCGGCCGATTCGAATGATCTGCTCTCCAATGTGAACCGTTGGCGCGGGCAGGTGGGGTTGTCCCCGGTGGCTGCGGATGAACTGGCGAAAACGACTAAGAAGATCGAAGTCAGCGGTCATGCCGGCGAACTGGTCGAATTGGTTGGCAAGCAGGAAACCATTCTGGGTGTGATGGTGAAAAAGGGTGAGACGGCGTGGTTCTTTAAGCTGCAGGGACCCACGGAATTGGCGGGACGAGAAAAAGCGCGGTTCGAAGAATTCGTGAAATCATCCCGGTTGCCGTAGACCGCCAAGCACAACATACCGTTGATCAAGGGAGTGTGAACCACGAATCACACAAATGACACGAATAGAAATCAGAAAAATCGGTGCAAAGGAACTGTGATCATCCTTTA
Organism: Planctomycetaceae bacterium; assembly: GCA_021732415.1. Classification (GTDB taxonomy): domain Bacteria; phylum Planctomycetota; class Planctomycetia; order Planctomycetales; family Planctomycetaceae; genus JAKFVC01. The sequence goes on from JAKFVC010000043.1 coordinate 2,710, forward strand.
AGATTCGTGTTGTTCGCCATATTCGTGGTCAAAAAATAGCCCCTCCCTCCCTATCCACGATAGGCCGCGGGTTTCCTGTTTTGATGGTCGTTCTTACAGAAAAATTCGAATGTCTCCGCCCATTCGGCGGGTTTAGAATACGGATATGGTGGTTTGGCGGTACCCGGGAATTGCAACCTCAGGCGCTGCGACCAATCTCATAGTGAGCTAAGTGATAGAACAGAGGTCATTATGGCCAGTGAAACGCTTTTCGACGATGTCACTCCGCCTGAAGAAACTCCCGCTGCCGAAGCGCGTCGTGATGCTGCGCCCGAGAGCCGCAGCTTGGGGCTCCCGGAGATCGTACGTGATGCTCTGAAGCCATTGGCCTCGATGAAGCTGACTGTGATTCTGTTTGCGCTGTCGGTCTTTCTGGTGTTTGCCGGGACCCTGGTGCAGACGCGCCTTGGCATCTGGCAGGTGATGGATGTTTATTTCCGATCCTGGTTCGCCTGGATCGAGTTCAAGATTTTCTTTCCGCCCGCGTGGATTCCCGGTTTGGTGTCGAAAGAGTGGCAGCCGTTCTTCATGGATTTTCCCGGTAAAGGGGCTCCGCTACAGGGCTTCTATTTTCCGGGCGGATTCCTGATCGGATTCCTGATGGCTCTCAACCTGGCCGCCGCGCATCTGTTGCGGTTTACGGTCCAGTCCAAGGGGTCGCGGTTGTATGCCGGCTGGGGTGTCATTGGTCTCGGTTGCGTGGCGACCTACCTCGTGATTACCGGTGGCTCGAACCCGGATGGCATCCAGGGAGAACCGTTCTTCAACTGGGGTACGCTCTGGTGGATGATGAAGTTCGGTTTGGCCGGTTTGAGCGTGGGGGGAGTTTTCATTGCTTCTCGGTTGAACAATCTCGAGCGCCTGCTGTTGCAGACGGGTTGCGTCGGGCTGGGGTTGCTGACCGCCTGGTTGTTCTACGAGAACGACAATGTGAAGTTGGGCGATGATTCGATGCGCATTCTGTGGCAGTTGATCCAGGCCACGCTGGCGGGTGTGATCCTACTCATTGGTTGCGTGCTGGCGTTCAACAAGCGCGCGGGAATCGTGTTGCTGCACGGTGGCGTCGGCTTGATGATGTTCGCCGAATTGCTGGTGACCGTGCGGGCTAAAGAATCGCAGATGTATATCGTCGAAGGTGAGATCGAAAATCATTCGGCCGATACGCGGACTCCCGAACTAGCCGTCATCGATGCCTCGGATGCGAAGCAAGATAAAGTGGTCGCCATTCCGCGGAATTTCCTGCAGGTCGGCCAGACGATTAAGCACTCCGATCTGCCGTTTGACATTGAGGTTCTCAGCTACTATGTCAACGCCGGCATGCGCGATCTGAAGCCGGGTGAAAAGACGTTTGCCACGGCCGGAACCGGTTTGCGTCGGACCATCAATGAGAAGCCGCCAGTGAATGGTGTCGATGGTTCAGGTGAAGTCGATCACCCCGCAGCGTTCGTTCGCCTGAAGAAGAAAAACAGCACGGAAGTCCTCGGGACCTATCTGACGGCTGTGTCGCTGCATCCTCGTCTGGAGATCCCCGAAACGATCACCGTCGATGGCAAGCCATACAGCTTCCTGATGCGGTTCGAGCACATCTATCGGCCTTACACGATTCGGCTCAACGAATTCCGCCACGACACCTATCCCGGGACCACTGTCGCCAAGGACTTCACTTCGCAAGTGACGATCTTTGACCCGGAACGCAAAGAGGAACGTGAAGCGCGGATCTGGATGAACAACCCGCTCCGTTATCGCGGCGAAACGTTCTATCAATCCGAATGGAGCATGGACCCCATCTCCAACAAGAAGATGACCATTCTGCAGGTTGTCAGCAACACCGGCTGGATGATTCCGTACGTCTCGTGCATGATTGTCGTCGTCGGAATGCTGTACCAGTTTTCGCTGACGTTGCTGCGTTTCCTGCGCCGCCGGGCCTCGCAAACCAGGCTGCCGGCAGTGCAGCCCGTGGTGACACAATCGAAGTCGGGCAAACGCCCCTACGAGGTACGAACTGTGCCCGGTTCAGGCTTCGCGAGCTGGGCATTGCCGCTCGTCGTGACTGCCGTGTTTGCGGTCTGGCTGCTGGGGAACGCACGCATTCCGGCGCACAAAACTCCTTCCACCTTTGACTTCGAAAAGTTTGGCCGCATTCCTATCGTGGCTGATGGGCGATTGAAACCGATCGACGCTCTGGCCCGCAGCAAGTTGCGAATCATCACCGATCGCGAAGAGTTCACCAGTGACGATGGCAAGAAGATCTCTGCGACTCAATGGTTGCTGGACGTGATGGCGAATCCGCCGGCGGCTGCCAAGCACAAGATTCTCTACATCGACATGCAGCAACTGGTCGATTTCTTCGACCTGAAGCGAGTTCCCAAGCATCGCTATTCGATCTTGGAAATCATCCCGAAACTCGAGAAATTCCAAGGGGAAATCGAAAAGGCTTCGTCCCTGTCGGTGAACGAACAGGATACCTATCAGCGGCGTCTGATGGAGTTGGCCCGGCGTATCCGCGTGATCGACCAACTGAATCAAGCGTTCCAGTTGCCTGATTTTCCGCCGGTTCCTGGTCGGGAAGAATTCGAACAAGATCGCGCCAAGGCAGATGCCAAACTGCAGACATTGGTGCAGTTCATGCAGTTCGAAAAACAACGCATGGAAAAGATCGAGGCTCCGCGCGTCGTACCGGGCAAATCGACCGACAAGCCGGGCGAAAAGAAAAGTCCGAACGCGACCGGTTTAGAGAACTGGCAGCCGTACTGTACGGCTTTGGAACAAAGTCTGGTCATGGCCAAGATTGGGGCCGATCCTGATCCGCTGACCGTCGCCTGGTACTCCATGCTGTCGGACTATCGCGACAATAAGCCGGAAGAATTCAACAAACAGGTCGACAAGTATCTCAGTCAGATCAATGGGGATAGCGACTATCACACGCAGCCCAAGCGGACCGACTTCGAGGCGTTCTTCAATCACTTTGCCCCGTTTTACTACTTGTGCGAATTGTATGTCTTTGCCTTCCTGTTCACGGTCGCAGCCTGGTTGGCCTGGCCCAAGTTCTTCAACCGGACCGCGCTGCTGATCGCGATCTTCGGATTCTTGGTTCACACGTGGGCCATCTATGCTCGGATCTACATCTCCGGGCGGCCTCCGGTGACAAATCTGTATACGACAGCGATCTTCATTGGCTGGGGAGCCATCCTGTTGGGGATCATGTTCGAGATGCTCTTTAAGCACGGTATCGGGAATCTGATTTCGTCAGTTGCTGGCTATGCCACTCTCTTCATTGCTCACAACCTTGCGTCCGACGGCAACGCCGATACGTTCGGGATTCTGGTCGCAGTACTCGATACCCAGTTCTGGCTGGCGACGCACGTCGTGACGATCAACCTGGGATATGCCACGACATTTGTGTCCGGGTGCCTGGGAGTGATCTATATCTTGCGCGGAGTGCTGACTCCTTCCATGACGCCGGAAGTGGGTAAGGATATCACCCGCATGATGTACGGCACCCTGTGCTTCGGCATGCTGTTCAGCTTCTTCGGTACTGTGCTGGGCGGCCTGTGGGGCGACGTCTCATGGGGTCGCTTCTGGGGTTGGGATCCGAAGGAAAACGGTGCGCTGTTGATCGTGCTGTGGACGGCTCTCATCCTGCATGCTCGTTGGGATGGTTGGGTCAGGGATCGCGGATTCGCGGTGCTGGCGGTAGGCGGCAACATCTGGACTGCCTGGTCGTGGTTCGGAGTGAACCAGCTGGGCGTCGGACTGCATGCCTATGGCAAGACGGAAGGGACGCTGGAGAAGCTGGGGTTGTTCTTCCTGAGTCAGTTCATCGTGATCGGCCTGGGATTACTGCCGCTGTCGTGCTGGTGGAGCTACAGCGCGCGTCAGAAGGCCGAAGCGAAGCCGAGTTCGACGACGGTTGCGTAGTTCGTGGGACGGGTCTCCAGGCCCGTCAGTCCCGCAAAAAACGTCTTCCTTTAGTGCCGACATTAAAAACTTCGTGTCCTTTGGGTCGTTCTGTTCCAATCTTTTTAAACAGAAGGTTACGAAGGACACGAAGAAATGCGAGACTGGGGACGGTCGGGCCTGGAGACCCGTCCCTCGATACACGTTGCTAATCTCGCAACCCAACCCGGTCTAGCGCTTTCACCAGGCGTTCGATGTCTTCTGCATCGTTGTAGAGATGACACGATACGCGAAGCAGCCGTTGGCCGTGCCACCAGGTGATGGGGCATTCAATGCGATAGGTCGACCACAGCCAATCCTGCAGCGGATCGCGTTGACCCTGTGCGGGAGCACTTAACCCGTGAGTTGGCAGGGGGAGCGAAACCATCGGTCCGTACCAGTCGGGTGAATCGGGGACCAGGGCTTCGATACCGGTCAGGGGGATGATGCTCTCGCGAGCGAACTTCGCCAGTTCGTGCGTGCGGGTGCGAAACGTCTCCCAGCCAATACGTTCGAAGAAATCGATCGCCGCAGGAATCGCCAGGTAGGCCGCGGGGTCTCGAGTCCCCTGCCAGTTGTATTCGTCCTGCCAGGTGGCGGGGCGTCCGGCGATGCTGCCTCCCCAACTGACGATCAGTGGATTCAACTGGGTTTGACGTTTGCGGCTGACATACAGAAAGCCGCTGCCATCCGGGGCACACAGCCACTTGTGGCAGCTCGCACAATAAAAATCGCAGCCGAGTTCTTCGAGATTCAGCGGCACGACCCCGATGGCATGCGGGCCGTCAACGCATACGGGAATGCCCGCTTCACGAGCCCGGCGGCAGATCTCGGCCGCCGGCAAGATCACTGCGGTCGGTGACGAGATCTGGCTGAACACCAGCAGTTTGGTGTGTGTGGTCACTGCCGACAAAAGTTGCTCGGCGATGGCGGTTGCGCTTTCCAGCGGTTGCGGCAGATTGCAGATGACCAGCTTGGCCCCGACGCGATCACACCGCTTTTGCCAGATGCGGCGTACGGCCCCATATTCGTGATCGGTCAGCAGGACTTCATCGCCCGCTTCCAGATCGACACTCTGGGCGACGATATTCATCGCGACAGTGGCATTATCGACGAAGGCCAGGTCGCGAGCTGCCGCACCGACGAATTTTCCCAGGCGTTCGGCGGCCTGCACCAGCGCCACTTCCATTTCCCGAACGAAGAAGTTCATCGGGTTCTCATAGAGCCGACGCTGCCATTCCTGCCGCGCCGCCTGCACGTCGTAGGGAACCAGTCCAAACGATCCGTGATTGAGAAACGTCACGTCTGGTGGTAGCGACCAGGCGCTGCGCCATGCTCGAGATTGCTGTGGCATAGGAGTCTCGAATGATAAATGAAGGGAAACCCTCAAGGTGTGTACGTTTTTTCGCTGGGATTCGCAAGCCCTCTCTGGCGTGCTTCACTGCAATGCCGCCAAAAAAACCGACGAAAATGCCTCGGATTGCCTTACGCCAAATTGTCTTGGCACCGAAGACTTGTTCGGCACGCTATTTGTGGATTTCAAGGATGTTGTGCACACGTCGCGGGCAGGGATCGCTTTGATTCTGCGCAGGTCGGGTTATTCCTCGGCCCAATCCCTGATCGAGCATCGCAGAATGTGCTTTAGAATCTCTTGATTTGCACAGAATGCTGCGAGAAATCGCCGGTTTCTGGCCAACCGGCATAGTGCGTGCGTCGCCAGCAAGGCGGGGTTGAGTTGCCTCGGTCCCTCCCAGATTGCCACGCCCCTTGCCTGCCAGGTTTTGTTCTGTTGCCCGACCGACGCCGATCATTTCACCGAGGACCTGTCTCGCCGTGAAGATGATCTGCCCGATGGTCGGTGCCGGCCTGAATGTCACTCCGAATCGTCAATTTGCTCCACGGTTTAGATCGAGAAAAAATGACATCGCTCCCCAAGAGATCTCGCGGTTTCACGCTGATTGAATTACTGGTGGTGATTGCGATCATCGCCGTGTTGATTGCCCTGCTGCTGCCGGCTGTGCAGCAGGCGCGCGAGGCTGCTCGTCGTTCGCAGTGCAAGAACAACTTGAAACAGCAGGGACTCGCGCTGCACAACTATCACGACTCCATGCAGAAGTTCCCCCCTGCCGTCATCGGACCGGGTGGGGCTTCCTATGCGGTGACCGTTCTCAACACGACGGGTTTTGTGTTGATCCTGCCGTATCTCGATCAAGCCCCGCTCTACAACAAATACAACTTCAGTTCGCCGTCGACGACCTTCGATATCAATGGAAGCGGTGATATTCCGCCCGGGACCACCAGCACCACGAACATGCCTGTTTATTCGCAGAAGATCCCGGTTTACATCTGCCCGAGTGATCCACTGGGCGGGGAGAATTACACCAACGCTGTGGGCACTTCCGGCTACTATGAAACCAACAATGCGAGCCGCAGCAATTACATGTTCAACACGGGAGCCTACTACGAAGCAGCTCCGACGTGGGCCGGTTTGGCGATGACGACCCGTGGCGTCTTCGGCAATGATGGCGCAGCGAATATCAAGGACATCACCGACGGCGCCAGCAACACGATTTGCCTGTTGGAGACACCGCAGAAGAAGTCGTCCGTGAATTACGGCCCGTTCTGGGGGATCGGTGGTCATACCAGCGTTCAATCTCTGATTAATTCCAACGCGTGGAACATGATCAACGCACCCGGGCATCTGGCTTATCCGCAATATGGTCCCGGACAACCGGCCTACGATCCGGCGTACCTGCGACCTTATGCCTGGGTCGCCGGCAGCGAACACGAGGGGGGCTGCCACGCCCTTCTGGCAGATGGATCGGTTCGATTCCTCAATGAAAATATGAGTTTTGCGAACTATCGCAGTCTGAACTATATCGCTGACGGAGTGATCGTCGGAGAATTCTAATCGGCATTCGTGAGCGGCACGGATAGCGATTTCGATTATCAAGGAGCGTAGCGACAGTCACTCCCCTCGCCCTGGTACGCCGTGGAGAGGGGTCGGGGGTGAGGGGCATTTCGAGCGTCGTTCGATTGGGTGTTCGAGGGCGTCTCTCTCTCCGAATTGT
>JAKFVC010000303.1 GCA_021732415.1 Planctomycetaceae bacterium
GCCCTGCCCCTCACCCCCGGCCCCTCTCCCCGGAGTACCAGGGCGAGGGGAGCGAGTTTCACGTATTGGCCGCAGGGAAGAGCAACGAGCTTCCGGCCGATATTGACTCTGCTGGCCTGCTCTGTCGGACTGATCATCGGCAGTCGCGCGATCGCGGCCGACGAACCGCGTCGCGAACTCTGGCAACTGGTGCCCAAGGATGTGGGTCTGGCCGTCGAAGCGCGAGGGTTGTCCGAACAGACTCGGCTGTTTTTGTCGTCTGAAGTCTTCCAGCGCATTCAGCGGCATTCTGCCTGGCAGCATTTGCTCCAGAGCAAAGAGATCAAGGACCTCCAGGAACTGCAACAGACGGTGCGGGATGTCACCAAGCAGCCGTTGCTGGGCTGGCTGGAAAAACTGCTGGGCCAGGAAGCCCTGTTGAGTATCACGCCGCGGACGGATGGACGGCCTCGGTCCGTACTCCTGCTGCGATTAAAGCAGCCCGGTGATTTGCCGGTAATTCTTGAAGCCTGGGGCCAGTTAGAGCCGCGCACGGAGACTCGGTTTGAACATCAGGGGCAGGTCTACTTTAGCCGCACCAAGCCTGGTGATGCCGGCGATCCATTGTTCTACGCCTTGCTCGACGATGTGCTGATCGTGAGTGACCGCGCCGAGTCCTTAACTCCGATTCTGGAGCTCGCGAAAGACACCGAGCATCGCGGCGCTGTGTCCGTTGAATCCAACTTTCAGCAGACGATGAAGGCGTTGAATCCCACCGCCGTCATTCGCATTTTTATTCAACCTGCCGCCTGGGATCCAGATCGTGAGTCTCGTCCCTCGAGCGCGAGAGATGTGGTCGAGCGTCTGATCAAGGGTGCTTGGGCACGCTGCCAGGCCATTGGTATCGGGGTCCGGCAGGAATCGGGGCTGGTGGCTGAAATCATCGCCCGGTCGGATGATCTCGCACAAAATTCCTTCTGGATGAAGCTCGTCGCCAAGACATCCGGAGCTCCGGCATTTCTGGCCCGAGTTCCCAAGGCGGCGATTTTGGCGTTTGCCGGCCGCCACGATCTCGCGGATATGACCGACTGGGCATTCTCGCAGATCCCCGCAGACGGCCTCAAAAAACTGAAGAGTACGCGCCAAGTCATCAATGGCTTTCTACTGGGCAATGACTTGCTGACCGATATCCTGCCGCAGCTTCCCGGTGACTTCGGCGGCTACTTAGTTCCGCGCGAAGATCTGCAGTTGGCGGCCGTTCCCGTCGACGGATTGCTGGCCGTCGGTCTTCCCCCCGTGGCCGAAGGTGATGCAACAAACAGCGCCCCCGGAGCCAAGCCGCCTGTGCGAAGTTCATTGGATAACGCACTGCGAACTACGGTCAGTTTGTTGACCGCGATGCACAATGCGACCGCCTCCGAAGAAGCCGCCATCGAACAAGCCGAGCAGCAGGGAGTCACCGTCCATTGGATCGACAGCCTGGGGCCCATCCAACCGGCCTATGCGATGTCGCCTGAGTATTTCCTGGTCGCCAGCTCGCCGAAGTTGATCCGCGATTTTCTCAGCCAGTCACCCTCCAACACGTGGGGAGCCGATGACCGGCTGAAAAAACTGCGAGCCGCGTGCTTCGCCGACGCCAGCCAAATTATCGCCCTCCACGGGCGACTGCTGGGTGACGTGATTCGCGAGCGTCGGGAATTCCTCTTGAAACAACTGGAGGCATTTCACAAGCTGAAGCCCGATGAGGCTGGTAAGCGTCTGGATCGTATGCTCGAATGGGTCCAACTGAGTGATGCGGTCGTGATTGCGACCTCGCTCCATCCGGATCACCTGAAGGTGGTTCTGGTCATCGCGGTCCAGGACGCCCAGCCCAAACCAGATTGAGATTGCGAATGGAGAATTTGCTGCTGCAGCCGGTCGAAGTTGAGTATCAGATACAGGATACTGGCTTCGGGGTCTGGAAGCGGTTTCTCAGTTCAAACGGCAAGATGTTTGCCGAATTCAAATCTCATAACACCCTGTTTGGATTTCCGTGGCTGCATATCACGTGGGGGATTAATCCCGAAACCCAGCGGAGTGTCACGGCGCGAGGCATCATCGCCATTGGCCGGTTTGCCCAGGGTGGGCTGGCGATTGGACAAGTCTCCGGCGGAGCGATCGCGATCGGCCAGGTTGGCGTCGGAGTCCTGTTCGGCCTCGGGCAGGCAACGTGCGGTTTCGTTGCGATCGGCCAGTTGGCGATCGGCGGTCTGGCCGGCATTGGGCAGTTCTCCTGCGGCCACATGGCCATCGGTCAAATCGCGATGGGATCCTACGTCCTGGCTCAATTTGGATGGGGAGATCACGTCTGGGACATGCGGCAGAATGACCCGCTGGCCACCCAGTTTTTCCGACAACTGCTGTTCAAGTAACACCAGTTCGCTCTTCGCGCGAGGGTTTCGAGGTGATAGCTTGATAACTGTAGATCGCGCTGCGATCGAAACGCGTTGGCAGTAGCGAGGCTGTCTGACCTCCGACTCGACAGACTCATGCAGGTAGTATCCCAAGATGAGAACCCACATCTGGCCGACAATCGTGATCCTCTCGAGCGTGATGACCATTCACGCTCAGGATCGCGCCGTGCAACAGCCGGTCGTCCGCCAGTTTGGAGTGGGCACGTCGGTCTCGGTGCCGGACCGCGGCCGAGCCTATCTGGGAGGCGTCAGCCGGGGCGCGACGAGCACCAAGCGATTCGGCGGTCCGTTCCGCAGTGGAACCAACACCGGCCGCGAGTTTTCGAACTCGTCCGTGACAACCTCCGTCTACATTCATGATTTCGACGCGATGGACGCCGCCTTGCTGAACGCCGCACAAGAATCAGCGGCCTCTAGACCAAAGCCCACCGCGCAACTCAATCCTCGAGCCTCCACCGCCTGGGAGAGTCTACGGACCAGACAACCGGGAAGTCGCTGATCCGTGGGACGGGTCTCCAGGCCCGTCTGAGCCTGTAACCAGCGACGTAATAGACCATTTAGTCCCGCGCGAGCTTCGCGCAGCGCACGACGTAATTTCCGTAGCGAGGTCGTGCGCTTCAATACGGCCCAATCCGGGTGCCACTGGCTGTGCCAGTGCCGGTAGTCTTTCGATACTCGATCCGGCAAAGCATTGGCACAGCCAGTGGAACCCGGAATTCCAGATTTTGTGAGAGAAGAGGCCGTATTGAAGCGCGCGGAAATCGCGCCGTGCGCTGCGAGAAGCTCGCGAGGGATGAATGTTTATGGAGCCAAATGTTACAGGCTCGGACGGGCGTGGAGACCCATCCTACGGTACAGTGCGAGCCAAAAAGAAAGACCCCGGAATGAGCTATTCTCATTCCGGCGTCAGTCATGGTCACCTCAATTGGCAACGCAGCAGTCAGCAATCTTCCGACACTCTTCTGCTGCAAAGCTTAGAGCTTGAACTTGGCAACCGGAGCCTTGATCGTCACCGCGGCGGGATCCTTCTTGGCTTCGACTGTCACCACAAACTTACGCTCGATGTAGCCGGCACTTTCTTGCCAGATGACAAATTCGTGAGCACCGGGCGGCAGATCGGCAATGCTGAACTTGCCGTCAGCATCGGTGACCGCGGCATAGGGGTGGTCGAGAACCAGCCACCAGGCAGTCATCCAGGGATGGATGTCGCATTTGACTTGCAGCGGCAGACTCTCCACGACCTTGGTGGTGACGGGCACACCGGTGCGCTCTTTGGCCTTGATCGCCGAGTTAAACGGATTGTTGCGGACCGGATAGGTGTGCGTGTTGTGGCCCACGGGATCGTCCGACAGGACTTCGACCGTCTGATCATTGCGGACCAGCAAGGCGTGCGGCAGGAACTGGCAGCCCTTCTGATCGAACGTGACCTTGGCCGACTTCGACTTCTTCAGCGCGGCGGGCATATTGGCGGGAGCCTTCTTCAGATAGACGAAGACATTGGCAATGCCCTTCGTTTCGCCATCGACGACCAGCTTCTCGTTGGGGACCGTTTTGATTCCACATTGCTTCAAATCTGCGGCCTTGGGATCCGCATCGGTCGTCGCGGGTTCCAACTTGGGGATCTCGCCGTCGAGGACCACCTGACCGCTAAACGTCGATCCGGCCTCATCGGCAGCCCAGGCGACGGACGGTGTTCCGGGGCCGATTTGAGAAATCAGCGATGCCCCAACGATGATGCTGCACAGCAGCCAGGTACGAGCCCAATTCAAACGTTTCATGTTGCACAATCTCCTAAGCATGACAAGACGCAGCCGCCGGCACACAGATCCGTGCAGCGGCCTGACAATCCGCTGATCCAAACACCAAGACGATCTGTGATAAAATCTCTGCCAGCGGGATCGATTTCCGTTGGCGACGGCCAAGTTGACCATTTCATTCTAGTTGTCGCGACGAGGATGGACAATCGCGGCGGTCATGTGTTGGTGGATCTTGAGTCAATGAGAGGGCGAGGCTCCCGCCAAGCGTTCTTATTTGCGTACCGCAAAGATGGTGAAAGAAGAACTAGATCTCACGCAAAGGCGCCAAGTACGAAGAGGTGAATTCTTTGCGCCTTTGCGTGAGATCCTTCTTCTTGAATTCTCCAACACGGTGCGCAAATAAGAACACTGGGCGGGAGCCTCGCCCTCCCACCACCTAACCCAACTCGCGTACCGTTTCCCGATCATCGAGGACATACATCGGCCGTTTACGATGGTCCAGGATCGTCGTCGCCGGGTCGATACCCAGATGCCGGTACAGTGTGGCCATGATGTTGCTGGGGGTGTAGGGCGTTCCCTTCGCCCGTGCTCCGTGAGCGTCCGTCTCGCCGATGGCCTGGCCGACTTGGAACCCACCTCCCGCCAACACGGCCGCTCCCGCATCGGGCCAGTGATCGCGGCCGGCAATCCGCGAAACGCGCGGGGCACGTCCAAACTCACCCCACATTACGACGGCGACATCCTGCTGCAAACCCCTCTCGTGCAGGTCAGTGACGAGAGCGTGAAAACCTCGATCGAGCTGCGGCAGTTGATCTCGCATATCGCGAAAATTGTGTTCGTGAGTATCCCAGTCCCCCACTTTCAACGTCACCACGCTCACCCCCGCCTCGACCAGCCGGCGTGCCTGCAAAAAGGTCTCGCAGTATTTACCGTACCGGGCATGCGTCTCGGGAGACTCTTTCGAAACCTCAAACGCCTGACGGACTCGAGGAGACGTAATCATCTCGAGAGCGCGCTGGGTATAGGCATCGGTATCCGGCAATACGCTGGCATACTCCGCCTCGCGACTCAGCGCATCAAATTCACTCAGTAAGTCGCGCCGCTCACGCAATCGATCGAGCGAAATTCCCTTCACCAGCGACAGGTTCGCGAGCCCCTCCGCCTTCGGTACAAACGGCCGGTGAGCCGCCCCGGTATAGGCGGGACTCTCGTTGTCATACAACCCCGGCGGCTTGTACATCAGACTGACATAGGGAGGCAGACCATCGGACCGGGGCGCCAGATAGCTGACCACCGATCCAAACGCCGGCCGTTTTCCACGATCAGGAAACCCCGTCATGATGTAATGCGGCGTATGGTCCCCCAAATCATTCGACTTGATTCCCCGGACAATCGCCAGCTTGTCCATGATCTGCGCATTCCGGGGGAGATACTCACAGACATCGATCCCGGGCACATTCGTCGCAATCGGCTGAAATTCCCCGCGCACTTCCGGGGGCGCCGCGGGCTTCATGTCATAGCTGTCAATATGCGAAGGCCCACCGCGCAGCCAGATCATAATGACCGACTTCCTCCGCCCTGCCCCGCTGGGAGATTCCGCCTGCAACCGCAGGACATCCGCCAACGACAAACCCGCCAGGCCCAGTCCACCAACGCGCAGAACCTCGCGACGAGTGATCCCATCGCACAGTTCAACCCCGCGTCCGAGAATGCTCAACATGGTCGATTCTCCTCAACCCGTGACAAAATGCCTGGCACAGCAGTGTTGAAGTTATCCGAAAGCAGGGATTCGAGCCAAGAGAATTCCAACCGGAGTAGGTCAGGCTGTGCCTGACGCCGTGTGACCTTCGACAGCCAAAAGCGTCAGGCACAGCCTGACCTGCCTGGCTCACACCGTTTCCTGACGACTTCCCACTTCTTAAAATTCTTTTCCTGGCTGTCGATTTTGCGACGTGTCGTTCGACGTCTTTTCGAAGGTCGATTTCTAACCCCACGCAACAGTGAATACCCAAGGAGAATCGCCATGTCCCAAACCGGCAACACCGTCACACTGCACCGAGTGCTCCGCGCAACTCCCGATCGCGTCTACCGCGCGTTCCTGGACCCCGATGCCAAGGTCAAATGGTTGCCCCCGCACGGGTTTACCGGCAAAGTCCACAGCATCGACGCGCGAGTCGGCGGCAGTTACCGCATGTCATTCACCAATTTTACCACAGGCAAGAGCCATTCCTTCGGCGGCACCTACCTGGAACTCACGCCGGGCGAGAAGATCCGCTACACCGACAAGTTCGAAGACCCCAACCTGCCAGGTGAAATGCAAGTCACCGTGACCCTGCGCAAGGTCCTCTGCGGCACCGAAGTGCACATCGAGCAAACAGGCATCCCGGCAGCGATCCCCGTCGAGTTCTGCTACGCCGGCTGGCAGGAATCACTGCAGCTTCTGGCATTGCTGGTCGATCCCGAGATCCCAGACGGCGCGTGACCGCCACAGTGACCACGGGTATGAGTGCAAATCCGCGTAGGTCAGGCTGTGCCAGACGCCATTGGCAACAACTTTCGACGGTTGCCGGGCGTTCGCAGAGTCTGGCCTACGATATCAATTCGGTGTCACGGTCGAAGGTCACCTGCGTCAGGCACAGCCGGACCTACGTGACTATGCTGCTTCTTTGACTTCTTTGAATTCTTGAGCGACACTCAGGATTCTGTTGTCGACTAGCGCCGGCCTAACTTGTTCTTCCGTGGTGGCAACCACTGCCAGCAGTTGAATCCCATTCGTGGTCGGCCGCGATTGCGGGTGCGGTAGTTCCCAGAACCAACGCCCCTTTGAGGCCGACTCCTTATAGCACCGCACCCCCAGTTCCCGTTTCACACGCTTCACTTGCCCGTTCGACCAGCCCGCCGCTCCCGCCGCCGCGAGCACCTCTTTTGCCGGACGCGGTTCTCCTGCCAGATATTCTCGCAGCCAGTTGGCATTCTCCTGCAGTTGGCGGCAACGCTCGTGTCGTGCCGAGGTCCCGCGCACGCCATCCGCGGTCGGCGCGTCGGCTCGTGGGTGCCAGGCAACTCCATCAGCATTCATCCCAAACGCCATTCCTGCGGGCAACGGACCGTAGTTGAACCGTACCGGCACCCAACAGCGTGATGTCGCATTCAACACCTCGCAGTCGACCCGCCAGACATTCTTAACCGGCAGATCACACTTCGTCGCCGCAGAAATCACCACAATCGCCACGCCATAGTCCGCCGCCAGTTTCGTCAACTGCGCGATTAACTCCCGCAGCTTCATCCGGTTTGATCCCATCTTCCCGCAGTACGCTTCGAAAGGATCAATGATCACCAGTCGGACATTCGACTGCGCTTCGATCCGCTGCCGCAACACGGGCAGATCGTGCCCCAGATCAAAACCGCGCACCGCAGACGCCCCGCGAGGCATTGCTCCCGGCGAACCAGGCGTCGCCGGAGGCTGCATACCCGCAATGACGGAGATATTCTGCAGATGAGCCCCGCTACTCGCCAGCCGCGGGCAGATCGTATCCTGCAGATGGTCCTCACCATTGACGATCAGCACACGCCCCATCTGCGGAGCCCCAGACTCATCCGGCCACTGAGTCCCCGACGACACCCGCGCCGCCAGATCCAGCGCGAGGCCGGTCTTGCCGATCCCCGCCTCGCCATAAATCACGGTCACTTTGCCCAGCGGAATCTTCCCCGGCCACAACCAGCGCACCGGCTCCGGAGCGACCTCCGCCAGAGAATACTCCAGCAATTGATCGGGCTCAGGGACAAGCTCCACCGCCGGCCGTACCACAGCAGCCGTCTCACCTTGCGCTTCCGCCTCCCACAGCGCATCCCAACCCGACTCGACAACCCCCGCCAGGATCACCGGCGACAGAGGCGCCCAGCCCCGACTCTTCGCAAACTGTTCCAGAGCCGCATGCACTTCAGGCTCCGATAACTCCAGGTCAAGTAATTTGTGAGCAACACTCACTAATTCCGCCCGCTGATCCAACCGCAACCCACAGAGCTCCAGATCACCCAGGCCAGCAGGATGATCATTCTTGATGTCATTCGTCTTCAAACCTGACGCCACCGCCTGCCGCACCAAGACCGGCGGAGCCCCCAACTCTCCCAATTGCGTCTCCTGAAGTTCCATCCGCCGCAACAAATCAGGCATCTTGTTAAACTTACCGAGCATGATGTACACCGTTCCACAAAGACCAGACAGCATCACCCCGCGGTCACCCCACAGAAACCCGACGCTGCCAGCCCTGTTCTACAACATCCCGGCACCACTCTGGGAATTACAAAACCCATCAAAATCCAGGGTTTTCTACCCAGCAGGAGCATTCCAAACCACCAGATTTCAGCAAAGAACACAATTCCAGAACAATTCGGACCGATGTGCGCCCTCGAACTGGCCCCTGCCCAGACAGAAAAAAGACAATATGTCTAGATCTTCGCCAGGCAATCTTCGATAGCCGGGCGCGTCGCCCTGATCCGACAGGGTGGCACCGGTTCTTGAACCGGTGTGAGCGAAGCGAATGAGAGGCAACTTCGACGATTGACGCCTACCAACAGGCATTGTCGCGCGGTGCAGGCAGACAATTGGAATTCACCACAGATTTCGGGAATCGATCGCAGGGAGCGCGTCGGGAAGCCACGGCCTCTGAGTCGCGCCGCACACTCAGAATCACGAACTTGGGCTACGCGCGCCTCGTGCCACTGCTTCGGGGTGGCGCAGGTGAGGGTGAGTTCCAATTTCCACGTCATCGCCGCACCTAAGCAGTGCTCCTAGCGACTCGGACGCACACCATCCACTGCTTAAGGTTGGCCAGCAAATCGCAATGCCAACCACGCCGAATGTCGCCGACCAGAAGCAGTGCCACGACTTTGAGTATAGTGCCCCGCGCCCAAGCTATTTATCTGAAGTCCCTGTGCTCGGCCGCTTTTTTGTCGGCGGCACGGGTAATTCTTTATCCTTATCGCCACTTTCCAGATCTTTCGCAGGTCGCTTAGGTACCGAGGCAGGCAGCGGAAGTATCGGTCCACCCCCCAAAACTTCCCGGACCGACTTCAGTCGGGTGAGCACTTTGACCTTTGTAATATTTAGCTTTTTGCTTACTTGTAGGATACGTTCATTTGTAATCTGAGCGAGAGGATCGATCCACGGAGCCATACCATCGATATCACGAGTCAGCAATCTCCTATTGATCCACTACGATGGACCCCGAAAACTGGACCAGGAAATAAGGTAGAGTTTCATACCTGATTTTCTGGGAGGGTTGATGGCCAAGAAACGTAAGGTTCACAGCGTGGAGTTCAAGGCGAAAGTGGCCTTGGCGG
>JAKFVC010000342.1 GCA_021732415.1 Planctomycetaceae bacterium
CTCACCCCCAGCCCCTCTCCCCGGAGTACCAGGGCGAGGGTAGCGAATTCCCTCATTTTTTCAGCGATTTCTGCAGGTTCTACGTTGTGTAGATACCAATGCCGCGAGGGGGGTGGCGTGAGTGTCGGAGATCCGTCCCAGGCGTTTCTTTTAATTCCGCCACAAAAGCGACGAAAAGGACATAAGGGACTGGCACAGTCGGCGAAACAGATCCAGGCACCGGTTTATTCCCACTGTGCCAACTTGAACCGACATTATGTTAAGGCCTGTTCACACATTCCGAATCTCATGATCGCCGATGAGTGACTTTTGAAACCCGGTTGGACTATACTGGGTACCTAACATGTCCGGGGCTTGTATGTCCCGATACCGATTCCGGGCCAAGGACGACACACCATCATAGGAAAAAGGATTATGGCAAGACGAGCGTTAAGTTGGGCGTTGGTACTGATCGTGGCCTGGACAGTGCGTCCCGCGGTCGCGCAAACGGCATCGCCTCTTAAGGCGATTCCCAGCGATGTTGCCGTTGTGGTGCGGGTGAAGGGTTTTCAAGGAACCCTCAACAAGATTGCCAGCCTGGCGGACGCAGTTCAGCCGGGAAGTGGCAACACTGTGAAGTTCGGTGGTGCTGCCGTCGGTGCGGTGCTCAAGAATCCGACGATGGATGGCGTGGACCTGGCGGGTGACTTCTACCTGGCGATTTTCGTCGAAAAGGGTGAAGCACCGGGTATGGTGTTCATGGTCCCATCCAAAGACCTGGCGGCGATGGAAGAAGCCCTGGGCGACGACGTCACGTTCGTCAAAGGTGAAAAGCACGGGATCTATTCCGACGACGAAGAACTGGCGACCTCGTTCAAGGACCAGATGAAGTCGAAGGAAGAAGACTCGCTGGCCGACGAAATCGACGAGAAGAGCCTGGCCGCATTGAACCGTGGCGATATCAGCGTCTTCGTCAATGTTCCCGCCTTGCTGGAAGCGTACAAAGATGAATTCCAACAGGCCCATGGTTTTCTGGAAAACCTGAAGGACAATGTTCCCGCTACGGAAACTCCAGGGGTTAACACCGCCGTTCTGATGGAAAAGATGCAGAGCATTGCGATCACCCTGTTGAAGGCGATCGAAGATCACGAAGGCATCACCGTGGCGATCTCGTTCACGGACAAGGACATCGTCATTGAAGACTACTTCAAGCTGGACGACGAATCCGATACCGGCAAGGCCCTCAAGGCGGGCACTGGTTCCGACATGCTGTTGTTGAACAGCCTGCCCGCAGACGCGCTTGGTTACTACTCGGTGCAGTGTGACCTGAGCAAACTGATGGCTTTTGGGATGGACTTTGCAGGTGCTGTCATCACCGATGAAGAAGCGCTGAAAGCAATGAAGTCGCTCTCGAGCGAAGTCAAGGGGATGAAGTTCAACGGCATCGCCGGCGCGGTCAATATCTCCGGGGATGCGGAATCTGGTTTGTTGCGGATGATCAATTTGATGTCGGTCGACAATCCGCAAAAGCTCCGCGACTTCACCAAGAAGTATGCGGAGGCGGTCAAGGAAGTTGAAGCGGGCGGCACGAAGACGGAAATCACCTACAAGGCGGATGCTGAGAAGGTGGGCAAAACGTCGATCGATCTGGTCACCGCCAAGATCACGATCTCCGATGACGCGCCGGGTGCTGAGCAGCAGAAGATGATGATGAAGCTGTTCTACGGTGAAGACGGTGCCGAGACACGCACCGCTTATCTGAAGGACAAGATTGTGCAAGTGACCGGCGGTGGTGCGAAAGCGATGGAAGCGGCCCTGAAGGCCGTGGAAGCGCCCGCCAAGTCCCCCGCAGCCAGTTTGGCGGCCGTAAAGGCCAAGCTCGGCGCGAAGCCCAACTTCATCGGCCTGGTCGACATCGCCTCACTGGTGGTGAAGGGTTTGGGTGTGGCGAAGGAATTGGCCGGTGACGAACTGCCGTTCGACCCCGCGAAACTCACCAAGGGCCTGACTCTGAAGCCGTCTTACCTCGGCTTTGGAATTGAAGTTCAAGATGCCGCGATCAGCGTCAAGACAGTGATTCCGGCAGACCAGATCAAGAGTCTGGTGCAAATCGGCTTGAAGGCTCAAGCCGCTCAACGCGGTGACGCTGGGGCTGAAGAAGAGAAGCCCGAAGAAAAGCCGGAAGAGAAGGTCGAAGAGAAAAAGGAAGAAAAGAAGGTCGAAAAGAAAAGCGTGAAGAAGGCTGAGAAGAAGGCCGTCAAGGAAGAAGAAGACAAGTAAGCCTGACTTCACGCGTTCGAATTGAAGAACATACGCCGCCGGGTTGGTTTATCCAGCCCGGCGGTTTTGTTCTTTGGTCACGTGATTTTCCGCCACTGGGCTTGCCCCAGTGGTTCCCGCGAGGGCATTGGTATCTACACAACGCGTTTCATTCAAAAAATGATGAAAAAATGAAAGAAACTGTCCCCCTCGCCCTGGTACTCCGGGGAGAGGGGCTAGGGGTGAGGGGCACGATATACTGCAGACTCACCGTCCTGAAATGACAAGAACACGATAAAGACCTGGAAATGCCAAGTCGAATGACGCTCGGAGTGCCCCTCACCCCCGACCCCTCTGCCCGGAGTACCAGGGCGAGGGGAGTAGTTTCCTTCCTTTATTGAGCGCTGCTTGAACAAATACGTTGTGCAGTTACCAATGCCGCGAGGGGGGGCGTGGTTGCTGTCTGCAGTCCCACGTATCGAATGAGATTGATGCTGGCCGCAATCCCTGACATCCGCACGGCGGCACGCTAGAATGGTTGCCAGCCAGTAATTGCCGGAATTGTCGGCCAATTGACCTCATCGTTTTGACATGGAATCTCGCATGCACTTTGAAACACGTTGCGTCCACGTAGGCGTCAATAAGGACGAAACTTACAACAGCGTGACGACGCCCATTTACCCCACTTCCACGTTTTCCTGGGACGGAATCGGCAAGACGCGCGGCTATGACTACACCCGCAGCGGCAATCCCACGCGACGTGCGCTCGAAGAGAATCTGATCTCCCTCGAAGGGGGACTCGATTGCAGGGCCACCTGTACCGGTATGTCGGCGATTACTGCGGTGCTGCATTTATTCCAGCCGGGCGACCACATCATCGCCGGGCACGATATCTACGGTGGCACCTATCGTTTGTTCGACGCCTTGTTTACCCAGATGGGACTGAAGTTTTCGTTTGTCGACATGGGCAAGCTGGAGAATGTCCAGAACGCGGTTACGCCGCAGACGAAGTGCATCTGGATCGAAACCCCCAGCAACCCGTTGCTGAATCTGGTGGATATCGCCGGAGTAACGGCCATCGCCAAGAAGGCTGGCGCGATCTCGATCTGCGATAACACATTCATGTCCCCCTACTTCCAGCGCCCGCTCGAATTGGGCTGCGATATCGTGTTGCACTCGATGACCAAGTACCTTAACGGTCACTCGGACGTCGTCGCCGGTTGCGTCATCACCAAGGACAAGGTTCACGCCGACAAGGTCAGCTACATCGTGAATGCGCTCGGTTTGGCGTGTTCTCCGTTTGATGCCTGGCTGGTGCTGCGTGGGGTGAAGACGCTCGGGCCGCGTATGGAAGCTCATCAGCGTGGAGCGATGGCTTTGGCCCAGTTCCTGCAAAAGCACCCCAAGGTGTCGCACGTTTATTATCCCGGCCTGCCCGATCATCCGCAGTACGCATTGGCGAAGGCTCAAATGAGCGGTTTCGGCGCCATGTTGAGTTTCGACGTGAAGGGTGGCCGTGCCGTGGCCGAACAGGTCATGTTGAAGGCCAAGTTCTTCTCGATGGCTGAATCTTTGGGTGGCGTTGAATCGTTGATCGAACATCCCAACACGATGAGCCACATGTCGATGACCGATGAGGCTCGGAAGGCGGCCGGAATCACCGACAACACGTTGCGCGTGTCAGTCGGTATTGAACACCCGGATGACCTGGTGGCCGATATGAAGCAGGCGCTCGAAGGATGACTGGGAAATGACGAATGTCGAAGTCCGAATGACGAAAGAATGACCAATGACAAAGTGTGAATGACCAAAAAGTTCCAGTCGGCCGGACCACTTTTGGTCATTCGACATTCGTCATTTTCAGCGTCGGCTTGGCAACTCGTGGCACCGACCCCGGTACTTGGACGCATCGGTCAACGACCGATAGAAAAGAGTTTTGAACACTAATCCTCGCTAATCAATACAGATCCAGGAATTTCAAAACTGAACGTCAAGTTGACAATCGACTCGAATTTTCTTGTCTTCCATTAGTGTAGATTAGCGTAGATCAGTGTTCCAAAATCCTCATTTTGACCTTCCATCGGGGGTCGGGCGTACGATTTTTCGATATTGGCCGAGGATGTTTTACTGGCGACCGGAGTCTTCGGGCGGCCAATTTCGAAAACTCGTACGCCCGACCCTTAATCAACCTTATGTCCCTGAAGTTGTCCAACATTCGCTTGTCCGTCCTGTTTCCCGAGGCGGAATTGCCTTCGGTCCTGGCGAAGAAGCTGCGCGTGCCAGTCAACGAGGTGACTCGGTGGCGGATCCTCCGTAAAAGTCTGGATGCCCGCAGTCGGGATTCACTGCAGTTTGTTTATTCGGCGATCGTGGATCTGACGCCCGATGCCGAACTGCACAGCCTGTCGCGGGCTCAAGATGAGATTGAAGCGTTCGTTCCCGATCACTTCGAAGAGCCGGTCTCGGGCTCTGAAGCTTTGGGCGAGCGGCCGGTCGTGATCGGTTCCGGGCCCGCGGGATTGCTTGCGGCCTACTATCTGGCCCAACGCGGTTATCGGCCTCTGGTGATTGAACGCGGGGCTGCGGTCAAGGAGCGCGTTCCGGCTATTCGGTTGTTTGATTCGGGGGGGGCTCATGATCCCGATAACAATTATCTCTTCGGCGAAGGGGGAGCCGGTACCTTCAGCGACGGCAAGCTGACCTGCCGCATGAGTGGTCCCGATGTCGATTGGGTCCTGGAACAGTTCGTCGAGTGTGGTGGCAAGCCGTCGATCATCTATGAGTTCCGACCGCATCTGGGCAGTAATCGGTTGCCGATGCTGGTGCGTAATTTCCGCCGCAAGATCGAAGCCTGGGGGGGCGAGTATCAGTTCAACTGCCGCCTGGAATCGCTGGATATTTCCGACGGTCGCCTGCGCGGACTGGCGACTTCCAGCGGCTATATCAAGACCTCGCAGGCGGTCCTGGCGATTGGTCACAGTGCCCGCGACACGTACGAGATGCTGCACGGTCTGGGCGTTCCCATGGAAGCCAAGGCGTTTCAACTGGGGCTGAGAATCGAACAGCCGCAGGAGCAGGTCAACAAACACAAGTACGGGAAGAAGGAATATCTCGGCCTGCTGGGTGCCGCTGACTACACGCTGGTGGCTCGGGGGCAACGAGATCTGTTTACGTTCTGCATGTGTGCCGGCGGCGAAGTGATTCCCAGTGTTTCCGAACCCTACCGCTACTGCTCCAACGGCATGAGCAACTCGCGGCATGACACGCCTTACGCGAACAGCGGGCTGGTCGTGACGCTCGACCCGTGCCTGGAGTTGAATACCAATCATCCGCTGGCGGGTGTGGAAATCCAGCGTCGCTTTGAGGGACTGGCCTATCAGTTGGGGCGCGAGAACTATTACGCCCCCATCCAGTGGGCGAAGGATTTCGTCGCGGGGCGAGGTGGCCGGTCTCATGAAGTGCTGCCGTCGTCTTACAAGCGAGGCACCATCCAGACGCAGTTGGATGGGGTGCTGCCGCCGGTGATCGCCCAGACGATCCGTTCGGGATTGCCCATTATGGATCAGAAGTGGCGCGGCGATTTTCTGAAGCAGGCGACGCTGGTCGGTCCGGAAATGCGGGGCAGTTCGCCGGTACGAATTCCACGCGATCAGGAATCACGCCAAGTTCCAGGCATTGCGGGTCTCTACCCGATCGGCGAGGGAGCGGGGTACGCAGGCGGCATCATCAGTGCCGCGGTGGACGGCTTGCGGACGGCGAAGGTCATCGTGCAAGAATACGCGCCGTGCACAGCCCGCAGCTAAACGTAATGGGAGGGCGAGGCTCCCGCCGAGCCGAAAGCGAGCTTTAGCTCGGAGTCCGCCGGAGGCATTTCAATGGGTGCCTCCGGCGGTCGCCGACCTCCGGTCGTCTTAGGCTCGGCGGGAGCCTCGCCCTCCCAAGTCTCACCCCCCACAAAGAAAAAAATGAGGGGGCCGGTGCCTGCCCCGACTGTTCGTTACCGAACAGTCGTTGACTCACCTTTTCCGAGTCGAGCACCCACGCCGCTCTTCTCGAATCCAATGAATCTGTCACCGGTCCCCTCGCGAGGCTTCATCATCGGGCTGAGCGTGTCGCCTACACGCGTCAGCCGGATGTTAAATTAATGCTTAACTGACGAAGTTTTTTCAGGTTAATTGTCGAGTTGACAGGCCCTCACTTGGCAACCCGTGTGCCGAATTTTGAAGGTGTGTTTAGATTGATATAAAATCAACTTGCATAAAGGGTTGCGGTGCTCGGGCGGGTTCCGGGCGGAAATTGCTGTGGCTGTC
The DNA here is from genome assembly GCA_021732415.1 of Planctomycetaceae bacterium. Classification (GTDB taxonomy): domain Bacteria; phylum Planctomycetota; class Planctomycetia; order Planctomycetales; family Planctomycetaceae; genus JAKFVC01. The sequence goes on from JAKFVC010000342.1 coordinate 6,549, forward strand.
GACTGGCAGTATTCTTTCCAGACTGTGGCCAGAACTTCGCTTCTAGTAATACGCTTAACTTTACACTGAGTTGACCGTTCGCCACTTACGCTTTCGAGTTCGTAATCTGGGCCCAGTGGCCGACGCTGCTAGCGTCGGTAACACGCCGACGCTAGCAGCGTCGGGCACGGGGTCTTTCCTGACACGGACTTGGCACCTGTTGGGCCCGCGGCTAACATGATGTGAGTCAAGGATTTATTCGATTCTGTTGATGTCCGTACTGGATCCGCATTCTGGCCGCCGAGCGTGGTCAGCTTTCTACGATAAGGTATCCGATGACCGACGCCTCTCTTGCAGGTGACAGCCTGAAGTCGATCGAAAAACTGCAGAAGGCCTATGCCGAAATCCGGCAGCAGATGGCCCAGGTCATCGTCGGGCAGGATGAAGTTCTCGAACAACTGCTGATCGCCCTGTTCAGCCGCGGACACTGCATCCTGGAAGGGGTGCCCGGGCTGGCCAAAACGCTGATGATCAGCACGCTGTCACGCTGCTTGTCGATGTCGTTCAGCCGGATTCAGTTCACTCCCGACCTGATGCCCGCCGACATCACCGGAACTGACGTTCTGGAAGAAAACCGGTCGACCGGCAAACGCGAATTCCGCTTCCTGGAAGGCCCGCTGTTCTACAACGTGGTCCTCGCAGACGAAATCAACCGCACCCCGCCCAAGACCCAGGCCGCCTTGCTGGAAGCCATGCAAGAGCGGCAGGTCACCGTGGGCCGCGTGCGGCATCAGTTGAGTAACCCGTTCTTCGTACTGGCGACGCAGAATCCCATCGAGCAGGAAGGGACTTACACCCTGCCGGAAGCGCAACAAGACCGCTTCATGTTCAAGATCTTCGTGAAGTATCCCAGCTTCCGCGAAGAATTCCAGATCGCCAAACAGACGACCACGCTGCAAACCGACTCGATTCATCCAGTGCTCAGTGCCGAGGACATTCTCGAGTTGCAGAACGTCGTCCGGCAGGTCCCGGCTTCGGATCATGTCATCGAGTACGCCATCGCCTTGGTGCGGCAGACCCGTGTCAGCGAACCGGGTGTGCCTGATTTCATCAAGGAATGGCTGAGCTGGGGCGCCGGCCCGCGAGCCGTCCAGAACCTGTTGCTGGGGGGTAAGGCTCGGGCGTTGCTGAACGGCCGAGGCTACCTGGCGACAGAAGACATCGCAGCGTTGGCGGCACCTGTGCTGAGGCACCGCATCGTGACGAATTTCTCCGCGGAAAGCGAAGGAATTACTACCGACGTCGTGATCGAACGCCTGCTGAAAGAAACCCCCTCGAAAGAAGGCGAGTTGACTAAGGATCCCCGCTTCGAAAAGATTTTTGCGGCGTAGCGCGTAGCCCGACTCTCCGAGTCGGGTGCATCACAAACAATAAACGATCGATCTCTTCTATCTTCGTGTCCTTTGTGACCTTCTGTAAAATAGGATTGGAACAGAAGGTCACAAAGGACACGAAGAAGGCAGAAGATCACTTTGGTAAAAGTTTCGAGTCGCGAAATGTGACAATCCAAAGGACTCCCGACTCAGAGAGTCGGGCTACATTGACAACGTGGCACCGAAAAAAACACAACCCGATCCGGTCTTCTCATCTCGTGCCTCGCAACTGGAATTGCAGGCGCGCAAGATCGTCGAAGGCTATCTAACCGGACTGCATCGCAGTCCCTACTTCGGGCAATCGGTCGAATTCGTCCAGCATCGCGAATACGTCCCGGGGGACGACACGCGGCGCATCGACTGGAAGATGTGGTCCAAGACCGACAAGTTCTACCTCAAGCAGTACGAGGAAGACACGAACCTGCGGACTACCCTGGTGGTCGATGCCAGCGAGTCGATGTTGTTCGGATCGGGGGCCACCACCAAGTTCGACTACAGTTGCATCATCGCCGCCAGCCTGGCCTACCTGTTGCTCAAGCAGCAGGACGCGGTCGGCATGGTGGTCTTCGATGAAGCGATCCGCACTCAACTGCCGCCCCGCACACAGCGATCGCAGCTGAATGCCCTGCTGATGACACTGGATGTTCAAAACCCGCAGAAGAAATCGGACATCTACGGCGTCTTGAAGAAGATCGCCGACGCCCAGTCGCAGCGCGGCCTGATCATCCTGATTTCCGACCTGTTCACCCCGCGCGAGTCGCTGTTCAAGGGTCTGAAGTTACTGCGGTATCGGGGCCATGAAGTCATGGTGCTGCACATCCTCGACGACGAGGAACTCGACTTCACCTATGCCGGCACGACGAAGTTTGAAGGGATGGAAGAGGCGGGTGATTTGTTGTGCGATCCCAAGTCGCTCCGCGAAGGCTATCAGGCCGCGATGACGGCGTTCCGTGAAGAACTGCGGCGCGAGTGTGCCCGGCAGGTGGTCGATTTCCAGACGATCCGCACCAGCGAGAGCGTCGACGCGGCCCTGCGGCACTATCTCAACCATCGCCTGGGCATGCGACCCTCAGCGCGGATGTAGCAGAGACGACATACCTCCAGCAGGCCGGACGAACGCTTCCGGCCGCCGGGGCGAGTTCACGACTATGATCTCGCAGTCGCTCCAGACAAACTTGGCGCTCCAGACTGAATCGCGCCGAGTGCGGCGGAAACTCAGTCGAGGCGAATTCATTCCCAGGAGCTTGTCTTAAAAGGTGATCGTCGTTCACCCTATTCCAAAAGTCAAACAAATTCTGGGGCCGAGTTCATAAAGGGTGTAGCCGCTATTTGGTGGGGAATAGTTTTTGAGATACTTGGTGACTGGTAACAGTGAAACCAAGAGTTGGCGTGCGTTGTCGCCCCCGTTGGGCT
>JAKFVC010000081.1 GCA_021732415.1 Planctomycetaceae bacterium
CCTCACCCCCAGCCCCTCTCCCCGGAGTACCAGGGCGAGGGGAGCAGTTTCCTTCATTTATTCGGCGTTGCTTGAGCAATTACGTTGTGTCGGTACCAATGCCTGTTGACCACGGGCTACGAAAGATAGTAGTCCCTAATGAAAATTGATGGCTCGAAAATCCTGCATTTGAATCGAATTCAAATTTGGTAGCGTCACCCCGGGAGCCTTGCCCTGGGGATTGGTTTGAATCAGAGTCAGCACATCCTCCGAGGATGCTGGAATCATCCGGGCAGCCCAGTTCTGGCTGAACAATGACCATTGCTGTGGCCAGTTGTCTGTTGCGCCGGGCGAGCAGCTTGATGCTCCCGTAAAACCATTCACACCGAGGCCCCAAAACCGAGGGCAGCCTCCAGTGGTGATATAACGACCTCGAGGAAGATAAACTGTCACTCGCGCAAACGAGAAGGCATCGCCCTTGATTGGCACGCGGTACATTCCCGGCATGACAGGCCGTCGCTGCGGTCGGTAAACGGCCCCCATGAAGGTGAAGTCGTAATCTAAATACTTTTGTTGAGTAATCAGTGACCCCGCGAACGTCGCATTGGTTTGGGTCACTCCTCCGTTGGAGACTGTTTGCTGCATGTATACTGCACGGTCCTGCCGATGCAGTGGCTGTCGCAACATATGTGGCAGGTTGGTATTCGGGTATTGCTCTTCCAACAGGTGACTCAGCTTCGCACAGGTGAATCCCCGATACAGATTGATGAATTGCGACATCTTCGCTGAAACACGGCCACCCGTACTGAGAGTCTCCCGCTCGAATGGCCCCAGATCGTAATTGTCGTCACCGATCCATTCCGCCAGATAGTGCCGAGCCAACGCGTCGCGACGCTCGCGGGCCATTTCCTGATAGAGAAAGACCTCCCCGGAGCTTAACTGCGCTGCGTCAGGTCCCTCCGAGGCCGGATCCAATGCGGGCAGCAGTCGTTCGAGAGGATTGGAGTCGTTGATGACAGACTGGGAATTGGTCTGCAAACTCCAGATCACGCACTGAGTTTTTTGTTGATTCCGACCGGGCATGTTCCGTTGCGCAATGGACGTCGTGACCAGCCGGGAACTCTCCGCAATCGCCAGCACGACCGCTCGTTGGAAGACCGGAATCAGGTGCGATGCGGCGGCAGCTTGTTGTTGATTCCCACCCTGCTGTTGATTCCCACCTTGACGTTGGTTTCCACCCTGCTGCTGGCCCCCAGCCCCCGGCTGTTGCTGTTGTTGCGACGCCGAGGCCTCGGGAATACCGAGAATCGCTTCCAAAGCGGGGACCAACAAGCGCGCTTTCACGGCCGTCATATCGCCAAACGCTTTGACAATCGCGCGCTCCATCTGAATCTTCGGACCGATCGCCGGCTGCATGTCGCGGATCAATTGGAACTGCGACGCCGCCATCTGCTGGCCGACAGTCTGCCAGGCCGTCAGGATTTCCGGTACGAGAGACTCGGCGTAACGATCACGGCCTTCGCGGAAATAGGCCGTGAGAGCGAACGTCTCACTCAGTAGATGATTGGTGAAGGCAATCGTATTCAGGCCGCGCGCGATGACCACTCCACTAGAATATGTGGCGGCGTCCGCCGCGTTCTGCATCTTGATCTTGTCGTCGATCTGCTCGCCAACGTTCAGGATCATGCCCAGCAGCATCGTCAGCACCACGAGTACGATGACCGACAAAATGCTGATCGTACCACGCTCATCACGGTGCAATGTCCGCACCTTACCCGCGCCCCTGCACAGGGATTCGACACGAACTCGGCAAATCTGTTTAAGGTTGCACAGCATAGCGAATCACCGATTTGAAGCCTTCGTTCACGAATGTGGCCGAAGCCTCCAATCTCACCGTATAGTGTTCGTTCTGGCCGCTCGATGACCGCTGGGTAATCTGATTGGCAACAATATCGTCTGAACGGTTCTGGGCTCGTTTGGTAGCGTCTTTCGGATCGATGGGCTTCGACAGAATGCGTCCGATGCCGGGCAGCAGCGCAAAGTCGTGCTTGACGATCACGGTGATCGGATCGCGGAAACCTACCTCGTTCGGATTCCACACGGGCACCGGGGGCGAGAGAGGATGCTGGAACGGATTGTAGGTCGGCCCGTCGATGATATCCTTGAGTGGATGGGCGATATTCTGCCACACCACTTCGACTGTCGTGTATTGGCCGGCATAACTTAGCTTGTTGTACAGCCGATTCGGCATGCGTCCGTTGGACTTGGAAGTCGGATCTACTAGCGGATACAGCTTCAACAAGGCGCCGTACGTATTCTGCAACTGAGACGGCAAAGGACCGACCGTTGGCACGGCACGTGACGGACTGATGGTCAGGCAGGGGATCACTGCGGCCATCACGATCTTCTGATACTTGTAGCCCCCCGCGCCGTTCTGCGAATTGATATTTGCGATTCCAGTACCGAATACATCCTGTCCAGATAAATCCCCGGCCATGACATTCGCCGGTTCGAGTGCCCCCTGCGTCGCCAGGCCGTTCATGGCTCCCTGCGGTACAATCAAATCGACGACCGTACGGATCGACGCCACGTTCACATTGATCATCGGAGTATCAAATGGCGGATCGTAGAATGTCGCATCTGTCGTCACATCCGCGGGGATCCAGACCGAGGCAGCCCGGGCCGCGGCAAATGCGGCATAGTTCACCATCATGATGCCGACCATGATCTGAGTGATCTGCACGATGAATAGCACCAGCATCAGAAACACTGGCAGAGTCAGAACCAGGCTCAAGCTTTGAACGGCGCCCTCTTCGCTGCCCGGCAGCCGGCGCAAGCGACGCCAGTCAATACGTCCACCGCAGAACTGCACCAGCAATAGCATCAGCCCGCTGGCCACACAGAGCCAGAAGAACCACGGCAGACAGGCTTGCAAGATCGCGCGATGCATGGGGACCAACCCCGGTGCGGAAGAACTTTTTCTGGCAGAACTCGCCAGAGTTCCGGCTGAACTTATGGATCCCATTCTTTGACCCCGGAGGGGTCGCAGAGAGTAGCCGGTGGTTGAGCGCAGCGACACCACCGGAAAAGATAAACGAAAGACTTCCGACGCTGGAGGGGGGTCGCAGAAACGTTAATCTGCGACCCCTCCAGGGTCGAAAACACGGAACGCCACTAACCGGTGGTGTCGCTGCGCTCAACCACCGGCTACCCTCTATAATCCCTCCGGGATAAATACGAATTCGTCAACTCACGTCATTCTGCTAATGGGCTAGGGAAAACTTCACAATCACCACTGCGACCAACGCCGCCGGTGCCAGGAACAACTGCGGCTCCAAGGCTTGCCGGTCTTCAACGGAGAGAGGCAGCCACTGGCGATAAGCACCCAACCACCCGATCTGTTTGCAAACCCTTCCCAGAAGTTTGAGCACCCCAAACTTCCAGATCAGCATCGACAGTCCCAGGACGGCTCCCAGGACGAACGTCCACAACATGCATTCCAACCCGTGATACCAGCCGAGAAACGCGGCCAGCATAGTGATCAGCTTGACGTCCCCGCCGCCCAGCGGGAAGCAGAGGAAGCAGAACACCATAATCAACCCGCAGCCCACAATTCCCAGCAGGCTTTCTTCCCAGCCGATCCCCTGCGACTCCAGTGCACTGACCGCGAAACCCGCCAGAATTCCGGGATACGTCGTCCAGTTATAGATTTTCTTCCAGCATAAATCGGTAATTGCAGCCGCCAGAGCAAACCCCAGCAGCAGGGCGGTGGAAACCATCGAAAACCATCTTGCGACGTTCTGTCTGCCCTGCAACCGGATTCAGGCGAGGCTCAGTCTGCCAATCGAAGTACCCTTGGCATTTCGATATCACTAGAAACGCGAATCAATTGCCGTTCATGACATTCTGGCTGGAAGAATTCAGCTCATTCAACGAGTTGTTGAAGTAATTCTTGATCTTCGGCCAGCCGTACTTCAGCAGGAAAATCAGGATCGGCATGGCGATCGCGCCAATGATCAGGATCGTCTCCAGACTCACAGCGCCGTGTTCGTCGTTGTGTATTCGATCCAGCAATTCACGGAACGTTCTGGGCTTACGCATGGCACGCGTCCTTTAACGACGACGAATATCTGCAGCGAGGGAAGCTATGTTGTAGCAGAATTCGTGAGAATTCCTGCCGTGATTTAGTCAATTTCAGACACACCGTCAATTTCACATGAACGGCCAGGCGAGAAAGAACCCGGTCAGTTCATAGACCAATTGCATGATTCTCCGTCCGTAGCCAACGGCCACGCCGGACATCGCAAACAAGGCCCCCAACGTCAAAACGTAATCCAACGAGGCCGCACCACGCCGGCGCAAACTCATCGATTTCGTCAGACGCTGGCGATTCATATTCTACATCGACTCGTCTGCTGGTTACCAATCGATTCAGCATGTGGCGCGGGAAAATTCGCACGATCGCTTCCCTCAACCGGAAGGCAAATCTGTCTTCTTGATGATTCTGAGCAGACGTGCGAACACTCTACGCGCAGTTAACCTCTATCTTACAACGTATTTTGCCTTCGATTCAACACCCTTTCGGTCGGAATGTTGCGTCGATTGCTCCAGAATTCTCGTGGGATAGGCTTCCTGCCTGTCTTTCCTCAACGAAATGACCCACTGGAAGCCTAACCTACGACCGAGTCGCCGGTTTCAGATCCCACAGCGGTGCGGAGAAATGGACCATCCGCTCCAAACCGTGCTCAAACGCTTCACGAGCAAACGTGGGCTGGTTGCCGACATGCTCCAGTTCGGTAATGACTTTCCCCGTTCGCGACACCCCCGTCCGGCGTGAAACGAACAGGTCCTGCAGTTGATATTCGTTCTCGCGCAATCCCTGGACTTCCGAGATCGCCACGATCTTTCGCGAGCCATCCTCCGAGAAGCGCGCGATCTGCACGATCAAATCGATCGCCGATGCCACCTGAGCCCGCGCCACGTAAATCGGAATCGACACATCCGACATCAGCGACAACGTTTCCAGGCGGATCAACGCATCGCGCGCCGAATTCGCATGCACCGTCGTCAAGCTGCCCGAGTGACCGCTCAACATCGACTGGATCATGTCGAGCGCCTCACCACCACGCACTTCGCCCACCAGGATCCGATCCGGCCGCATACGCAGTGAAGCCACGAACAATTGCCGGATGGTCAGCTTGCCCCGGCCTTTCGTGTCCCCCTGCTGGGCCTCCAGATACAAGCAATGCTTCTGCGACAGTTTCAATTCCGAACTGTCTTCGATGACAACCACACGCTCCTCATCGGGGATGGCTTTCGATAACGCATTCAACAACGAGGTCTTACCGGTACCGGTTCCCCCCGACACGATGATGTTCTTCCGCAGTCGAATACACAGTTCCAGAAACTCTTTGGAAGGCTCGGAGAGACTGCCAAATTCCAGCAGGTCTTCCAAAGTCAGCCGTTCCTTGGAAAACTTGCGGATCGTCAGGTAGGTCCCGCGCCGGGCACTGGGCGGAATCACCGCATGCACGCGCGAACCATTCGGCAACCGCGCATCGAGCACCGGCCGCATCTCGTCGATTTCTCGCCCTACATATTGCGCAATGTTGTGAACAGCCGACAGCAACGTATCCGCACTTTCGAACCGGGCACTGGTCTCTTCCAACTGCCCGCGGCGTTCGACGTAGATCTCATCATGGCCGTTCACCATGATTTCGGTCACGGTGTCGTCCTGCAGAAACGGCTTGATCGGATCGAGGAAGAACTCGAGACTCGCCGCAAAGATTTTTTCGCGCGAGAGGTTTTGTTCCAGTGACGTTGCCATGCTGTGAGATCCGCGTGGTTGAAGTGTTCGGGGTTCAGTTTACCACGACGTTGGATCTCGGCGAAGGGTCGCTGCATCGTGGGACGGGTCTCCAGGCCCGTCCGTCCCGCTGCCGTGAACCAAGAAACGGTAATATTCATCACAAGAACGCGAATTAACCAGGCACGAAGTGCGTTGAATTGTATTTCTTCGTGTCCTTCGTGACCTTCTGTCCCAAATCATTTTTACAGAAGGACACGAAGAAATACGAAGAGGGGACGGACGGGCCTGGAGACCCGTCCCACGATGCCTACTTCTCTTGAACCAAGACCTTCGGATAGCGTGCCCGCTCCCTCAACTCCCGATCCAACTGCAGGTAGAACTCAGGCGGAACGCATTCCTGAACCCCGGTGTGTTCCAGGTTTGCCAGGCAACCCGACCACTCGGCATGCTCGGTGAGAATCAATTCCCACATCCGCTGATTACGCGCCAGTTCCGCCGACTTCTGCCATCCGTCCGCCGTCAGTCGATACCGCCCAGTCCCGCTGAATTCGACCAGTCCCCAGATCACCGCCTGCTGTAACAGGTGCTTGAGCTGCCCCGGCCGCCATGACTTGCGACTCGACAAATCCTCGATCGTCCACGCCGATTCACCCGGCCAACTGGGCTCGGAAAGATCGTGCAGCAAATTCAGCAACTTATTCTGCCCGAGCCGCGAATGAACGCGCCGGGCCAGCATCCAGCGGGCGATGGCTCCTCGTCGCGGGGCAAAGAACAACGAGATCAGGAACCAGGCCGTCCCCGTGAGCACAATGATCGGCCCCGCAGGCAACAGGCTGTAACGCGTACTGATCAGCGTCCCAACAGCCCCCGTCAGTAACCCAAAAATCGTCGCCAGCACGAGCAACCGATCCAACTCATCCGTCCAAAATCGAGCACTCGCCCCGGGCAGGATTAACAAGGACGCCATCAACACGACCCCCACCGCGGGCAATCCAATCACGACCGCCACGGCGATCAACGTCATCAACAACAGATCCAGACTCGCCGCCGGCCAACCTTGGACCCGCGCAAAGCTGGGATCGAACGCCACCACGCGGAACTCTTTGTAAAACAGCAGCAGGACGGCCAGGCAGAACGCCGCCAACCCGGCAATCAATACAACATCTTGAAAGATCATGCCCGCTGTCTTGCCGAGAATGTACGAATCCAGCCCCGCCTTACTGCCACTCACCGACAGGTTCTGAATGCAGCGGCTCAAGACAATTCCCGCGCCAAAAAAGACGCTGAGAATGATGCCGATCGCCGTATCTTCCTTGATCCGAGTCCACCGCCGCAAAGCCGAGATACACCCAATCCCTGCCAGCCCAGACAAGAACGCTCCGAACAACATCGCCGGCAGACTACGTTCACCGACGACCAGAAAGGCGAGACACAGCCCAGGCAATGCCGCATGGGCCAGCGCATCGCCGGTCAGACTGCGGCGCCGCAGCACGGCGAAGCTGCCCACCAACCCGGCACTCGCGCCGAGGAGACTCGTTCCCACCAGCACGATCAGCGTGTTATAGGTGAGCATGCCCGGCTTCCTGGGTTCGCAAGGCCTCCGCAGCCGCATCCAGAATCGGCAACCGACCGCCGTATGCCGCCTGCAGTTTCTCAGGCGTAAAGACCACGTCAGTCGGGCCGCTGGCCACCAACCGCAGGTTCAGTAACACGACATAGTCGAAGTAGTCACGCACCGTTCGCAGATCATGATGCACGACAAACACCGTCCGCCCCGCCGCATGCAGAGTCTGCAACAGCTCAAAGATCACACGTTCGGTAGCCGCATCCACGCCGGCCATCGGTTCATCCATGAAATAGATCTGAGCATCCTGAGCGAGAGCTCGCGCCAGAAACACGCGTTGCTGCTGGCCTCCCGACAATTGCCCGATCTGCCGCCGGGCAAAGTCCGCGAGTCCCACTTGCTCGAGGCATTGCTGAGCCCGCTCGCGCTCAGCCCGACCGGGACGTCGAAACCACCCCAGCCGGCCATAGGTCCCCAACAGGACGGTATCGATCACACTGATCGGAAAATCCCAGTCGACGCTTTCGCGCTGCGGAACATAACCGATCAACTTTCGCTGCGTGGCCAAGGGTTGACCGAAGATGCTGACCGTACCGCTCGCCAAAGGTACCAGGCCGAGAATGGCCTTCAACAGAGTACTCTTCCCCGCGCCATTCGGACCGATGATGCCCACGAGATGCGGCTCACGGAGCGTCAAATCGACATCCCACAGCACCGGTTTGTGGTGATACGCAACCGTGACGTCATGCACGTCCAGAATGGGAGCGGACTGAGGCGCCTGATCACCCACCGGCACGGTTGCAGTTCCACGACCGTCATGTCCGTCATGCACGTCCAAAATTGGAGCGGAGTTGTGTGGTGAAGTCTCGGTCACAGTGATGCCTTTGGAGTATCCCGTCTTCGGCCCCCGTGGGGCTTACGAAGACAATTCGATCCCACCTCAAGTTAGCTTCCACTCCGCCCCGCGATACTCATCCAACTGCTTGCGTTGCGTCATGTCAAACTGCAACGGGGTCAGCGTCACATAGCCATCCAGCATTCCCTGTACGTCGGTATCGACAGGGCACTGCGGCGACAGTTGCTTGTCCGTCCCGCTCCAATAATAAGTCCGGCCGCGTGGATCCTGGCGCTTTTCCATCATCTCATGATACCGATGCACGCCCATCGGCAACACGCGGACGCCGCGCGGTCCCTCGGCCGTGCTCTCCGGAAAGTTGATGTTCCACAACTGGGCCACACCGTTATTCCGTGCGAGAAGCTGCTTGATCAACTCTGCAGCCTGCCGCGCCGAGCGTTCAAAGTTCGGGTGCTCATTCATGGCCAGCGAGACGGCAATCGACATGACTCCGAAGAACGCCCCTTCAATCGCCGCCGCCACCGTCCCCGAGTACAACACATTGATCCCGGCATTCGCACCGCTATTGATGCCGCTGACGATCAGATCGGGCGGCTCCTGGCACAATTCCAGCATCGCCAGCTTCACGCAGTCGGCCGGACTGCCCGCAATTTCCCAGCCATAATGCTGATCGTGCTGAAAAACTTCTTGCACGATGAGTGGCGTCAAATAGGTAATCGAATGCCCGACACCACTTTGATTGGCAGCGGGCGCCGCGACCTCCACCCGACCCAGATTGATCAACTCGGCATACATCGCCGAGAGGCCCGGGGCATAAATGCCGTCATCGTTCGTCAACAGAATTCGCACAAAATCGCCTTATCAAAATCGTTGTCTGGTAGATGCCTGCCCATCGAGCATAGCGAGTTGGTCTTCACCCCGGCAGGGTAACGCCGCGAATGTCAGACCTCTTTAGAAATGTCACAGGGTCTGCCGCTTTAGAAATGTCACATTCCCTCTTGGAGTTGCGGGGCTCGCTTCGCGGAGGTGAGCGCTAGCGAACCGGAGCGAAGCGAGCCCCGCAACT
>JAKFVC010000114.1 GCA_021732415.1 Planctomycetaceae bacterium
GCCCCTCTCCCCGGAGTACCAGGGCGAGGGGGGATAACCAAAGTGAGATTCTGGCTCGTTCACACCTGAATCACGCCTGTCTGCAACGGCCGTTCATCCACCGTCCGAGTCACAATTTTGAGCATCGTAATCAGCGCATCGCGAGTCTCCGCCGGCTCGATGATGTCATCGACCCAACCCCGTGCCGCCGCGTGGCGAATGTCGGTCTGCTCGGTATAGCTGGCGGTCACTTTGCTTCTCAAATCCTGCATTTCGTTCGCTTCGGGCTCGCGTCCCGATCGTTTCAAGGCCGCCAGTTGGATGTCCAGCAACGTCGTCGCGGCCTGCTGAGCTCCCATCACCGCGTAATGGGCCGTCGGCCACGCCACAATAAACCGCGGATCAAATGCCTTCCCGCACATCGCGTAGTTGCCGGCTCCATAGCTGCCCCCCAGGATGACGGTCAGCTTGGGGACTCGGCTGTTGGAGATCGCATTGACCAGCTTCGCACCGGCCCGAATGACGCCAGCCTGCTCCGAGTCTCGCCCCACCATGAAGCCGTTTACGTCCTGCAGGAAGATCAGCGGCAGCCAGGATTGATTGCAATCCAGGATGAATCTGGCTGCTTTGTCGGCTCCATCGTGATAGATGACTCCGCCGAATTGCAACCCTGCCGTGGGTGTCTTTTCGGGATGATGCTGGTTGGAGACGATGCCGACGCGGAACCCGCCGATGCGGCCGTAACCGCAAATCAGCGTGCGGCCATACTCGGGCTTGTACTCCTGAAAACTTCCCGCATCGAGCAGGCAATTCAGCACTTCCCGAATTTCATAGGACTGCTGCGGATTGGTCGACACGAGCTGCTCCAGATCCGTCGCCGGACGTGCCGCCGCGACGGGTGCCTCAGGCTGATAGCAGCTCGCCAGAGGATCGGGCGGCAACATGCGGACGAGTTCCCGCAACCGTCGCAGGCAAGCATGATCGTCGGGCTCGCGAAAATCGATCGTCCCGCTGATCGTCGCGTGCATGTGAGCACCGCCCAGATCCTCGTGCGAGACCTCTTGTCCGATGGCGCTCTTCACCAAAGCCGGACCGGCCAGGTACAGCCCCGAGCCCTCCGTCATCAGCAGTTTGTCGCACAGCACGGGCAGATATCCGCCGCCCGCGACGCAGTTTCCCATGATGGCAGCGATCTGTGGGACGCCGGCAGCGGAGATCACCGCGTTGTTGCGAAAGATGCGGCCAAAGTCGTCCTCGTCGGGGAAAATTTCATCCTGTAGCGGCAGAAAGACCCCGGAAGAATCGACCAGATACAACAGCGGCAAGCGATTTTCAAAAGCGATGCGCTGGGCCCGCAGAACCTTCTTCACGGTCATGGGAAAGAAGGCGCCCGCCTTGACCGTCGCATCATTGGCGACAATCAGACACGACCGAGATGCCACCTGACCAATCCCGCAAACCACGCTGGCACTGGGTGCTCCACCCCACTCGGAATACAGCCCCCAGGCGGCCCACTGACCGGTTTCAAAAAAACGCGTGCCCGGGTCGATCAGCTCCGCAATCCGTTCGCGAGCGGTCAGCCGCTGTTTCTCGTGCTGCCGCGCGATGGCCTTCGTGCCACCTCCCAGGGAGATCTCGTCTCGCTGCTGACGGTATGTGGTGAGCAGCGTTTTCCAATCCGAGACGACCGGGGCGACCTGTGGCATTGTGCGAACTCGCTGTCTGGCTGGAATCGATGTCGGGACTCACGGGAATTATACACATGCCAGTCGCGGCAGATTCGACCCCCGTGGCCGACGCTGCTAGCGTCGGCGTCAACACCGACGCAAGCCGCGTCAGCCACGGGCGCTATCAAGAATTCAAGTCGCCAATCGAGCCGCAGTCAGGGTGTTCTTCAAGAGCATGGCGATGGTCATCGGCCCGACCCCTTTGGGAACCGGCGTGATCGCCGAGGCAATTTCTTTCACGGCATCGAAATCGACGTCTCCCACCAGCTTTTCATCGACTCGATTGATGCCCACATCAATCACGACGGCCCCCGGGCGAACCATCTCCGCCGTCACGAATCTCGGCACACCGATCGCCGCAATCAGGATATCAGCCTGTCGAGTCAGCTCCGGCAGATTCCGGGTCCGACTGTGGCACACGGTCACCGTGGCATCTGCAGCAGCACCCTTCTGGACGAGCATCATCGCCAGCGGTTTGCCAACGATTTCGCTGCGGCCGAGGATCACCACATGGGCCCCAGCGACCTGGGTCTGCGATGCCACCAGCAATTGCTGGACTCCGTGCGGAGTACACGGCAGAAATCGCGGCCGGCCCTGGGCGATCAAGCCGACGTTCTCGGGATGAAAGGCATCGACATCCTTCAGCGGCGTGACGGCGTCCAGCACAACTTGCTGGTCAATTTGCTTGGGCAGCGGCAACTGGACCAGAATGCCGTGGACGTCGGGGGCACGATTCAATTCAGCAATCAGATCCAACAACTCCTGCTGAGTCGTGTCGGCCGACAACTTGTGCAGAGTGCTCCTTAATCCCGTCGTTTCACACGCTTTTTGCTTGGCGCGGACGTAGACAGCACTGGCGGGATTTTCTCCGACGAGAACAGCAGCGAGATGCGGTGTCACTCCGGTTTGCTTCTGGAAAGCCGCAACTTCAGTCGCCAATTCGTTGCGGATCTGTTGCGAGATCGCGGAGCCGTCAATGATCTTTGCCGTCACGGAAATTCCTTATTGGTGTAGCCCGACTCTCTGAGTCGGGAGTGTTTCTACGAAGAGCACCCGACTCGGAGAGTCGGGCTACGACCTAGTTTACGAAAAACGCACCACCGAGCCAAATCGTCGCCTGCAGGCCAATCGCGGCGAACACCCCCGCCATCAGGTCGTCGCTCATCACCCCCCAGCCGGCTGGCAATCGCTCTAACCGGTTGATGGGAAACGGTTTTGCAATATCGAACAGCCGAAACCACAGAAATCCCAGCACGGCAGTCCACGGATTGAGCGTGACTCCGGCAAAAACGATGGGAAACGCCGCAATTTCATCCCACACGACCGACGGCGGGTCGAGCCGTCCCAATAACTGTCCCGCTCGCGTACACAGCCAAATTCCGACCGCAATCACTGCGACTTCACCGGCGATATAGCCCCAGAGTGGTAGCAGCGACAGCCCATAGACCAGAACCAAGCCTCCCAGGCTGCCAAAGGTCCCGGGCGCGACCGGAATCCAGCCTAGACCGCAGCCCGTAGCCAAAAACAGGACGATTTGATCCCCGAATTTTGAATTTGCGGATGACAAGTGGGCCTCGTCAGATGGAAAAAAACGCGAAATGAACGGGTCTACTCAACATTTCCCGAGGCCGCTATACTTTGCGACCCGCTGTCATTCCTGATCCAAATCTGCCAAATCGTTGGATTGGGACGGAATCACGGAATTCGAGTGAGCCTAGCCTCGGCTGGAGTGTCTCTCGTATAAGTAATAGAAGCAACCCACTGCAGTCCAACTCGAGAAGTCGGACGCCGGTGCTCGGGCCAGACGCTCAATAATCTTGTGAAGGAGTCGGACGGATGTCGGAAGTTGGCAAGCCAAGTCAGATTGAGATCCTGAAGATCAACAGCCAGCAGTTGCGCGGCACCATTGGTCAAATCCTCAACTCTGCTGAAGTCGGTCATTTTGAACACGACGATGTCGCTCTGTTGAAAAACCACGGAACCTATCAGCAGGACGACCGCGATGAGCGCGGCCAGAAGAACGCCGACGGCACGTCGAAGGGCAAGTCGTACGAATTCATGGTGCGGACTCGCATTCCCGGCGGCAAAGTCACCGCGGCCCAGTTCCTGGCAGAGCTTGACCTCTGCGATCAATATGGCAACGGGACCGTCCGGATCACGTCGCGCCAGGGTTTCCAACTGCATGGCGTCCTGAAAGACAATCTGCGAGAAGCGATCCGCGGCATCAATCGCAGTATGTTGACGACCTTGGCCGCGTGCGGCGACGTCGAGCGTAACGTCATGTGCTGCCCGGCCCCGATTAAGAACAGCCCCGTACACATCGAAATGCAGGCCATGGCGGATGCCATCGCCGAGCACCTGAAGCCACGGACGACTGCGTACTACGAAATCTGGCTCAAGGACGAAAACGGCGAGGAACAAAACGTCGCCGAGTTCAAACCCGTCGATGAGCCGATTTACGGGGCGACCTATTTGCCGCGTAAGTTCAAGACGGCGATTTCCCTGCCGGAAGACAACTGCGTTGATGTGTACACCAACGATCTGGGCTTTCTGGCGGTAGTCGAAAACGACCGCATCGTCGGCTACAACGTGCTGGTCGGCGGTGGAATGGGCGTCACCCCTTCCGCGAAGAAGACCTTCCCCGCATTGGCAAAGCCCCTGACTTACGTCACGCCGGATCAAGTCGTCTCCGTGGCCGAAGCCGTTGTCAAGGTGCAGCGTGACTTCGGAAATCGCTCCGATCGCAAGGTTGCCCGGTTGAAGTACCTGATCGCGAATATCGGGATTCCGGCCTTCAAAGCGAAGGTCGAAGAATACTTCGGCAAGTCACTGCCCGAACCCAAACCGCTCGAAGTCACCGGCGTCGACGACCACATCGGCTGGTTCGAGCAAGGGGACGGCAAGTGGTTCCTCGGGATCAATATCGAGAACGGTCGCATCAAGGACGTCGACGGTCTGCGAATCAAGACGGGCCTGCGGACGATCCTCGAAAAATACGGAATGGACACCCGCCTGACGCCGCTGCAGAGCGTCATCCTGTGCGATATCGCCCCGGAAAATCGGGCCGACATCAATAAGATCCTGCGTGAACATGGCATCAAGCAAGTCGACGAGATCAGCCTGTTGCGTCGTTACTCCATTGCCTGCCCGGCCTGGCCGACCTGCGGGTTGTCGATCACCGAATCAGAGCGGGCACTTCCGGGGATTCTCGATGACATGGAAGTCGAGTTGGCCAAGTACGCTCTCAGCACGGAAGTCATCTCGGTGCATATGACCGGCTGCCCGAACGGTTGTGCCCGTCCTTATACGCCCGACATCGGCTTGGTGGGGCGCGCTGCCGGTGAGCAATACACTCTGTATCTCGGCGGCAATACGATCGGCACGCGGCTGGGTTTCATCTATGCCGATTACCTGCCGAAAGAGAACATCATCCCCACGCTGTCGCCGTTGTTCGCCTACTTCAAGGCCGAACGCAAAACGGGCGAAACCTTTGGTGATTTCTGTCATCGACAGGGTAAAGAGGGGCTGGAAGCGTATTCGTTGGCCTTCAACAACGCGACATAACGCAATCGGTTGCCCCCATAAGTCCCATCGGTCCCATAAGTCCTATCCGTCCCATCGCATGAATGGGACTTATAGGACACATGGGACTTATGGGACTTATTTTTTTCGATTTGTGCAGCCCGTTACCGCTGGCGGACCGTCCCATGTTCAAGCTATCGTCCGATTATGCCGATAAATCGGAGTAGGTAAGATAGCTGAACTTCCGGGGCTACCACGTTTTTGCAGCAGAATTGCCTGCAATGTGGCCACAGGGATCGACTTCCGGCCTACAATTTAAAGGGGCAGGAGCACCAATTCGCTTTTTGCCTCAATGACCGAAGTGTTTGTCGTATCAGTTGGTTGCGCCCGCTGACACGGATTTGCAGTTACGCCGGGAATTGTCCGGCCAGGAGTGCGCCGACATGAATATTGTCATGGTCAGTTCCGAAGCGACCCCCTTTGCCAGAACAGGCGATTTGGGGGACTCTGTAAGTTCGCTCGCCGAAGAGTTGGCCGCCCGCGATCAAACGGTCACTCTGATTCTGCCTTATTACCCACAAGCCGTGGCCAAATTGACCACGCCGCTACCGCCTACCGAACCGTTGCCCGTTGAACTGAAAATCAAGATCGGTTCGCGAACCGTGATCGGTACCGTGCGGAAAACGCGAATTGCCGGCGGCAAGATTCAGGTGTTGCTGATTGAGCAACCCGCTTACTTCGACCGCCCGTTCCTCTACAACGACGGCCAACGCGACTACCGCGACAACTGCGAACGATTCGTATTCTTTTCACGCGCCGCCGTCGAGTTGATCCGCCATTTGAAGATCAATCCCGACATCGTCCATTGCCACGATTGGCAGACGGGTCTGATCCCCGCCTTGCTGAAAATTGAACATCGCAACCTGCCGCCGCTCAATGAAACGGCGTCGGTGATGACGGTCCACAACATCGTCTACCAGGGACAATTCTGGCATTGGGACATGGAACTGACAGGCCTCGATTGGAAGTATTTCAACTGGCGGCAGATGGAGTTCTTCGGCCAGTTGAATCTGCTCAAAACGGGAATCGTGTTTGCCGACGCCATCACCGTCAATTCGCCCGAATACGCCCGAGCCATCCAGACACCCGAACACGGCAGCGGATTGCACGGCGTACTGCGAACCCGTTATGAACATCTCATCGGGATCTCCGAGGGTGTCAACCAGTACCTGGAAGTCTATCGTCACGCGATGCGGCGTGAGGATGTCACTCAATTCGTCCTGCCGAAAGCCACTTCCAACACCAATTAATACATTGGCCATCATATTAGCTTTTTGACAGAAAAATGCTGAACCATCGATCGACACACAATCCCGTCTTCATTTTTCTGTCGTCAAATCTTTCTGTCAGCACTGAATTTTCATACCCGGTGGCAGACGCTGCCAGCGTCTGTGTTCCAGAGTTGACAGCATCGATCATGATGCCAAACCCCGGGGCTGACGCCGCCGGGCTCACCTGTTTGATTCCGTGGAAAACGTCTTAACGCCATTGCGAATGACTTGATCTTACCGACCGCTACGGTCTGTGAGGCCAGCCTTTCACACAACTGCGATCTCCAATTTGAACGTCTCACATGCACCCCATTTCACTGGCGCTGTTCTGGCACCAACACCAGCCCTACTATCCTGACGATGTCGCCGGCGAAACGCTGATGCCCTGGGTCCGTCTCCACGGAACCAAGGACTACTACGGCATGGCCATGCACATCAAGGAAGTGCCCGAGTTCCGGTGTACGATCAACCTCGTCCCCAGTTTGCTGCTGCAGTTACAGGGCTATACAGAACACGGCCGCAGTGACCGGCACCTGGATGTCTCGCGGCTTCCGGCCGATGGCATGTCGGCGGTGGACGGTCACTATCTGCTCGACAATTTCTTCATGGCCAGCGTCGAGAACATGATCCGGCCCTATCCGCGGTACTACGAGCTGTACCAGAAGCGCGGCTTCGGAGTCGACTCGGCGGAGAAAGCCCTGCCCCGTTTTTCCGAACGGGATATTCGAGATCTCCAGATCTGGAGCAACCTCACGTGGATGCACGAACTGGTGTTCGAATACGACACCGAACTGCGGGCATTTCGTCAAAAGGGCCGCTTCTGGACCGAACAGGAAAAGAACTGGCTGCTCGATAAGCAGCGTGAGATTCTGAAATCGATCATTCCCCTCCACAGGGAACTCGTCGAAGGTGGCCAGGTCGAACTCACGACCACCCCCTTCTACCACCCGATTCTACCGCTGCTGTTCGACAAGCGTGCCGCTCGCATCGCAATGCCTGGGTGCGAGTTACCCAAGTACCTCGAATCGTATCGCCAGGATGCACAGACCCATCTCGAACGAGCGGTCAAGTATCACACCGAACTCTTCGGCAAGCCCCCCATCGGAATGTGGCCCTCGGAAGGATCAGTCTCGCAGGAGATCATCCCAGCGATTGCCGCTACAGGGATCAAGTGGATCGCGACCGACGAGGAGATTCTGTCCCACTCACTGGGCGGTCAAGTCGCTCGAGATCCTCAAGGTTATCTACGGCAACCCGAACTGCTGTACCGACCCTGGCAGCTCGAGGAACAAGGCCAAGAACTGCAGATCGTGTTCCGCGATCATGGTCTCAGCGATCTAATTGGATTTCACTATCAACGCAGCCAGCCAGCTCATGCGGCGGGGGATTTGCTGGGGCGAGTGGAATCCATCGGCCGCAGTGTGGGGGAACGTGTCGGCAATCGGCCAACGTTGGTTTCGATCATTCTGGATGGCGAAAACTGCTGGGAATATTACCCCGAAGGGGGCGTGGAATTCCTGCGGACCCTCTATCGCGAGTGCGTGAAGCACCCGAATGTGAAGTCCACGTGCATCGGCGATTATGTCCGCGATTTTCCCGCCACGGATCGCATTGGACAACTCTTCGCCGGCAGTTGGATTTCTCACAATTTCGCCATCTGGATCGGCCACAGCGAAGACCGCGAAGCGTGGGACTTGCTGCACGTCACGCGGCAATTCCTCGTCCAGGCGGAAGCCCGCGGCGGACTGGAGCCGAGCGAATACGCCCGAGCCTGGGAAGAGATCTACATCGCCGAAGGGAGCGACTGGTGCTGGTGGTATGGCGACGATCATTCGTCGGCACTGGATGCCCTGTTCGATCAGTTGTTCCGCAAGCACCTGCAAAACGTGTATTCCATCCTGCGAGTTCCGCCCCCCAGCAATTTGAATCGCCCCATTTCCAGTGGCCAGCAGCGGATTCTGCATTCTTCACCACGCGGGTTCCTCGATATCGTGGTCGATGGTCGCCGATCCTACTTTGAATGGCTGAACGCGGGAAATTACATCGCCGGTAGCGAGCGGGGCACTATGGCGATGGTCACGGCGGGAGTGATCAAGGAAATCCATTTTGGATTCGACATCGATCAGCTGATGATTCGCTGCGACACGGCGACCCGAGCCAGCGATGACTTGCGGCAGGCGGCCGAACTGCGGATCGGATTCGTCGAACCCGCAGGCTACGTAGTGCGCGTCTGGAATCCAGG
The DNA here is from genome assembly GCA_021732415.1 of Planctomycetaceae bacterium. Lineage (GTDB taxonomy): Bacteria > Planctomycetota > Planctomycetia > Planctomycetales > Planctomycetaceae > JAKFVC01. The sequence goes on from JAKFVC010000114.1 coordinate 8,802, forward strand.
GTTACCGACAGCCAAGGCCAGTTTGTATCACGACAATCTGCTGGTGGCCGATGCCCAGATTGCGTTTGCCGCGGAACAAATCGTGGAATTGACCGTGCAGTTTGCAGACTTGAAGGCACCAGCCAATTCGCCGCTGCAATGGTACGTGGAAGTCCTGGGAGAGAAACAAAGTCTCGACCGGGCTCCTCGTGAAGGGGTCATGGACATGCTGGTCCCCTCGGCCGATTTTGAGCGGATCATGTGGCAGGCGTAAGATCACATGCAGGGTTAGATTCACTCGGCAAACGCAATTCGACAGACAAAACCCCAGGCCTTACCGGCGTGTCGATTTAGTTTACCCTTCTCTTGCCCAGTTTGAAGCCGTGCGCTAGATTGCGGACCAAAGGAGCCGCAGATATGGGTTGGGCCAGTGCACCACAGAAGCGTGATCAGATGGTGT
>JAKFVC010000164.1 GCA_021732415.1 Planctomycetaceae bacterium
CCCCGACCCCTCTCCCCGGAGTACCAGGGCGAGGGGAGCGAAATCGCGTCATATTTCCAAAGGGAACTTCCGGTGACTCGGGCACGCATGACTCATGAACTCACAACGTAACAAATTTGATTGTCGATTGCCGCGAGCGTCAGGCACCCAGACCCGGCGTGCCGGATTGGCTCCGTTGGAACTAGTGCTGTCGTTGCCGTTGCTGCTGCTCGTGATGGCCCTGATCGTCAATTTTGCACATGCGGCGACGTGGAAGATTCGTTCGGCCACCAGTGCCCGCCTGGCGATGTGGAGGCATCGTCCCATGTGGAGTGCCGACAATGACCCCAATCCCGTGAACTTATGGCCCAAAGGTGCGGCGCTGGGGGTGAGAGGTGGGGCTCGGGTCGCGGAGGTTGATCCGGTGTGGAAGCAGTCGAGCATTGCCCAGGCCTGGATCAAAGGTCCGGTTTTCGTAGCCGGGAATGGTTATCTGGCGGTGCGCGACAATCGGGTGAATGAGATGTCAGAAGGTGTCTCCATCGGTACGGGAGCAGTCACGCAGCGGTATCCATTCATTCCGGGGATGGGATTCATGAATATGCGTGCCGAGCATACTTTGCTCGACAGTGTCTGGCAGTTTCACACGATGGGTTATGGTTGGAATGAGGCCCGTCGAGCCAAGGGTTGGTGGCAGGTCGAAGACAGTGCCGACTGGACTTCGGAGAAACGAGACTTCCTCGATGCGGACTCGAAGATGGTCAACAATTCACAGCGCGACCTGATGACGCCATTGGATCGCGATGCGGACTTGATGGCGTTTTTTGGCTCGCAAAATCCACGTTCAGATTTCTATACTCAGGCCCCCAGATTCTGTGTGGATGATCCCCAACAAGTGCGTAACATGGTGGCTGCCCCCGGTGCGATGTTGGACCGGATTCGTGGAGTCAGAGCCCGAGGTGCGGCCGGAGTCAATCAGCGGATGGCGCAAAGCTATCTGCAGATGTACCAGGCGGAGCTCGCGATCCTGGAGGCCCAGAATAATCCGCCAGCTCAACGGATTGCGCAATTGAAAATGTGGATCAAGCAACTGACCGACTTCATTGCCACATTGCCCTGATAAAGAAAGTAGTCTTCACGCGGATCGTGAAGGCTACAATCCTGGAATGGTTCGCTTCTTGATCATGGCTTCCGATGATGTTTCTGGTTCCGCGCCACCCAGCACATCGCCCGTGCATGAAGTCGAGATGCAAACCGCCGGACCGCCAACGTTGCCGCCGCAGGGTGTCAAGAAACGCTCCCCGACGTGGCTTAGCTTGAGTCGGCGGATTGCCGGTCGCACCACCGATCTGCTTGCGATTGGCCTGGTCCTCGTCGTGAGTCTGACCATGGGGCGGCAGATTCTCCATTGGTGGGGTGCCGATGCTCCGCACGTGTTGGATATGGGCCCGTTGGACAATATGAATACCGAATGGGGTAGCGATTCCCGTCCTGTATCGCTCGAGTTCGGTGACAGCCCGTTTAGCATCACCCGGCAGGTTCTGACGCAAGGTGGATCGCAGGCTGCGGTCGACGCGATCCGCGAACGCTGTCAGCAAGTCCTGGTCAAAGCGGGTCCGCCCGACGCGCCTCCCGACAAGGCGGAGCTGGACCAATTGGAGGCTCTCGCCAAATTCACCCCCGATATCGAGCAACCCGGACTCTGGCAGCTCTATACCTTGGGCGGTGGGATGGTCACCGTGGTGGGAATCAAAACATTTGCTGGTCCGACTGAAAATCTGGACCGTAAGAGTCCCTCCACCACGCGGCGTGTGATATGCTGGGGACTGGTCTTTCCCGGCCTGTCGCCTGGTACATGGACTGCCTACACCTTCGTCAAACGCCAGGGTGTGCTGTCACGATCGTCCAGTCTGCAATCGGCCGGGTTCGACCTGTCGAGTCTGCAGCTTCCGGAGCACTGCCAGCGCACCATTTTGATGCAGGAAGCGGGGCAAACCGGACTGTTGGGATTTCAAGGTCGATTGGATCCCGCAGCCTGGCAGGCACATTTTGACCGTTGGCTTACGGCACGCGGTTGGAAGCAGGCGAATGCGTGGGAACATCAGGCGGATGGTTGGTCCAGCCGCTATGTCTGCCACGAGGCTGGCCGGGCGAATGAGTCGACAATTCAGATCCAGTTTCATCTCCAGAATACCGATCAAGGCGTGGGTTTAATTCACTGGCTGCCGGGGCGCGAATCGCCTGCGGTGGCACCCCAACCAACATCACGAGGAACTCCATGAAAGGTGTCCCAGGTCTGTTGATCGCCGTGGCCTTGGCGATTGCTGGAGGCCTTTGTAACTGGTTCTACATGGCTCAAAAGTCCCGCGAACACAACCTCATCCAATTTGTAGGGGTCGCTGAGTCCGGCATCAAACAAGGGGAAATTATCCAGCATGGGAATCTCATGCCGGTGGACATTCCCCTCCGCTATGCTGGGCGGTTGAAGGAAGTGGCGCCCACTTATGGCGACATCTCGGCGGTCGTCGGGATGACGGCGTATCGAGACTTTCAAGCGGGGGAACTGGTTCTGACGCAGGACTTGAAGACTCCTCCCAACAACGATTTGAAGCGGGATCTGGGCACCGACGAAGTGGCGATCTGGGTGAGCGTCAACAGTTCGGGATTTATGCCGCAGTTCTTCTCGGGTGGCGACGAGGTGTCGTTTATCGTGCCCGCGATCGGCCCCAAGCAGCCCAGTTCCGTCAGCAATCCGGGGCAACCGATCGATCAGCCGACGGAGTTTATTGGTCCGTTTTACATTCTCGCCTTGGGAAATCGACGCGGTACAGCCGATCGGGCGCGGGCCTCGGGGATGTCCATGGGGGCCGAAAATGTGCTGGCCATTCGCGCCAAGAAGGTGTCGGACACTCAGTTTGATGAGAAGACTCAGTTGCTCTTGAGCCGGTTGCGGCTATCAGGGAATCAAGCGCTGGGATTGGTGATGCATTCCGAGCGGAAGGGTAAGGAGAAGTGATACGTTCTGCTCATTGCAGTTGATGGGAGGGCGAGGCTCCCGCCGAGCCGCATAGTCTGGCGGGAATCGAATGACCAAGCGGTTCGGCGGGAGCCTCACCCTCCCATCGACCGTGTTCTGTTCGCAAGCGTTCAACATCGGACGGTTCCATGAAGGTCTGGTTCAACAAGATGCACGACAGTCGCCGTTCCGTTGTGGACGTGCGCGACGGAGAAGTGCGTATCGGTCGTGATCCGCAAAACACGATTGTGCTGCAGAGCCCGCTGGTCTCGAAACAGCACGCTATCGTGCGGCAGGTCGGTGGCAAGCTGCAGTTGGAAAACATCGGCCTCAATGGCTGCCTGGTTGGGGAACTGGAAGTGCTCGGCGGCGAGACCGTCGAGTTTTCGCCCGGCGAACGGGTCCGCATCTTTCCCTACACGTTGACGTTCGAAGCCGAAGCCGCCACCGCCATCAGCCGGGGAGAACTGGAAGCTCACCTGCGGTCGATCATGGCGGAGCTCGAGCTGAAGATTCATAAGAAGTTGCTCGAGCGGTTCGATCTGTATGAGATTGAAGCCAATCAGATCGGTGATCAGGACAGCATTCTCCTGTTGGAAAACAACATTGAAGACGTCTGCCGCGAGGTCAACCTGTTCGGACCCAGCAACGATTCTCTGCTGGAAGAGGTCACTGGGCTCACGCTGCGCGATCTGCTGATCAATCAGTTGATCATGGAGAGTGGCAAAGATGGCCGCGACGAGATCTCGGCCCTGACCTCCAACGAGTTTGATATCCCCGCGACGCTGGTCCCTGAACGCGAGTCGGAACTGCACAATCTGTTGACGTTTGCTCGCGAGCGGCTGGAACTGCAGGTTGCTCATGACCTGAGTTCGCGGATCAATCGTGTGGAATCGAAGTTCGCGTCGGTCTTTCCACTGGTGCGTCCGCATCTGCATACCGAGCTGCGGAAATACCTGATTTTGCGGACCTTGAAGAAGGATCTGAAGGACACGGTCTTCGGTTTCGGTCCGCTGCAGGATCTGTTGCGAGCCCCCACGATCAGCGAAATCATGGTCGTGCGGAGTGACCAGATTTATGTCGAACGGGCTGGCGTGCTGGAGCTGTCAGGTCGCCGGTTTATCTCGGACAAGGTGACCGAGACCATCATCGAACGCATCGTCACGCAGGTTGGTCGGCGTATCGATAAGAGCCAGCCGCTGGTGGATGCTCGTCTGCCGGATGGTTCCCGTGTGAACGCCATCATTCCGCCGTTGTCGATCAAGGGGCCCTGCCTGACCATTCGTAAGTTTCCTGCCTACCGCTTCACGATGGACGATTTGATCGAGATGGGATGTATCTCCTCATCGGCCGCCATGTTCTTGCGGGCGTGCGTTATTGAGAAGAAGAACATTCTCGTCAGCGGTGGTACGGGTACTGGTAAGACGACGATGCTCAATATTCTGTCGAGCTTCATCACGTCGAAGGAGCGCATTGTCACAATTGAGGACACGTCCGAATTGCAATTGCACCAGGACCATGTCGTGACCCTGGAAAGTAAGGCGGCGAACGTCGAAGGGGCCGGTGAGTATTCGATCCGCGATCTGGTGAAGAATTCGTTGCGTATGCGTCCCGATCGGATCATCGTCGGCGAATGCCGCAGCGCGGAAGCCCTCGACATGCTGCAGGCGATGAACACGGGCCATGATGGTTCGATGACCACGGTCCACGCCAACAGTTCCGAGGAAGTTATCAAGCGTCTGGAAGTGCTGGTGTTGATGGCGGTCGATTTGCCGGTGGCCTCCATCCATCGCCAGATTTCATCGGCGATCAACATCATCGTGCAGATCACCCGCATGCCGGGTGGACGCCGTATGGTGACCCAGGTTTCTGAAGTGACGGGGATCGATCAAGATACGCAGCAGATCACGATTCTCGACATCTTCAACTTCCGCAATGGCGAGTCCTTGCAGGCGACAGGCTATTTGCCGACGTTCCTCGGCACGCTGATGGAGAAGGACTTGCTGCAGTTGGAGTTTCTGTACGGAGGCGGCCCGAACGAATTCCGCCGACCGATCCCGACCTTTACCCCGCCGAAGGATACGTCGGGAACGAAGGCCAGAATCATCAACCGCCGCAACGCGGCGCAGACGCCGGGGTAGTCGGGCTGCGCGTGGCATCGAGCGCGTGGGATGGGTCTCCAGGCCCGTCCGAGTTCCGTAACAATCCGCATCGTGGTCCAATCATCCCTCGCGAACTTCGCGCAGCGCACGGCTCGGATGCATAGGAAAGCGTAGCAGTAGTCGGCAGTCAGGAGGGGAAAGCAACGCGGGCGCTGCGCGAAGCTCGTGAAGGATGAACTTGTTTCGCGTCGAATATGACGGCACTCTGACGGGCCTGGAGACCCGTCCCACGACACGCGCTGACTATCACGCCAATTGCTTCAGATAGACATGCCCGGTGTCAACCTTCTTGAAGCCGGCTGTCTGCAGCAGGCCGATTCCGGCTGGGTTCGTTTCCGAAACCTGCATTTCTACGATATCGACTTGCTCTTCACGCAGGCGGCGGCAAACGTCCAGCAACAGGGTCTTGGCGTACCCCTTGCGACGCAATTCCTGGGGCACAAAGAGATCGATCAAACCTGCCGCGCGGGCCTTCCACGTGTGCGTGTAGGTCTCCAAGCCGATGCAAGTCAGTTCGGCCAGGGCCGCCCCGCCCCGCTTGGGGACTTCCTGGAAACGAATCGACTCCAACTGACCCAGGCGAGTCACCCACCACGGCGCCAGTGTTCGCGGCTTGTCAGTGATCTGTAACTGCAATGTGCGGCGATTGCCCAGGATGCGGAAATCAATCGGGTCCGAGGTCGTCTTCAGATCGCGGTGATAGACGAACCGTTGTTCGACCGGCAGATATCCCACAGCCTGAAAGAAAGGATCGGCCAGAGGATCAGATTCCAGGAATCCAGCCGCCTGGCATCCGCCGTAGAGCAACAGATAGAACGGGTCTCGCGGGGGAGCCGAACCTGCCTGAATCTGAGTCGTGCCAGCCGCTAACAGATATTTCTCGGCCTGTTCGACGAGTTGGCGGCCAATTCCCTGCCGGCGGTAGTCGGGATGGACCATGATCATGCAGATGACACCACGTTCGGGCGAGATTCCCGACCCGGTGTCATTGGAACCGAATCCCGCATGCACAAAGCCGACTACGCGTTCGCCATCGAGAGCCACGATCAGCCCGCGGGCGTCGAAGTACTGGACAGAGAAGATAAGGAGATCGAGCGCATCGCAAGTGATGCCGAATGCTGCACCGCGACCCAGGCCGCATTCGTGCCACAACTTCAGCAATTGCGGTGGGTCGCCGTTCCGGAAGTGGCGATAGGCGATCAATTCACAACTCATCCAGACCAGCACCGGGGCTCAATGCTGGCTCGAAAGTGAGATTTCTTTGAAGTGCAGCGAAGAAACGAATTCGACGAAGACCGTATTCAAGAAGGGCATCTCGATGCAGCCACCGCAGCTTAGCACATCGTACTATTGGTTATTTGAATTGTCGCCAATCTGACGTTGGTTTCTATCGGAGATTCCGGATCGAAAAAGTTTTTTTCCAAAACCGAGAAATGTCCCGCCTCGGAAAAAATGAAAGGCGGCGCGAGTTACCTCGGTACGCCGCACTTTCGGAAAACAGGGTTTCGATACTGGTGATTCGCTTAGCCGATGACCGACTTGACTGCAGCGACGATGGCCGCCGGGTTCAGGCCGTACTTGTCGAGCAAGCCTTGGGGATCACCACTTTCGGCGAAGCAGTCACCGACGTTGACGTAGGCCATCGGCACCGGAACGGTGCGGCTGACAACGGTGGCGACGACGGAGCCGAGTCCGCCGTGGGCCAGATGTTCTTCCACGACGACGATCCGCTGGGTCTCGCGGGCGGCTTTGACGATCGCTTCCTCGTCAATCGGCTTGATCGTGTGCATGTCGAGCACGCGAGCGTTGACGCCGGACTTGGCCAGTTCGGTGGCCGCATCCATCGCAGCACCGACCATCAAGCCGTTGGCGATGATTGTCACGTCGGAACCGTCGCGGAGTTGGATCGCCTTGCCGATCTTAAAATCGCAGCCGTTCGGATAGAGAATGGCGACCTTGCTACGGCCGGTGCGTAGGTAAATCGGGCCGTGATCGGCAAGCATCGCGGCGGTGGCGGCTGCGGTCTGGACCGCATCCGACGGGACGATGACCTTCACGCCGGGCAGCGAACAGGCCAGCGAGACATCTTCGATACCCATCTGCGAAGGGCCGTCTTCGCCAATCGAAATGCCCGAGTGCGAGCCGACGAACTTGACGTTCATCTTGGGGAACGCGACTGACATCCGCAGTTGGTCGAACGCGTTGCTCAGCAGGAATGTCGCGAAGCTGGAGCACACAGCAGTCTTGCCGCAGGAGGCCAGACCGGCCGCGACGCTGACCATGTTGCTCTCGGCAATACCGACGTTGAAGGAACGTTCGGGGAACGCCTTCATGAAGGGCTCGGTACGGGTCGAGTTGCCGACGTCGGCGTCGACGACCACGACTTCGGGGTGCTTGGCTCCCAGTTCCTTGAGTGCGTCGCCGAACGCGTCACGCGTGGCCGCTCCCAGTTTCAAACCGCTCAATTCGCCGTAATACATGCTGGAATCTCTTTATCTTGCAGGCCGTACGGTGGGTTTCGCCACCGGTATTGGACGGGGATTATTTAATTCGCAAAATCCAAACACACAATCGGTTCGGTTCCTGTTCGTTCAGTATGAGAGTGTTAGAGGGTGAAGAACTATCGATTGAATTCTCCGTCACCCTCATACACTCACACCCTCAAACTACATCGACAATACAAGTCCAGGGGCAATGTCTAGTTGGAATCGATGAATGCAATCGCCTTCTCGGCCAAAGCGGGGGACAACGGTTTGCCGTGGTAGTTCAGGTCTCCCTCGGCTTCGAGCAACGGCAGGATGCCGAAGCCCTTTTGCGTTTGCGAGATAATGCAGGTCGGACGATCCTTGATGTTGGTGGCAATCGTCAGGGCGGCCACAGCGTTCGCCTGGCAGTTGCCGTTGACGGTTTGCGTGTGCCAGCCGAACGCGGCGAACTTGTCGGCGATGGGCCGCATGTCGAGCACGTCCTTGGTGGCACCCGTCTGCTGGTAGCCGTTCTGGTCAACGATGACAGTCAGATTGCCCGGCTTGAACTTGCCTGCAGCAGCGGCCGCTTCCCAGACCTGGCCTTCGTCCAACTCACCGTCACCCGTCATCACGAAGACGCGGCTGTCGAGCTTATCCAAGTGCATACCGAGAGCTTGCCCCAGGCCGAGCGACAACCCTTGGCCGAGCGAACCTGTCGAGGCTTCGATACCCGGCATGCGGAGCATGTTGGGGTGGCCTTCGAAGACGCTGCCCAGCTTGCGGAGGGACAGCGTGGCTTCGACGGTGAAATAGCCGGCTTCGGCCATCGCGGCATACAGAGCCGGAACCGCGTGTCCCTTGCTCAGGATGAAGCGATCGCGTGCCGCCCAGTGCGGTTCTTGCGGCCGGTACTTCATGAAGCCGCCGAAGTAGAGCGCGGTGATCATTTCGACGGCCGACAGGCTGCTGGAGGGATGTCCGCTCCCTGCGGCTGTCGTCATGCGAATGATGTGTTTGCGTAATTGCTTGGCCTTGGCCTTCAATTCTTCGATGGAGACTGCCACGTTCCGTTCCTGCTGACTAGGTTGAGGAGTGATTTTTCACACAGATCGACTGGAGCCACCCGAGTGGGGGGCGGCCGGATTCCGGGACGTCATGAATTCCGGAAAGGGACACGTCCACATGGTATCGAGCAGTTCTCGGGGTGGCAAGGATTGCGATTTTTTGCGTCCCGTGACCGACGCTGCCAGCGTCGGTGTCACATTAGGACACCAACTTGGTATTACTTGGGTTCTGCTCCCCTCGCCCCGGTACTCCGGGGAGAGGGGCCGGGGGTGAGGGGCATCGCGAGCGCCATTCGAGCAGCATTTTTCAAGGCGCTTATTTCCCGGAAAAAATCAGGAAGCAGCGTCGCCGG
>JAKFVC010000236.1 GCA_021732415.1 Planctomycetaceae bacterium
CCCCCAGCCCCTCTCCCCGGAGTACCAGGGCGAGGGGAGCAGTTTTCTTGATATACTCGGGAGAATGTCCCCTCTGTTTTCCCGCGCGAAGCGGCCGACACCATCACTTCATGGCTCGTTCAAAGAACTCCACAATGGGCATCGGATCCGGCAGGCTGTGGGGATGATGATCGCCACCCACCTTCACCCGGCGCTCAATCGGGCCTTTCAGTTCCGTGTAGCGGTCCCACAGGACCTGGGACTGCTGCGTATGTGGGAGGGTCTTGTCGCTGTCGCCATAGACCAGCAGGAGCGGCACTTTCGCTGTGGCCAACGGGCCGAGGTTGTCGATCGGGAAGTTTTTATAGGCGAGAACGTCCTCGTCGCTCTTGAAGCCGTACGCTTTCAGCAAGTTTTTCCACTCGGGGGATCCGGCGACTTTCGGGTTGCCGATCAAGCCTTTGGGATTGCACACGGCATTGTCGAGATCGATGGCGAGCGTCTTGTCGGGATGGGCCATTCCCCACGCCATCGCATACATGCCGCCGCGACTCATCCCCAGGATGCCGGGCTTCGCGTGTAACTCGTGGTCCTTGACGAGCACCTCGTAAAACTTTTCCCAGGCGGCCATCGCGGCCGGTGAACCATACTGTTCCTGCACGTTGAGGTAGACGACGTGCCAGCCTCGCTTCACCAGTTCGATGTCCGCGTTGGGAAAGGCCCCGAAGAACTCAGCCCGCCACAACCACGGCCGACCGGCAGCAGGCTTGGCGGGGACGACGACAATCGCGTCCTTATCGTCAACCTTGAAGTCGAACCGCTCGAAGGTATTCCACGTGGACGCTTTGCCGGGGAACGGTTTTGCAGCGGCAAACGCGGGGGACGACATCATCAGCAGAATGCCCGCGAGCAATAACATTCGGACCATGAAGAACTCCAGACAGCGACAGAGACATTCCAAGCTAAAGGCTCGCGTCAATCATAATTGCCGCAATGGCCTGGCCGCCACTCAGGTGTGAAACACAGCTGGACCTGTTCGCCTTTTCTTATGGATTCCAATTTTTCGTGATCTGTTCAGATAGAATCTCCGTTTATGACTTCGGACTACTCGAGCTTAAGGATTACGCAGTTTCAAAATGCACGGACTGCCAACCCCAGCCGGCGACCGAGTGCCCAGTCGCAGGCTTGCGGGTTTATCCTAAGTTTGTCTCGCGACTGTTTCTGAGGAATTCAGGAATCACCTATGTGGCATCAACTGGTACATGAATTCGGTGGTCGAGGCGCGAGTGTGGTGTTCGGCATGCTCATGGGCACTGGGGTCACCGCCCTGGTCGCGTGGTGGAAGAGACGTAGCGAGCGCCGCAGCATCATGTTGGGTGATGCCCGCGACACCGTCGTCATTGCCCAGCACTTGATCGATTCGGTCGAAGTTCCTGGACTGGATGGGGCACCTGCATCCCGGCGAGCGGTCCGCATCCGCATGCGCGCCCTGGGGCAATCGGAACTTGATCGAGTGGTCCCGAACGGCCACCTGGCTCATGAACTTCTCAATCGAGCCCATCGCGTTTCGAGCCGGCGTACCCTCATCTCGATGGATGGGCCAGAGGGATCCTACTTATTGGAATCATTGACCAACTTTGTTTGCGACCGCGTGGCCAATGCGCCTTTCGAACATAGTTTGTATGTCATGGCCCCGTGTTGCGAACCCGCAAGTCTCTCGATTCACCAACCGATTACCATTCTGTTGGTCCGGAAAGACGACCTGGCACTCTTCGAAAGCTGGACAACGTGCCGCGACATTGAAGTCGAACACGGGGCCGACGGAGCTCGCATCCTGACTCTGATGGAATTGTCGAAGAGATTTCGCGAAGAGCAAGCGAAGCTCGCGGAGTTACGGCGAACTGGTCAACGCACGCGCTACATGGAAACCATGTATGTGTTGGATCTGGCGCTGGATCGACACAGCGCTGCCATTGAAACCAAACCGGTGCCCTGGGGTCGGTTCGAGGACGTTCTGAAGGAAATGAATCTCGAATAAGAGTTCCACTCTTCGCTCTGAGGAGTCGGCTAGGGAGAGAAAAGGGGCGAGGTCCATTATGATATATGGACCTGTCCCCTTTTCTCGCCCCCAGCAACCTGGGCCACTCAGCGTCCCGAATAGAGCAACTTTGATATCCGAATGCCAGGAACATCATGACCGAGTCCTCCATTCATGACGCTTGTCGGCGCGGTGATGTCGATGCCGTGCGGGCCTGTATTGCCGCCGATCCCTCCGTCGTCGACGCGGATGATGAGCATAGGTGGCGGCCGATTTTCCACGCGGCACTGTGGCGGCGTGAACAGGTCGTGCGGCTGCTCCTCGAGTCGGGTGCTGACCTGGCCGCTCATGACGGTGATGTGCTGCACTACGCCGGTGAGGTTCCCGACAACCTGGTGATTGTTTCACTGCTGGTGCAGTACGGGGCGCTCGATACCCATGTGCGACCGGCGAATGATCTGTCGCGCCAATTCCTGGCCGCGGTGTACCTGGGGGACGTGGCCCGAGTGCGCGCATTGCTCGCCCGGCATCCGCACCTGGCGACGGAACTCGACGGCCGCGGCGATCAACCGCTCCACCATGCCGCCCGCAACGGAGCAACGGAGATTGCGCGGCTGTTGATCGAGTACGGTGCAGAAGTTAATCATAAGAACTCGCGCGGTCACACAGTCTTGTACTGCGCCGGGGGGCATGGTCACCTGGAGACGCTCCAGCTACTCCTCAACGCAGGCGTCGACCGCGATACCGTAACGGCGTTACTGGAATGGCTGGCTCAGTATCCTGACGACAGTCGTTTTCTGCCGATTACCGCCGCCTTACTGCAGCATCAACGCCACACCATTTAACAGGTACACCCCACCCGGGAGGGTGCAGCCGTTATTTGGTGGGCATTTCGAGACCGTCCCCGTTGGGCTTGTCCCAACGGAGCGCTGACTGGTCAGCTACCTAACAGTAAGTTTTGCAGAATTCTCAACCTTTACGTCTCCGATGCCCCCTGCCGCCATCCAGTCGTTGCTGTGACAACGGTTCGCTCGCGGCGGCAGGGGGCATCGGAGACCACCCGTTGAGGGTCAAGAACGCTTCTCTCTAGTAGCTGGCCAGTCACCGCTCCGTTGGGACAAGCCCAACGGGGGCGACATACAGACGACAATTCTGGGTTTCATTGCGATGCAGTTACCTAGAATCTCAAAAGCGATGCCCCACCAAATAGCAGCCACACCGCACCCGGGACGCGGTTAAACCCAACCTGTACAGCAATCGGGTTTAGGGTATGATCGACATTCACACGTCCAGCACACCCAGATCGGACTCACCGGGGCGTCAGGCGATATGAATACCATCTTGAAGATCCTCATGGGATTGTTATCGACCGTTGTGACTCTGGGCCTGCTCAGTGTCGTCGGCATCGTCGGATTTCACTATATCCGCTTGGTCGAAAACGAGCCGCTCAGCCATCCGGTGCGCGTCACCGCCTGGTCGGCACAGCAGCTTGACCTGGAAGACGGGCGTGTCATCTCGTTCGCTGAACCAGACAATTACTGGCAGGAGCCGGAGATTCGGGAACCGTATTGCATGGTCGAAGTGAAACCTCTCGCTGGCGACGTTGTTGGGATCTACATCAAGAGGAGAACCTTCATTTGTGGAACGGGGGCTCCCTGGCTCACAATCCCGCTCGTCGCGGTGGAAATCCCGAAGTATCAACGGAAAGAACTCGCGCTGATGGGACAGCTCTTCGCCCGGTAGGCGCCGGCTGGGGGAGAGAAAAGGGGAGAGATCCATGATGATATATGGCCCCGTCCCCTTTTGTCGCCCCTTATGGGTGGACTGCACCACGGGTTGCTTTGTGTCCGTCATTCTTCGCCTTCTTGGCATCCAACTGGACCCAGCGGCTCTTTATCGTGCAGTTGTAGCCTCTGAACATTCCTACGATTATCACAACGCAAATACATAGGGCACAGACGATGTAGACGACCTCCATATTTTCCCCTTAGTAGCCAACTTGCGGGAATGCTTCCTATAGACCCAGGTTGCAGTAGCAACCCAGGCCACCCCGCGACTCAGGCGTCCGCAGATCCACTGCTTAAGGTCGGCGAGCAAGTCACTTCACAATCAATCCGCATCGCGCCGACCTGAAGCAATGCCACGACTATGGTTGCTATCGCTTCCAAACCAAAGCCACCCTGCCGCTACTTACCGAAATAGCGATGCAAGATCTCTTGATAGCCTCGTAGCGTAGACGTCATTTTCAAGAGATCCATCCTCGTCTGATCCGTCACCCCGGCACGCTTTAAAAATCCTTCGAATGAATTCGTACGCTCGAAGTCTTTGTACAACTTGGCTGGGTCTCTTACACCTTCCACTGGTATTCGTTCGAGGACGAACTTGACTAGCTTCTCCTCTGCAAACTCTTTCAGTCGATCTTCAGCCGCTTTTGGGGCGTTGGGAACAATCGCGGGCAGGAGAGGTTGTGGCTTGCGATCGACGAATGAATCGGCGATTTGCTTGAGGGCTGATGTAGCTTGCTTTAGGTCCGCCAACTGCGTTACAAGATTTGCAACATCGGAACTTAGCCGGCTTTTTTGAATCAAATCTGCAAACAGATCGGCCCACTGCAGTCGCAATTCTTGTGTTATTTCATCGAACATCTCGAACGGCTTTAGCTGGTTGAAGCCTCTCGTGCTAACTAACGATTCCAAAAGCCGGTAAACCAGATCTGTATCTACTTGAGCGTACTCAACCTGATAGCGGGCCTTGTTCTTCTCGTAGGTTTGGTACTCAAAATGTACGGGCTCTTTGACGAAGATGAATGTAGGGGTATCCTCGGCTCGAGTTGCCACGTAATTGAAGACGCTTGACGCGTATGCATCCTGATGTCTCTGGTTAGGCGCTACACGATCGGACGGGGAGCCGCGATATCGACCACCGACAATTAGCACGACGATGCTGCACGACTTTGCTTTTCGATTGCAAAAGTCGTCGAGTTTTGACTCTTCTGTGATGGCAACGTCTTCGTCATGTTCCAAGAAAACAGCGTCATACCCCAACATTTCCACAAACGAGCGAACGCGGGCTTTGTTCTCTTCCAGCTGCAAAAAAGTTGTGGCAATCAAAACGTTCATGTTAGGCATTCTACTGGTCGCCAATTTGCAGGATTTGGTGATCCACAATGACTTCAGGGGAAGTAGGTCAGGCTGTGCCTGACGATCTTGGCGATCACGCTCGACGATTGCTGAATAATCACCGAGGTGAACTGCCGAGACATTTGCTGTTCACCTTCAACACGTCAATAACGTCTGGCGCAGCCTGACCTACCTGGCTGGCAGAGCCCGTAGCGCACAGCGCTTATAACCCGCTCAATCTTGACCACAAAGGCTCTCTGTGATAGTATTTAAGTAGAAGTCCACCCTGCCTTTTGTAGGCAGGGTGGTTGTCCAAATCCATTAAAATACGTTCCGTCCTCGACCTATTGCGGCGCACAATTGACGCCGCGACAAGAAATAGAACGACGTTGGAGCTGCCATGTATAACATGGTGAACCTCCTGTTCGTTTCGATGGCATCGGCTACCGTGTGCTCGTCCGGCAAGATGGAACACACGAGAGCTGATTAGTCGGAGCGATTGTAGACAAGCCTATCGCTAGCTCCGGCTTGCGTTAGGCTTGTTTCATTCTTTGAGCATGTTCATCACGCACCTCCTTAGATAGATGTTTCAAAACCACTGGTAAAACTTGTTAGCGCATCACTTGGCAACGATAAACTGGTAACCTGAAGGAAGGCTTACCTATGAATTCTCCCGTTCCTCCGAATCCCGGAGTAACTTCTCCTTGAGGATGTTCGCGTCGTGTTCATGCCGTGCGGATGTGAGGACGATTGGGGCATCGATTCCCGCCTCATTTTTTGCTCTACGAAAAGCAGCGCTGAGAGAGTTTGGATTCCATGCCAGTTGGTGAGGAGTTCTGAAGATGCGACCCTCGTTGCGTTCGCCAATGCTTTCCAGCATCAATTCCGCCAATCGCTGAGTCACCGGAATCTCGCGAACTTTCTTGCCCGTACCGACATGGTCGTAGACACTCAGTATGTTTCGGTCCCGATCCCAGTCCGAGATTTTTGCCTCAGTCAGATGCCCTGATTTCGCACCACAAACCCTTAAAGCTTCATATATTAAGCAAAAACTTTTCGTCGAATTTTCTTTGATTGCCTCGACTTCGCTTGCGGTTGGCAGACGAGTTCTTTTTCTTCCTGTCGGCTTCTTGGGTAGCTCGAACGGAATCTTCAGGACGCCCAGCTCCTCGATGGCAAATTTTTGCAACGTCCC
The DNA here is from genome assembly GCA_021732415.1 of Planctomycetaceae bacterium. Classification (GTDB taxonomy): domain Bacteria; phylum Planctomycetota; class Planctomycetia; order Planctomycetales; family Planctomycetaceae; genus JAKFVC01. Next base: position 6,332 of record JAKFVC010000236.1, read on the forward strand.
CACGGCGCTGATATTGCCCCGCACTGTGTCTGGAGCCTTGGGGTCTCCCATTCGTTTGCCTTCCGGAATTGGTTCATCCTCTCGCCAGTGGTTAACAATTACAAAATATTCCTCCAAATCCATGGGGTGGATTTCGTGAAATTGGACCTCGGCAAAATGCTTTGCAAACGGGCCGAGACGGCCTTGATAGAATTTCTTGGTGCTCTCGGTCTTACTTTCTTCGATCGAGTAAATGAACTCGGCGTATACCTCTTTGACCTGCATCATAGACTTCCGAAGTCAACTGTATTTGCCTACATTGTGGCAATATGAATATAAGTGAACAAACAGTGCGGCGGCGAAGTGACGAGTTAGGTGAATCGTATCGCGGGTGATCTCAGTCGTGGCAGTTTAGTTATGAATGGCTTTAAAATCAACTGATCCCAGGTGGATTGTCGAGATTTTTGAGTGAATGTCGGTACTACAGCTTTCTCTGGGGGTCTTTCGTGGGGGGCCCCGAGTTGCTTCCGCAAATTGGGTCTGCGAGTGGCATCGCAGGTGGGGCCACCAGCACTGCGTGGGTGCGGCGCGGGATGGCACTGGATGCAGAGGACGTTGGCGTCAATTACCAGCTTGGTCACGGTTTTGGCGGATCAGATCTACGGAATTCATGAACCCATGCTGGCGGAAAGTACGCTCGCGGAGTTCCGCTGCGTGCTGGTCGAGACGTGCCTCAACATCAGGGGGGACAGGACGTTTAGCCTCAATGGCTTCCATCGCTGTCTTGACGTCTTCCTCGATGCTGTGCGTAGTATCAATGCTCATGGTGTATGAATTATGGAATGCAGTGAGGAGTGTTTCAATGGGAATCTTCGATTAGGACGGAACGGTGGCTTTGGTTTGAAAGCGGTCGAGTTTGAATCGGCTGCGAACTGGATGTCGGCGGTCATCCCAACATTTAGCTGCAGATTTCCATTGAAATACCCGGTCCTTCATTCGATAATTGGCCATCATGTCTACAGACACCCGCAAATCGCTCTCACAGGAATCGGCTGACTTTCAGGCAGTGGTCGATCACGCCTTTAAAGGGAAACCCGTTGATCCCGCGATTTCACAGAGGATCGACGAGCGGGCGGCCCGAATTCAGGACTCTCTCCGCAAGAAGCCCAAAACGGACATTGCCGTCGACCTGATCCGTGAAGCCCGCGAAGAGATATAGTGCATCCGAGACGCTTGTCTGTTTCGAGTCAGGAGATGGTCAAGTGCTGCGAGCAATTTTGTGCACTCTGCTACTGTGCGTCTTGTCGTTGTCGGTGGTGCTGGCTGCGGACAACGCGAAACTGATCGACGCGGTCATCCGCAACTACTACGTCGAACTGGCCAAAGCCGATGAGCTCCGAAACAAATCCGTCGATAGGTCGAAGAACGATGCCTTGGCAGAATTGGTCAAGCTCGCCTCCCGAGCGTACTCCGAAAAGGATCGCCTCGCGGAAACGAATGCCTGGAGGATGATCCTCCGGCTCGACCGTTCGCATCCCAAGGCTCTGCAGTATTTCACGGATCTGGGCACCTTAGAACAGGTGCTGAAAGACTTGCCACCGCTGGAACAGAGCAACGAGGCCAACATCTATTCCCGTTTTGTCGGCAAATGGCAGATCACCTACAACAATGAAGCGACCGAGATCATCGCATTTGGAAAAACCGGTACGCATACGATTCCGAATCAGCCGAATGTGAAATGTCGAGTCGACGCGATCCTGCTCAGCGAGTCCGTTACGGTCACCTATCCCCGTGGCGATCACCTGAATCGCTACACGCTCGCTGGAGATCAACTGCTGGTGGAGCAATGGGGGCCCGCATCGGAATATCTGAAATCGCCACCTCATTTTTTCGGCCGTGCTGTGCGAGTTGAGTGATCGTAGCCGCATCTCGCCAGAGTGTGGGCCTTGCCAGTCACTCGCCCGCGTTCTGGCGAAACGCGGCTACAGCAGAAGCCACTCGGAGCGGCTCCGCGAGGCTGTAGGATGGCCGCCCCGGCCGTCGAGTGCTTTCACAATCGACGTTGCGATAACTTTGTCTGATTCTGGTTGTGCGTTAGAAGAAAACGACCGGGACGCCCTCGCTACGCTTCGGGAATGGGCTGGACTGCATCTTTCTGTCAGCTCTTTTTTCAGTCAGAAACGATCCCTGAATTCCATTCCGGCGTGTCTTGGTCGGAGGTCGAAGGATTGGCACTCGTGGCCTGGATGGTGTCGGAGAGTCCAGAGCAGACGGCCGGGGCGGCCATCCTACGCTCGGGGTCACCCCGGTTTGAATCCGCTGCAAATCTGCGCGAGAGTTCGAGGGCGCACACCGCCTTGAGATTACGGCGAACCGTTTGGATCACTGGAATTTGCCTGGCTGATGTCTTCTGGAGTGACCTCAAATCCTGGATTTTGCCACGTTTCGCAATTTCGCTGCCGGCGGCGGGGTGCTGTAGAACTGAGTCGGCAGCGTGGGATTCCTGCGGGATGTTCGCGGGAGGCTACTGTTGGCTCTTTTCGAAACTGGGTGCAGCATGCTGGGCAAATTTGTGAATATGGCTGAGTTGTCGCGTCAGATGGGACTCGAAGCTTCTCCGATGATGTTGAACGATGCGGGGATGGGGCCGTTGGGGGCTCCGCTGCTGAAGGGTA
>JAKFVC010000277.1 GCA_021732415.1 Planctomycetaceae bacterium
AGGGCGAGGGGAGCGAGAGGATTTCTAAACTTCACGTCACCACACGGCTCACGCCAATAACCCCATAACAACATTGCCTTCCACATCGGTCAACCGGAAATCCCGGCCTTGGAAGAAATACGTGAGACGTTTGTGGTCGATCCCCAGGCAGCGGAGCAACGTTGCGTTGAAGTCGTGTACGTGGACCGGATCCTTGACGATGTTGTAGGCGTAATCATCGGTCTCACCATAGCTGATGCCCGGCTTGATGCCGCCGCCGGCGACCCATAACGAAAAACAGCGGCCATGATGATCGCGGCCGTAGTTGTCCTTGGTGAGGGCCCCCTGGCTGTAGACCGTGCGACCGAATTCCCCGCCCCAGATCACCAGCGTTTCATCCAGCAACCCGCGCTGCTTGAGATCCTTCACCAGTGCGGCGGCGGGTTTGTCGACGTCCTGGCATTGACCACGAATCTGCTTCGGCAGACCACCATGCTGATCCCACCCGCGATGCATCAATTGAATGAACCGCACGCCACGTTCCGCCATGCGGCGTGCCAACAGGCAATTGCGAGCGAATCCGCCATCGACCCCACTGTCATTGATCCCATACAGATCGAGAGTGCCCTGGGTCTCGCCAGACAGATTCGTCAGCTCAGGCACCGACGTCTGCATGCGGAATGCCATCTCATACTGGGCGATGCGCGTGTTGATTTCCGGATCACCGAAACTCTCCAGAGCCAATTGATTCAACTGGCCAACACCGTCGAGCATGCGTCGGCGAGTCTCGGCATCAATGCCTGGAGGATTCGACAAATACAGCACTGGATCATCGCCCGAACGGAACCGCACACCTTGATGCTGCGAGGGAATGAATCCACTTCCCCACAAGCGAGAGAAAATCGGTTGGTCGGTCTTATTCCCGCTCCCCTGCGAGATCATCACGATGAATGACGGCAGGTTGGAATTGTCGCTGCCGAGCCCATAACTCAACCACGCTCCCAGGCTGGGCCGCCCCGGTTGCTGGCTGCCGGTCTGGAGAAACGTGATGGCGGGATCATGATTGATGGCCTCGGTGTGCAGCGACTTGATGATCGCTATGTCATCCGCCACTCCGCCGACATGCGGCAACAATTCGCTGACCCAACTGCCGCTCTTTCCATGTTGCTTAAATTCGAAAAGCGACGAGGCACACGGGAATGACTTCTGCCCCGACGTCATTCCCGTCACACGCTGCCCCATGCGAACAGAGCCGGGCAACTCTTCGCCGTGATGTTTTTTTAATTGCGGCTTGTAGTCCAGCAAGTCGATGTGCGACGGCCCCCCCGACATCACCAGATAGATGATGCGTTTGGCTTTCGCCGGATAGTGCAGGACTTCGAGCGCACCTGGAACCTTGTCGGCCTGGGCGGCTCGCAGGCCAGGATTCAGCAAAGACGCGAGCGCCGCCACGCCAATGCCGCCGGCGGTCCGTCCGAACAATTGGCGGCGGGTGAGGAGTGCGTTGTATTCTTGTTGCAGGTCCATGTGGAGTCTCGTTTGTGATGATCAATCAACGATGTTCGCTGTCACCCTTTGGTCACCGTCTCATCCAAATTCAATAGTACGCTGGAGATCGTGGCCCAGGTTGCCAGTTCGGCCACGTCGAGTTGTTCATTGCGGGGTGATTCGCCCACTTTGAGCAGTTTTTGAGCGGCCGTTTCGTTCTGGCGGAATTTCTCGAGTTGTTGAGTGTAAATGTTCTTCAGGACCGAAATCTCTGGTGGTTTCGGCTGTCGGCTGAGGACCGTTCGGAAGGCAAAGTTGATCCGGCTTTCAGCGGTCGTTCCACCTTCCAGCAAGATGCGTTCGGCCAGTTTGCGGGAGGCCTCGACGTAGGTGGGGTCGTTCAACAGCACGAGGGCCTGCAACGGCGTATTGGTGCGGGCTCGGCGTACGACGCACGTTTCGCGGTCGGGGGCATCGAACGTCATTAATGACGGAGGCGGACACGTTCGCTTCCAGAACGTATACATCGTCCGCCGATACAAATCGGGACCGTGGCTCTGCAGGTACTCCTGGGCGGTCCAATTCTTGCCGTCGGCTCGCGCCATCAACTCTTCCCAGAGGCCGGCTGGTTGATAGGGTGAGACGCTCGCGCCGCCGACTCGCTTGTCGAGGAGGCCGCTGACGAATAAGGCCTGGTCGCGGATGAATTCCACCTGCAGGCGATGGCGGGTGCCGCGGGCGAGGAGCCGGTTTTCGGGGTCCTTTGCCAGCAAATCACGGGTGACTGAGGATTGTTGGCGATAGGTTGCAGACGTGACCATTAGCCTCAGCAAGGCCTTCACATCCCACTTCGCGGCCGGTTGCGGATCGGTGGGTTGCATGAATTCGGCGGCCAGCCAATCGAGGAGTTCCGGGTGCGAGGGGACGTCTCCCTGCGATCCAAAATCGTCACTCGTCTTGACGAGGCCCGAGCCGAAAACGAGCTGCCAATAACGGTTGACCGTCACGCGGGACATCAGCGGATGTTCGGGAGAAACCAGCCACTGGGCGAGACCGAGGCGGTTCGCCGGAGCGTCCTTGGGCAACTGCGGCAAGCTGGCGGGAACTGCGGCAGCAACGGTGTCACCTTTCTTGTCGTACTGGCCGCGAATCAACAGCCGAGTCTCACGGGCGGGGGTCATCTCCTGCATGACCATCGCTGAGGGCACCACCTTGTCGATGGCCGCTCGCTGGTCACGGAGTGCGGTCAGTTCGGCTTGCCACTTGCGGGCTTCCGGTGAGACATTCGCCCGGTAGTAAGTCCGCAGCGCGGCTTGCTGATCTTTGGTACGGGCCGCGGCGTCTAAGGCGACGATCTGGCGGATGTTCTCGGGCAACTGGGATGCACCGTGGGGATTCGCGGCATCAGTGACAGAGGTCCGGAATCGTCCCGCCTGATGCTGCGCAAATTGCGATTGGAAATCGAGCGTTACGATCAACGCGGTCTCCAGCGGCAATTTGAGCGGTGACGCCAATTCCAGGATCGCCGTGTGTGGCTTGCCGACCTCAGGGAAGATGGCCCAGCCCGACTTCGGGTTCTGGTCGATGGCATTCGCAATCGGGAATGTATCTTGGCTGAAATCGGCGGTCGCGGATAACCACTTGAGCGGCATCCCTGATGCGCCGGCAATCTGCAAGCGAGCCTCGGTGAGGACGATGTTGCCGTTTTCGGATCGTCCTGGACCATTTCCTTTGAGGCTTGGATCTGGCAGCACTTCCAATCTGATCCCGGTGACTTGATCCAGTTTCGGGAGAGCTTGAATCGTGTAAGTTTCTTTCGCTGGATTCGGTCCCGTGACCTTGATCGAACCATCTTTGTCTTTCTCGAGAGTCGCCCCGCCAGCCGAGGTCATCTCAGTCGGATCCAGCGTCGTCCACTTCACGGCCGCGGTCTGGGCGATGGCCTGACTTTCCCATTTTTGCTGCGCGGCATCGATCTCCGGCTGGGGACTCGCCAGACGCAATTCGATGGCTTCCGCTTGGGTTTGGATCTCGTCGATCCGTTTCTGCTGTTCGGCGGTCGGTGCCTTCACCAGCGGGACCGCGTTACCCGTGCGGCCGTCGAGACCGTTTTCCGGCACGTTGTAGAAGAAGGCGTAGAGTTGATAGTACTCCTTCTGAGTCAGGGCGTCGTACTTGTGATCGTGGCATTGGGCACAGCCGACTGTCAGGCCCATGAAGACCGTTCCGGTCGTGTTGACCCGGTCGACGATGTAGGCCATGTGGTATTCTTCGGGAATCGCGCCCCCTTCGAAGTTGATCATGTGGTTGCGATTGAAACCGCTGGCAATCTTTTGCGATAACGTCGCGTTCGGCAGCAAGTCGCCGGCCAGTTGTTCGACCGTGAATTGATCGTAGGGCTTGTTGTCCGCGAAGGCCGCGATCACCCATTCTCGCCAGCGAGACATGTCGCGACCATTGTCGATATGATAGCCGTTCGTGTCGGCAAAGCGGGCGGCATCGAGCCAGTCGACCGTCATCCGTTCGGCATATTGTGAGGTCGACATCAATCGATCAACGACTCGTTCGTAGGCATCAGGGCGCTGATCGGCGAGGAACTCATCGACTTCCTGCGGAGTCGGCGGCAAGCCAGTCAGATCCAGGGTCACGCGGCGAATGAGAGTCGTGCGGTCGGCCTCGGCTGACGGTTTGAGACCAACCGCTTCCAGCCTCGCCAGGACAAATCGGTCGATCGCGTTCTTCGCCCAGGTGGTTTGCTTGACGGTCGGGAGAGCAGGGCGTTGGACCTTCTGGAAGGACCAGTGCTGGCGGTATTCGGCACCTTCTGCGACCCATTGGCGCAGGGCTGCCTTATCTTTGTTGGTCAATTGATGTTGATTGCCCGGAGGGGGCATGCGTTCGCTGTCATCCGTCGACAGAATGCGCCGCACGAGTTCACTCTCGTCAGGCTTGCCGGGAACAATGGCACGGTCACCTGATTCGAGCTTTTGGAGCGCACTCTCCCGCAAATCAAGCCGCAGGCCGGCTTTGCGTACTTCATGGTCAGGTCCGTGACACTTGAAGCAGATGCCGGATAAGATCGGCCGGATGGTCCGATTGAAATCCACTGGAGCAGGCTCAGCGGCCGCCCCTGTTGTGGGAAATCCGCAGGCCACAATCAGCGCGATCTGTGAACACGCTAGTCGCCAATTCAACATGGTCCCTACCCTCGTACCTATGAGCGCGTTGGTTCGCATTGGGGTCCGCGAACGAATCTCGTCAGGAATCGTGCAGTATAGCTGGACCGAGGAGGGAGGGAAATCCGCATAGAAGAAGTTGCCTGCAATGCGCGTGGGATGGGACTCCAGTCCCGTCTGAGCCTGTCACAATCGACACCACAAACGAACGACCCGCGCGATCTTCGCGGAGCGCACGAGTCGATTTCTACTACGATGCCCATTTGCTTCAATACGGCCAAAATCCGGGTGCCACTGGCTGTGCCAGTGCATTGCCGGACAGGGCATCGATAGACTGCGGGCACTGGCACAGCCAGTGGCACCCAGAAGAAGAGTTTATTGAAGCAAAAGAGGCCTGATTGATCAAAGCTGGCCGTGCGCTGCGCGAAGATCGCGAGGGACGAATCTGTGTCGCGCTGATGGTTACGGCACTCAGACGGGACTGGAGTCCCATCCCACGAAATACGGGCTACAGGCTCGGCTTCGCCTTCGCGGGGTTGTCTAAGACTTTAGAGACGTGCGTCCTGGGGAGTTGCTGTTGCACGGCCTCGACATCCAGCTCTGTCAGCGAATGCATCCGAATATCAAGTAGCCTGAGTTTCGGTAACTCGGCCAGCACGCGAATGACATCGTCGCTTTTCAGAAGGTTGCCATCGATTTCCACTCGCGCCAAATTCTTCAGCGATAACAGAGCCTGAACACCACTGACAGTAATGCGGCTGCCCGAGATCCGCAGATCGCGTAACGAATTACAGGCAGTAACGGCATATAAATGGTCGTCGCCAAACCCCGAGCCCTGCATGCTGAGCCATTTCAAATCATGCAAGTTGGCCAGATGGCTCATCCCGGCGGGGGACACCGCAGTTCCCGAAATGCCCAACCCGGTCAGCGTGGAGATCTGACCGATCCCGCGTAAGCCGGCATCCGATAACGCCGATCCTGTCAGACGCAGTTCTTTCAGGCCGCAACGGGATAACTGTTCGAACCCCGCCCCCGTGACCTTGGTCGCCACCAAATCGAGATTGCTGAGCGCCCGAGTACCGGCCAGTTCTTTCAAGATCGGGTCGGTCACTCCTGTTCGATCCAGGTTCAAAGACACCAGCCCGATCAAGCCGCTCAAATGTGCAATCCCCGCTGCGGTGACTTTCGTATCGGACAGGTTCAGACCTTGGAGTTGATACAGTGTCGACAAGTTTTTTAGATCGTCGTCGGTCACCTGCGTGCGACTCAGGTCCAGGACTCGCAGTTTGCGCAGCGATGCCAATGACTGTAACCCGACGACACCCGATCCCACGTTGGTCCGGGCGAGACTCAACGCTTCCAGCCCCAGTCCCTTAAGATGCGGTAGTCCCGCCGAGGTGATCGCCTGATCGTGCAAATCCACCGAATAGATATCGGGAAAGGCCCGCACGTGCAGCAAGTCCTCATCACGGACTCGACTCGGCGAGCTGGGCGGAGAATAAATTGAGACGGCGGTCACGGCCAACTTGCGTCCAGAAATCTGGTACCACAATTGTCGCAGTTCGAGAGGCAACCGCGATTCATTGTAATCCATTCGCATCCCACGCGAATGTAACGCCGCCGCCGCCGAACTAGCCCGCAACAACGGTTCGCACAGCACGACTGCAACCGCTGTCATCCCCAGGAATGACAGGCCCGAAATCGCGCCCACCCAAAACCAGGGACGCTTCACCGGTAGTGATTCGTCTTCAAACATGAGACGGGCCAGAGAGGATGTGCGTTTTGAAGTGTTACAAATCTTTTTACCGAATTACGAGCCGTCAGCAAAGGATGCTGCGGTGGAGTCACCGCGAATCTTCCTCACCCTGGAAGGGTGAAGATCATTATCTCACTCAATAAATACGTCCCGCAACTGTTTCACATCGGTAGACCCGTTCAGCTCGCTTGAGCGTGACCACACTCTACGACGCCCCTGGCGACACCTTTTTCAACTTCTCCAGCAGAACCGGTAATGTCTCTTTTAACCGTTTTATCTCTACCGGAATCGAGTCATTCTGGTAGCGCACAGAGCAATAGTCGCCATACCACTCCGCAGCCGATTGCAGCACGGGATCGGGTTGCTGACCCAGGCGGCGCGCAAACTGGCTTAGGGTTTCCCACGTGGGTCTCCGGAAATCCAGGCGTTCCAGACAGCGATCAAGTTCCCCCAGCAACTGGTGAAACTCGGCGGAGATCGGGTCGAATTTGCGGCGTACGGTGAACTTCACATGCCGCCGCCACAGGACCACACCCCAGACGAATAATCCGGCTAACATCAACCAGCCATGCGGGGTCGTCAAAAACAGCGAAACAATCGTCCGGAACGCCCGCACCAATCCGGCCCAGGTCCCGGCCGCCAGTTGGCTGCGCAGGATCTGCACGCGCAACATCAGGTCGTCCCACAGATGGCTGGGTTGGATCGAACTGCTGGCATGTGGAATACCAGCGGACGGTGTCGATTCGACCGTCACCCAGCCTCGTTCAGGCAACCAGGCTTCCGCCCAGGCGTGAGCATCCTTGTTCCGCGCGAGCCAATAGCCGCCGAAAAAGTTGTATTCGCTGGCCACAAACCCCGTCACATAGCGACACGGGACGCCCGCCAACCGCAACAGAATTACGGTGCCCGTCGCAAAGTATTCGCAATGGGCAGGTGGTCGAGTCAGCAGGAAATAGGTGAGCGGGTCCTGCCCCAACGGCACCTTGATGCCCAGCTCATAGTGATAGTTTTTCCTGAACCAGCGCGATACCGCCTGCACTTTCAACTCGGGGGTCGGACAATCGGCCGTGATGGCACGGGCCAGTTCGCGGATCTGCGGGTCGAGATTCTCGGGAATCGCTTTCAATGTCACCGGATCGAAGTTCGGCGGCACCGGAACCAGGGGAGCAGAACTGCCGGTCGTCACGTACGCATCCACATCGAGCGGCAGTTGGCTGGAAAACGTGTTGTAACTGGACTCCGACAGCCCTTCATCCGGATAGACAATTCCGTGGGCGTCGAAGATCAGTTGCGACTGCGGCAGGCTGACCCATTCCGCTTCCAAAGGCGAAAACAACGCCTCTCGCAACGAGGTCACGCGCCAGACTTCCTGCAGATGCCAGTGGGCGGGCTCAGCGTTGGCGGACTCAGCACTTCCAAACCTCGGCAAGGGGAACAAAGTCTGGTCCGCGGGCACTCGCAAACCTGTCGGAACCTGTGCCGCGGGAACTTGTGTCTGGCGAACCGTTTCATTCTGCCACGTGCCAGCCCGATAGTGGTCGAACGCGGCCCCTCGCAGATAACCCGGCTCAGCTTCCGAATAGATCCGCAGCACTGGCAGTTGATCCTGGGCACTCGGCCGATCGCTGATGCTGCCGAGACGTGCGTGGCGTGAGAATCCCGCTTCGCCGGATCCATTGCCACGCAGCATCCATTCCGTATACAGCCTCTCGAGCGTGCTCCAACTCCGTTCGAGCCACAGACTGCCCCCGACGGAAATCGCAAACGTCACGCTCATCGTGACGAGCGAAATCCAGAGGCGGCCTGACGACTGTCGTTTCACAGCCGTATCCAACGGAATGCGGGCACAGGAAAAGTAGGCCGCGGTCAGTACGGTGAAGGCCAGCACAACGGCCTGAAAAACATGGCTCTGCCAGGCCGTCGTTTGCACATCTGCCGCAGCCATGAGCACGCACACTCCGCACAGCGGATAAGCCGCCGACCACGGCTCTTGAGGCCGCTTCACCCACAGGTAGCTCGCCTGTAACGCCAATCCGTATTGTCCCCCGGCATGAGCCAGCGGATACAGAATGAACACGCGCAAGTGCTCTGGTTCATACGGAGTAAACGCCCACTGCAGCGTGAAGGGCATTGCGAGCGCCAGAGCACCGACGAACCGCTGCGATTCTTGCAACGGCAAACGCCAACTCGTCGCCAACGGCAGCAAGGCGAATAGGACGGCCAAAATGGGCAACGTCCAAGTATCAGACAAATAGGCAAACGCACCCGCCTCAATCATGAGTAGCGCGATCGCGAATTGCAGCTGAATACGGTGCATGCCAGAGCCACGATTGGGGAAGGCAACGCGAACGACGTCGCAATGAAGATTGTGACACACGGAACGGTGGGGTGTATAGGGAATGACGAATGTCGAAATCCGAATGACGAAAGAATGACCAATGACCAAAGGCTGGTTCTCGACAACTCAACAAATGGAGCGGAGCGACAATTGCTCCCCTCGCCCTGGTACTCCGGGG
>JAKFVC010000348.1 GCA_021732415.1 Planctomycetaceae bacterium
CCCCCGACCCCTCTCCCCGGAGTACCAGGGCGAGGGGAGACAGAATCACCTTCATTTCGAGGTGCCTATTGACCTCGAACGATTCATCAGCAAACCGCGGTCTTGATACGCAACGGTTATTCCCCATCGGTCGAACGAATCCGGCAGCACCACATCCCATAGAGACCGAACAGGACGCTGACCGCCGTAATCAATCGCAACGACCACATGGACCAGCCTGCGGAAGCGTACTCCGCGATCACGATCGGCTCCGAACTGGAGTCCCTGATCTTTGCCGGTTCCTGGTTCCCCAATGCCGACTCTTCAACGTGATACGCATCGCGCAACTCATCGACATCCGAGTCATCCGCATGGAGCACTCGGACTGCACCGTCGTCTTCAATCTTGTCCAACAGCACCGGCTGCGGAGTCGCCGCAGGACGGTAACTCTGTGTTGAAATCTTGTAAGCCGTCGTGTCATCTTCACGAACCGACACGGTACGGCCTCGTGCAGGCTGGTGCTGGTTGATCCGCGGCCAGACCGTTTCCTCGGGTTCTTGCCCCGTCACCGCCGCCAAGCGAGCTGCCCGGCGGGCATTCAGTTTCACCGCAGCACTCCAGCCTTCAGGTGCAGGCAACTCGATGGGCCGATTGGCCAGAACTTGCACGGGTGGCAACCCGTCTTTACCCGCTGGTCGAATCACCGGTTCGAGAACTTCGGCTGGTTGAGCGACAGGACGCTGCGTGGCCACCGGCTGCGGAACGGGCTCCGGTTCTGGATTGCGAATCATCGCGGGTTCCGGCCGAGCGACCACGACCCGCTTGGCAGCCCGTGCAGGCGCTGGTTTGACAGGAGCTTGGTCGACGCGGGCACGGGCCGGCTGTTCCGCTTCCAATTTTGGCATCGGGCTGGGAAGCGCTGCCGCAGTTTGCGGCTCGGCAAACGGATCCGCTTCGGGCAGCGTTTGCGACTCGCTTAATGTGGGGATCTGAGATTCTGTCGGTGCGGTGACCTCGGCTGACACGGGTGCGAGTTTTGCGTTCCGTTGCTTCTCAGCCTGCTCCAGTCGCCGGACTTCCGCCCGCAAGCGTTGTTGTGCGCTCTGCGCCCGCAATCTGAGTGCTTCACTGGGTAAAGGCGTCGCTTCACTGGCAGGGACGGCGGTGGGCTGCTGATTGGCATCAGCCTCAGAAACCTGCTGGATATCTTCTGCTTCCGACGGCAAGAAGTGATTCTTGGGCGGACTGGCCACCGAGATTTTCTGGGGTGTCGCAGGAGGCTTCGTCGCCGTCCGAGCAGTCGATTCAGCCGGTGTCTCGCTACTCGCCGCGTCAGCCTCGAACATCGCTCGCAGCTTGTCTTCAGACTCTTCTTCAACCGCAGGAGTGCTCACCACGGCCGTGCGAGGTTTCGTCTCGAACTCCGGTTCAGATTCGGGAGCCGCTTTGACCGTGGCCGTACCAGCGTCTTCGGCGTCGGTCGCGTCCTGCGTTTCTGCCTGTCCGCTCTGGAAACCCAGGAGCCGACGGCGATTTGACTTCGCTTTCGTAAAGCCGCTCTCACCGGCAATTCCGGATTCGGCCGGTGGCTGAGTCGCCAGGATTTCCGCTTGAGCCTCTTCGTCAGCTTCCGCAAACGGATCGCGCGATTGATTTGATCGCCAGAGGTTCGACCGGCTGGGCTTGCTTGTCGTTGGGGCTTTCGTCGTCGGAGGGATCAGTTTCTTCTTCAGCGGCCAGCCGGCAATCCGCTGAATCGCGGACGGTTTGGCGAGCTCTGGGTCTGATTCAAACAGGGCTCGCTCGACGCGCTGAGTTTCCGCAAGGTCGCTCCCTTGATCGACGCCCACCTGCTCTGAATTGGCGTCAGCGCGGACGACGGTTCCACGCTCAGTCCGGGCGAAGCCTCCCGCAGCGCTTAAGGCGGAATGCGGTCCACTGAAGCAATACAGACCGGTCGCTGCGGCCAGACCGGCACACAGCCAGCCAGTGCGGCGAACGGCTAACGACCTCGATTTGGGCTCTCGATCGTTCACGGCGATGGGTCCGGGAGCAATGGTTCTGACGGAAATGCGGATTACACCGCTGCGCCTAGTTCCATCGACTCTACCCCGGATACGGTTGAGACGATCCACCGTCGGGACACATCCGATATCCAGACGGAAAGCAACGTGCATCAAATGGTCGTAACCGTTGAACTGCGAGAGGATTGTATTCAGACACGGACGCCGCAGTGGGTAGTCGAAAGATTCCACCCGTATGCGATCTCGATGTCCACAACCGCCTGACTAGCAATCAGATACGTCTGCCAACGAGAGCACGACCAGACGCTATCAAGAAAGTCGCCCGACCGTCGAAACAGCCAACGCAATCGGAAAAGTCAGCGGCCAAAGTCTCGTGGGACGGGTCTCCTGGCCCGTCCGTCCTGACTTTTCAATCTTCGTGTCCTTTGTGACCTTCTGTTCAAATCCTATTAAACAGAAGATCACGAAGGACGCGAAGAAATACAAGGGCGCGAAGTGTGTTGCTGGACAGACGGGCCAGGAGACCCGTCCCACGATACTGTGCCGCTTCAAATACCGTTTACTTCGCAGCCGTCATCGGTAGCGACTTCGGCGTCGTGGCGACCTGAATTGCGGTCGGCTGATCGATGTCACGCAGCAATGTCAGCACCGGCCGCGACTGCAGCCCGAAGACAATCGTCACGATCGCACACAAGGTCACGGCAGCCATCGCCGGACGCCCGCCGCGCGGCTGCGGAGTCGACAGCGGATCGTGCAGGAACATCAACGCGATGATCCGCAGATAATACACACCGCCGATGGCCGCGTTCAGCATGCCGACAATCGCCAACGCCACGAACGACGGATTGGGATAGGGGATCGCGCCGGACAAGTCGCCGCGAACACTCAAGGCACCGCCGAACAGAGCCAGCTTACCCCAGAATCCCGGCAGCGGCGGAATGCCCGCCATGCTGAAGAGGAAAATCGCCGCCGCAATCGCCAGCCAGGGCTGCGACTTCCACAAGCCGGTCAGGTCTTCAATGTGTTCGATTTCTTTCCCCGGTCGAGCCAGGAAGACCAACACGGCGAAGAACCCCACCGAAACGAGGCTATAGGTGATCAGGTAGAACAGCGAGGCCTGAATCCCCACTGGCAACCCATAGATGGGATCCAGCCGGAACGTGGGATTCCAGCTATCCCAGAATCCAACGGCAATTCCCACCAGCATATAGCCCGCATGGGCGACACCAGAATAAGCCAGCATGCGGCGGACATTTGTCTGCAACAGTGCCAGCACATTGCCGGCAGTCATCGTGACCAGGGCCAGAATCAAGGCCACAGTCTGACCAAAGCCTTCGTATCCGACCATCGTGTGCGAGACGATACGAATCAACGCGATCAGACCCGCGGCCTTCGGAACCACCGACAACAACCCCGCGTTCCAGGCATTCGTGCCCTGATAGACATCGGGAGCATAAAAGTGGAACGGCACAGCCGCCAGCTTGAATCCCAGCCCAGCGAAAATCAGCACCAGAGCGACAATCCCCAGCTTCGAAACCGAAGCCGCCTGGACCGTCCCATTCGTCACACCGTAGGTTTGCTGCAGCACGCCACGAATCGTCGTCAGGTTCGTCGAGCCGGTCATACCGTACAGGAAACTCAGACCGTACAACAGCACGGCTGCTGACAGGACGCTCAACAGGAAATACTTGGCAGCGGCTTCCTGGCACCGCGTGTCGCGCTTGCCGAGGTAGATCAGAATGTACGTCGGAATGCTGATGAGCTCGAGACCCAGGAACAGCAGAATCAAATCATTGGCGACAGAGACGACCATCAATCCCGACAGCAATGTCAGCAGCAGTCCGTAGAATTCCGGTGCCGACTCGTCGTCTGCCTCCTGACGGAACGCCATCCCGGCAAACAGCACTCCCACCATCAGCGCCAGGAATTCGGAGATGCGAGCCAAGGGATCGAAAATTACTGCGGTGGAGTCACCCGGTAGTGGCGTAGATCCGGACAGAATCTGCGGCATGGCGATCAGTAAGACCGAAGCCAAAGCCAGCGACAACAGGCTGAACGGGCCCCAGACTTGTTTGCTGATTTTCGTTGTGCCGCCCAGAAAGCAGATCAGCGCCGCCACAATCAACACACTGGCCGGCAAGAGGATTTTGAACGTTTCCAACACAATCGGCCTCAATCTTATTCTGGCGTAGCCCGACTTTTCGTAGCCCGACTCACTGAGTCGGGAGCCTTCTTGAAATCAGACATACACCCGACTCAGAGAGTCGGGCTACGGGGATCACTTATTCGCCGGACGAGCCGCTTCCAAACCCTTCACCACTTGCGCGATGGATGGTTCCATCTTGCTGATGAAGTACTGCGGAGCAACGCCGATCCAGACAATTAACACCAACAACGGAGCCAACGCAGCCAGCTCGCGGAAATTCAAATCGGTATGATGCGTGGCGAACACCGGAGCAGCATGTCCGTGCCCATGTCCGTCCGACCCATGTCCATCCGAATGGGCGGCGTGACCATGCGACGCATCAGGGGCAGTATGAGTGGCAGCATGAGCCGCAGTCGCCGGATGCCCGTGACCTTCCGTCAACGGTTCTTTCACCCGGCCATACATCGTATTGCGGACCAACTGCAACATGTACCAGGCACCGAAGATGATTCCCGACAGGCTCAGGATGCCATACACCGGACGAGTCTTAAACATGCCCAGCAAGGCCGTCACTTCACCCGTGAATCCGTTCAAACCGGGCAAACCAATGCTCGAGAACGACACCACGATGAAGCAGAACGCGAACATCGGGAACCGTGTCGCCAGACCACCGAATGCATCTATCTCACGAGTGTGGTACCGCTCGTAGAGCATGCCGACCAGGGCGAACAGGGCACCCGTCGACAGACCGTGGTTGATCATCGTCAGCATGCCGCCGGTGATACCGATGTTGTTGAAGGCAAACAGCCCCAACATACAGAATCCCATATGGCTGACCGACGAATAGGCGACCAGCTTTTTGATGTCATCCTGGGCCAACGCCAGCAACGCTCCGTAGATGATGCCAATCACACACAGGATGGCGACGAAGTCCAAAGCCCACCAACAGGCACCGGGAACCATCGACAACGCAAATCGCAAGAAGCCGTAAGAACCGATCTTCAGCAACACACCAGCCAGCAACACGGAACCCGCCGTCGGGGCTTCCACGTGGGCCAGCGGCAACCATGTGTGGAACGGGAACAGCGGCACCTTGATCGCAAACCCGGCGAACAAGGCTGCGAAGATCCACGGACTCACATTCGCCCAGTACGCGGCATTCTGCGGCTCGGCCAGCAAGCGCGGGAAATGCTCAATCAAATGCGGGATCGAAAAGACCAGCGGAGCCGAACGTCCCGTCATCGCTTCCAACATCCACGAGTGCGACAGCACGATGAAGATCAGTCCCAGGAACGTCAGCAGACTTCCTGCCAGCGTAAAGATAAAGAATTTCCGGGCCGCCCAGCGACGGTCATAGCCACCCCACAACCCGATCATGAAGAACAGCGGGATCAGGGTGAATTCGAAGAAGATGTAGAACAGGATGATATCGAGCGACGCAAACACGCCGATCATCCCCGACTCCAGAACCAGCATCAGCGCATAGTAGATCGCCGCCCGCTCTTGTATGGCTTCCCAACTGACGAGCACCGCGGGAATCATCAATAGGGCGGTCAAGGCGATCAACCACAGGCTGATCCCATCCACACCCAGGCTGATCCGAATATCCGGCCCGACGATCTTGGGAGCAGACGGATCGACATCATTGGAGGGCGAACCCAGCCACATGATCTCGGACTTAAACTGGTACAGTTCGAACTGGCCACTCGAATTGACCTTCGTCGGGTCGTAGCCCGTAACCAGACCCAGCGACAGCACAAACGTGATCAGCACGTTCATGAGGACCAGTTGTCGGATGAACTTCAGGCCGACGCCCATCTGCGAAGCCGCGACCACTCCCACTGCACCCAGCAGGGGGAGTATCACCATCGCCTGAAGAATAAACGGTTCCGACGTCATCGATACCTCACACGCTCATCAACGAATCAGTGGATCACAGCAGCCGAGCGAAAAAGTCACACTCGTCGTCGTAGCCCGCTTGAAAAACAACCACCGCTCAAAACTACAACCCCGGTCGGACCAACAACGCCCACAACAACATGGCCGTCGCCAGCATCATGGACAACGCATAGAACTGGACGAGTCCATTCTGAATCGGTCGCGCCAACTTGGCGATCGCTCCTGGTATCCGGCTGATGAATCCGACCAACCCGTCCACGCCAATCCAATCAATGAACCGCGACAACTGAGCCAGGCAGACCACCGGCACGACGAGGAATATGTAATACAACTCGTCGAAGTAAAACTTGTTGAGACTGAGGCGGTACAACGGAGGCACCGCTTGAGCAATCGCCGCCGGCACGCCCGAGCGTTCCGCATACATCATCCAGGCCAGTCCAATACCAGCAATTGCAGCTACCGTACTCAAACCAATCACGAACCAATCAGCGTCATGATGTCCCGCGGTCCCAGGAATCGTCTTACTCAAGAACCCGTCAAAAAATCCCGTCCCGTTGAAGATCGCTGACATGTGCCCTAAGGCCAAGCCCAGGAACGCTGCTCCCAGCGCCAGAATGATCAAGGGCGTGGTCATCGCCGAGGGGGACTCATGAGCATGATGCCCCGCTTCCTCTGGAATGCGTTCTTCCCCGTGGAACGTCATAAAGACGGCCCGGAAGGTGTAGAACGCCGTCAGGAACGCGGTGAACGAACCGGCCCAGAACAGGATCTCATACCACGTAGTCGCAGCAATCCCGAACAGTTTCACCTTCGTCCGGTCGACGCTCGCTACAGCCGCATGAGCGTCACCATGACCGGCCTTACCGTGATCAGCCGCACCATGGCCAGACTCCGCCGGCTTCCCATGAGCATCATGTCCGTCGGTGGTTGCCGGATGAGCATCAGCCTTGTGCGCTTCCGGATGAGCCGCCATTCGCACCGAGGCCAGAATCGTATCCTTACTCCAGAAACCGGAGAGAGGGAACAATCCCGCCAGGGCGAGAGATCCGACGAGGAAGGTCGCATAGGTCTTCGGCATCAGCTTTCGCAAGCCGCCAAACTGTCGCATATCAATCACGCCACCCATGGCGTGCATCACGCTACCAGCCCCCAGGAACAACAACGCCTTAAAGAAGGCGTGAGTCACCAGGTGGAACATGGCTCCGCCGATCCCCAGGAACGTTCCCGTTCCCAGACCAAGGAACATATAACCGAGTTGGCTCACCGTCGAATAAGCGAGAACCCGCTTGAGATCCGTCTGAGTCAATCCAATCAATGCTGCAATCAACGCCGTCAATCCACCAATAATCGACACGACAAGCTGAGCATGCGGAGCCAGCATATACAGGTTGGTGCAGCGAGCAACCATATAGACGCCCGCGGTAACCATCGTCGCCGCGTGAATCAAAGCACTGACCGGGGTCGGGCCTTCCATCGCATCCGGCAACCAGACGTGCAGCGGGAACTGAGCACTCTTGCCGATCGCTCCAGTAAACAGGCACAAGCAGATCGTTTCGAGCAATCCCGGATACTTCGCTGCAACTGAGGCCAAAGCAGCGGGATTGAAAATCGTATCGACGTAATCGACCGAACCGAACGTCCTCCACAGCAGGAAGATGCCGATCGCAAAGCCGAAGTCGCCGACGCGATTGACGAGGAACGCCTTCATACCGGCCGCTGACGCTGACGGCTTTTCGTACCAGAAGCCAATCAACAGGTAGCTGCACAGACCGACCGCTTCCCAGAACATGAACAGTTGCAGGAAATTGGCCGACAACACCAGCATGATCATCGAAAACGTAAACAGAGACACACAGGCGAAGAACCTGGCATATCCTGGATCTCCGTGCATGTAGCTCGACGCGTAGATGGCGACCAATGTCGCGACGAACGTCAGCATCGTCAGCATGATGGCCGACATCGAATCGATATGCAGGGCAATCGTGATATCGAGCGCCATGGTATTCGACGAACCGGGAATCGACATCCACTGATAAAGTGGAATCGTCTGACTTCCTTCCGGAAAACCATTTGTCGCCACGCCGATCAAGGCCACCAGTGCGCACGTAAAGGCACCAGCATTACCGAGGACAGTCAGCCAGTGGCTGTTTTCCTTCAGTGACGGTCCCAACACCGTGATGGCCAGACAGGCCAGCAGCGGGCAGAGCGGAATCAAAATGACGAGCAGCTCAAGCATGCGGCACCTCGACCGGTTCGTGACGCTGTTCCTCGATGGCTTCATCAATCGTGCGATGATGATGTCCGGGATCGATCCCCTGACCCGGCAGCAATCCCGAGCGTGTCAGCTCAGGATAAACCGTTTCCGGTTCAGGCTCGGCGGCCTCGAACTCATCCAGCACCGGCGGTTGATCGGCTTCACGCAGATCCTGCCACAGCGAGATATCCAGCGTCTCGTTCCGGCGGAACAAGACGACAATCAGGGCGAGAGCAACAGCGGCTTCCGCACCCGCCAGGGCCAGGCTGAAGATCGTAAAGACCTGCCCACCCCAGCTTCCATGAAACGTACTGAACCCCACCAGAGTCAGTGAGACTCCCTGGAGCATCAGTTCCGCACAGAGGAACATGACAATCAAGTTCCGCCGCGACAAAAAACCGATCAACCCCAGCGTAAACAGGATCGCCCCGACGCTGAGGTAGTTATTTAAAAGTGGAAGGTTGCCCATAAATTAACCGCAAGGAAATATGGCGAAACTGTACTAAAGGTCGACTGCATGGAATTCGAACGGTGGTTCGAACTCCCAAATTAACGAGAGACTAATCTCCCCCTCGCCCTGGTACCCCGGGGAGAGGGGCCGGGGG
>JAKFVC010000036.1 GCA_021732415.1 Planctomycetaceae bacterium
CACCCACCCATCCTACCAATCCAGAGTTACGGCTTCTCCGACTTGGGTGTGGCGGGAGCTGACGGAGTTTGTAACTTGATGAGCTCGGCGAGTTGCCGGGTTAGGAGGTCGATGCGGGCCTCGAGAACTTCAATTTTCTCTCCCAGACGACGCAATTCTTTGGCAGAAGACAGATCTTCGGAATCGTCGGCAGGTGGAGTGGCCGTCGGTTCTGCCGGATCCTTTTTGGTCGGAGGCGACTTGGCGATCATCGCGGCTCGTTCGGCCACTAATGCTTCATGGGCAGTCTTCAGTCGCGCCTTAAGAGGTTCCAGCGGCACTTCCACAATCACCCCATATCGCAATTCGGTCAGTTGCCCTTCCGTGTCCTGGATCCGGATGTGGAGGGGGAGAAAAACGGGAGCCCCCGTCAGCTTTCGGCCGATCAGTGTTTCTTGCGCTGCCCCCTGATTCGTGAGATATTCATCGAGAACAACGGTGGGGGCGCTCGCGGTGGCATGCGCCGCCAGAGTCCGACTCAACAATTCGAGGGCTCGCGCTTGAACCTCTGCAACATTGACCTGGACCTCGCCCGTTTTTTCATCAATCTCCAGACCTGAACTTCCTGCAGCGAAGGTCAAAGTATAGGGGGCCGTGCCGCCCGAGGGCTGGTGAGAGAGCTTTACGATACCATTCTTCGCCGAGGATAGGTCCAGTTGCGAATGGCTGGGAATCGCTGTCAGGCCCGATTTGAACTCGGCTGGCAGCGGGGCCGGCAGGTCAACTGCGTAGAGGTCGTTATCCCAGGCAGCGATCACGCGGGATGCCGTCGCCGCGATGCGCACAGCGGACTGTTGCGGATTGCGGTACTCTCGGGAAACTTCCTTCTCGGCCAGTGGCAGACGCAAGACTTCCGCCCCGCGCAACCAATCCTTCAATGACAAAGACAAACGTTGCGCCGCTTGGATGTTGTCGCTCCCTGTCGATTGCAGTTCCAGCGACGCCCGCAGTACGGGGGCGACCATCGCATGCAGCGGATTCACGTTTCCGGGACTGACCTGCAATCTCATCGCTTCTTCCTGGCTGACGATTTGGCGCGCTTCGCCCGTGAGCAGACCATACTGACCACTATTCCCCGACTGACGACCGCTGCGCATGCCATTGGGCGGATTGCCCAACGTGGGCAACGTGCTATTCAGCAACAGACGCGCATTCTTCAACTGTTTATCAAGGACCGCGTTGTTCCAGACGACTCCGATGTTGCGCAATTCACAGGGTCCCTCGACCGGAACTTTGATTCGAGACCAGTCGGCAATCGAATAGGCAGACATCCTCGAACGGCCACTCGTGACCAGCTTTCCTTCGTACACAAATATCCGCTCTACCGTATCGTCGCTGTACAGCGTCTTCAGTCGTTTCAGCGTGTCCAGTTCGTGAACTTGAACAAACGCCCCACCCGCTTCTCGCAGGTAGATGTGCTGCTCGTCCAGATCGACCTGAACATTGGCCAGGCCTTCCGTGCGCGTCGCACCCACCTTCATTTTGGCGAGATCGACGACCGCAAATTGAATAGCCACGGGGCCTGGAGGCTGAACCTGGTTCGTCCAGACGACGGCTGTCTTTCCGGAGGGACTCAATGCGATTCCTGTCGGCGAGAAGGGCAGAGCCACCTTGCGGCTTTCGACAGTAATTGGAAGTTTCTGAGTTCTTTCCAACTCACCCTGTTTGAGTGACAACTCGAGATTATGGATCCCGACTTGCAGGGACGTGGGAGTCCAAGTGATCTCGTCCCCGGTGACTTTGGCTCCGTCCGGGAGATTGTTGATCTGAAGTTCAACGCGCGGATCTGCTCGGTCGAGCTTGATCTTGGCCGGCTCACCAATCCGGTAGACTGTGGGAGATTTCGTAGTGACGTGCAGCAATGGTTCGTCAGGCGCTTCAAACTCCGTGAAGGGAATCAGGCAGACCTGATTCAAACTGGCGCACACCAGTCTGCCGCGAGTCTCGTCGGGAAATACCCGCACTCTGGAAAAGAGGTGCCGCATCGCTCGATTCGGACTATTCTCGGGTCCGAGATTTTGCGGAGTTGTGACAAACGTCTTCGAAACTGGGACGGGATTTCCGGCAGTACGGAATGAGTTATACGAGACCGCCTGTAAGACGCCGAGGTTGCGTTGATCTTGATCATATCTGAAGCCCATGATCAACGGTGGTTTTTTGGCAACTGCAACGACGTTGAAATTCAGGGAGGCAACCCGCTTCTTCAAGTCATCGGTGTAGATGACGGGGCCGACGGCTGTATACAGTCCCAGGGGATCGGGAAAGTATCCTGAAACCGACGTATGTTCGTGGTACGCGACCTGAAATACCGGTTTCGAGGCAGAAAAAGGGGTCGTCATCCGCGCGGCATTGAATCCAGTGGGCGACACGCCGAGGCTGAGAAAATAGAGGAGTCGCCCATTTGCCGAGATCTCGGACCTGCCTCCCTCAGCGACTCGGCCCTGGTCCGACATCGTCCGCAGATCGACGGCCCCGCACATCCCGCGAAAATCGACGCCGCCGCCATTGTAGTAAATGAAGGGGTCCTCGGGATTCGACGAGCAGATGACATTAGTGGTTACTGATCCACTCAGGCTAATTTTGGCAATGCGTTTCAGGTCCGTCGCGTCGAGGAGATAGAGATTTGAATCCTGCACACAAACAACGGCAAAGTAAGCTTTCTCTCCAAACTGTTTGAAACAGATGGAAACCGGATTCGGTCCCACCTTAACTGGAGCCACCAAATCTACTGCTTTTCCATCCAAGTATTTCACCGGGAACAAGGCCACGGTGTTGTCGTCAGTCTGAATTGTCGCCAGATCGCCAGTTTGAGGATTGAAGGCAAAATCAAAAAACTTACTCGGCAGCGCGACCGATTTGACTTCCGCCGGCAACTCGGCAATCCCCAGCAGACACAGGATGACAAACAGACCGCCAACGTGACGTGCGGAGCTCAGGAGCCACCTGAGATTCGGTAGACCAAACTTGCTTGCCAGGAGCGACATTGTGGGATGCCTTCGGAGTTAGAAATCAAGCCGGGAAACGGCAGGGAGCGCCGCCAATATTTCGAAACTCAGATTCGAGACCAATCAATCCGAGAGAGGTGACTGATGATGGAATTGATACCGCACCAGCAGTGTAATTGGCCACAAGTCTGTACACAAACGAGCGGTCCGAACTTCACCTCGAATTAAGATGTCACGGCCGGCGGATGGCGCTGGTTTGACGGAACGATAGGTCAAAGACGTGGCATTGCTTCAGGTCGGCGCGAGGTGGCCAAGGTTGCTGACTGCTACTGCAGGCGGATCTGGCGGTCGGGATTGTTCTGGGAGCGGATGATGATGGAGTTTTCCTTCGGCTGGAGTTGAATTTCTGCCCCAGAGCGATCACCCAGGTCGAATTCGCCTCGCCGCTTAATGACCAGAACCGGCCGGCGAGTTCCCTGTCGGTCGTACTGGAATTCCGTCGTCGATTCGACGATCAGCAGCGACTCGAAGATGCCGGTCCCTCCGCCGCAGTAGGACGTGCGCAAAACCTGAGCGCCAGTGGCTAATCGGCCGTGGTACATGTAACTGAAAAAGGGCACGCGAATGAATGCTGGTTCTTTGAAATCAACGCTGGCAGACTTCAGCATCGCATCTGTCGTGTACTCGGTGCGATACTTGTAGCCATCGCCCACCGTCCCGGCGACGTTCAGCGCGCTGGGCCCGGGTTCGGTCGGATTGGCAAGGTTGTCCATCAGATCGTAGATGGCGAGTGGGTTGATCAGACGCTTCTGAAACGTAAAGTCCCGTTGGAGCTCCGCCAGTTGCTCGGGCATGGGCGCTGCGACAACTCGATCGTTCGAGTCGTACTCGTCGAGCGGCGGTGGTTCTCCCGCGGCAGTCAATCCGGCGCACATCACACCCAGTAGCAGACAAATGACAAACCTCATTGGTCGTCCGATCATGACAGAGCAGGAACAGGTGAAGGGCAGGAGACCTCTTAGCGAAAGTTTGATTCGGTGCCAATGCCAATCAGTTCTGACGCAGGACGGCATTGGCAGGCATGGAATTGGCTCTGTCCCAGCGAAGACACCGGCGGACAATCCGGCTGTGGGTGGCACGGGTGACGATCAGAGTTCGAGGGTGCGATTGGCTGTGCCAATGCATTTTCGAGAGCCGTCTCCCGCGCGGAGACCTCTTGTTGAGTTCTGCTTCGAACCTCTGCCGCAGACACAACGCCGTCTTCGGTAGCCCGGTGTCCGCTGGTGCGTTAGACTAAATGGCGAACCGCTGTCTGTCGTTTGTGATGCTCGCCGCGGCGACCGGTCCTTTCCCGATTCTGTTCGCTTGTCATCTCCTGGAGATCATCTAATGATCGTCCGCATTGCATTCGCTGTGTTGATCTGCGCCGGCGCTACCCTACCGGTTGGCATTTCGAAATTGAAAGCTGCGCCCGCGAGTAGTCTCACAGAGCCCTCTGGTCAAGCAGCTTCTGCCGCAGCTGTTGAAAGCCCCCTGGCGCAACTGAATGTCGTCACTCCACGGACGATCCAACTGGCGGCTGTCGTTCAGGCCGAGGCTGAAGACAAGGCGCAGGACGCCGCTGCCGAGAAGAAGGCTGCGGAAGATAAGGCTGCAGCCGAAGAGAAGGCAGCGAAAGCAGAGAAGCCCGATGCGAAGGGGGCTCCGCCGCCGCGGAAAGAAATGCTGAAAACTGCGGGGCGAGGCGTGGTGCTCGTCAATTCGCTCGACGCGCTCGGGGAAAAGAACGCGTTTGGCAGCGGCTGTGTCGTGGGCAAAAACCTGGTGCTGACGAACTATCACGTCATCGAGTCTGCCGTGACGTGCACTGTGCAGCCCTTGGGTGAAAGCGATGAACTACTGGGGGCTCCCCTGAAGGTCACGGGGTATCGGGCCCTGGATGATCGCAACGACCTCGGACTGCTGGTGGTGGAAGGGCTGCCGGAGAAACTGCATACGTTTGTCGTCGCGGACTCCAGCAAAGTGGAAAAATTCGATCAGGTGTTTGCCATTGGACATCCGGAAGGCTTGAAGTTCACGATTACCTCGGGATTTGTGAATGGCTTGCTGAAGGGGACCGACCTGCCCGAGCAGATCCAACCCTTGATGCGCGATGTGAATGTCGAGTTGCTGCAAACCGATGCGGTCATCGCCGGGGGTAGTAGTGGTGGTCCGCTGATTAATGATCATGGCGAGATTGTCGGCATCAACACGTATCTGATTAATGCTCGTACAACTTTGGCTGTTTCTGCCCGCTATGTGAAAGAATTGTTGGCCAAACAGGGAGCGGCTGTGGTACCGCTGCCGGTTCCTGATGCGGATGTCCTGGTGACTAAAGCGGTCGCACAAATCGCCAACGGGTTCAATCGCGAACACGAGCAGTTCCTGAACGACCTGCGTCGCGAGCAGTCCGAAAAGAATACCGCCGAATTTGATAAACTGTTTCGCGAGAACAATCCGGCACCGCGGTGTCTGATTCAGTGCCAGGAGCTGATCAAAGAACAGCGCGGAAAGCCCGAGGCCGCGGATGCCGTGCGATTGTGCGCCTCCGTGCTGACCAGCACCGGCGGCCACGTCGCTCGGCACTACTTTAATGTCCTGCTGGAAGAAGCGGCCCGCGACCCCGGGCTGATTCCTGCCACGATCAACGTCTTCAATTCGCTCTATTCGCTCGATTACTCCGTTGAGCTGGAACACTATCTGCGGTCAGTCCTGAAGGGCGAAGCGCCGGCCGCGTCGAAAGCGGTGGCCGGAGTGGCATTGATCGGCACCATGTTGAGAAAGGGTGAACTTCAGGGGGAAGTGCTCGAGTTGGCTCACGACATCTCCGAACACTACGGCGATCAGTTGTTCCAGAGCAAACCGATTAAGGATCAGCTGCAGTCGCTGCTCGACAGCCAGAAGTTTGCGGTGGGCAGCATCGCACCGGACATCATCGGCAAGGATCACGAGGGGAAGGAATTTCGACTTTCGGATTATCGGGGCAAAGTCGTGGTGCTCGATTTCTGGGCCGACTGGTGTCCGCACTGCCGCAATATGTATGGGTCCCAACGCGATCTGATTGAGCGGTTGAAGGATAAGCCGTTCGTCATGTTGGGGGTGAATGGAGACGAAGAGGATCGCGCACGCAAAGTGATCAAGGAGGGTAAGGTCACCTGGCGCTCCTGGCTGGATGGACACGAAGGACCGATTGCCCGCGACTGGATGATCCAGGCCTGGCCGACGACCTACGTCCTGGATCAGGATGGTCGCATTCAGTTTAAAGATGTGCGTGACGACGACTTGGAGGCTGCGGTCCAATCACTCCTGAGTGACGCGCCCTATCCGCTGACTCAGAGTATCTTGCCCGCAAACGCCCGGTGGAGCTATTCGACAGTCACCGACGCGAAGCAACCCGCAGACTGGCGGCAGGCGGAATTCGACGATGCGCAATGGGCGTCGGGCCCCGGCCCGTTGGGTTATGGCGACCTCAAGTTCGGTACGAAGCTGGAGCAGACCGCTCCGGGGTCGCGTCCGCTGGTGAGGTTGTTTCGGACTCGATTCGACCTGCCCGCGACGGAGAAGCCCGCACAGTTATTAATGTGGCTGCGCCATCGCGACGGAGCGGCCGTGTATTTGAACGGCACCGAAGTCTATCGAACGAATCTCACCAAGACTGCCGGGCTGGATGCCGCCGCGGCCAACCGTGTCACCACCGCCGATTTAGGGGGCGCCTATGTCCTGATCGACACGGCGGCCCTCAAGCCGACGGGGAACCAGCTCGCGGTCGAAGTACACGGTTTCTCCCCCTATTCCAGCAGTCTCGTCATGGACTTGTCATTAGGGACCGTGCCCGATCTCGCGACGCTGGTCACGACGGCGACGACCGTGCAGAAGATACAAATCTGCCGACTGATCGCGGAACTAAATGGTCTACCGGCGAGCGACGCCGTGGTGAAACAGTTGCAGACCGACAAGGTCCCCGCGGTCCAGTTTCAGGCAGCGGTCGCGGCGGCCATGAGCGGCTTCCCCGTGACCATCGCCAAGTACACCGACCAGGAAACCAACCAGCAATTGATGCAATTTCTGGTCGGCTGGAACGAGTCTGCCTGGGATGTCGCAGAACGTGAGGGACTGAGTCTGTGGCAATACCGGGCCGCACTGCGTCAGGCGAAAGCCAGCATCGCCATGATCAAGCTGTTACTGCCTCAAGTGAGAGCCCGCATGTCGGCATCGCTCAACACGCTGGGGGTCGCCCAATACCGAGCGGGCGAATTCGCCGAAGCCCAGAAAACGCTTAAGAAATCACTCAAGACCCGCGGCGAAAATCCCATCGACACGGCCTACCTGGCACTGGTCCTGTGGCAGCTCGATCAAAAAGAGGAAGCCGAAAAACAGCGAGCGAACTACGTGAAGCTGATCACCGAAGACAAATGGAAGCACGACTTCCCGTCGATCGGGGTGAAGCAGGAGTTGGATCGGGTGTTCCAAAACTAACGGTGAAGTGCCGCAGGATGGCCAGAATTTTTGAACATGGGGGAGCACAGCGCCTTAGAGGCAGCGGCTTCCCGAACTTGCCTTCTGTAGACATAGTTTGCAGGGCAAGCTTGGCTATCCTGCGATTTGCATCGAAATCCCTTCGCACCCGCCGGTTAGAGAACGGTGTCGCTCTGCTTGAAAGTCTATCGTTGGAAAATGAATTCGTCTGAGGCCTTGAATCGCAGCTATGATTTGTTTCCAATGAACACGTGCCACCTGCCGAAGCAATGACTTTCCATTCCAGCTGTCTGGGGCACCGACTACTTTCCATGAGTTGCCGCTGTCGCCAACTGGCATTCAGTCTGAATGCTTGCGGTCGAGTGATCTGTGATACCCACAGAATAGCTTTTGAAGTGCTGAAGTCCACAAATGCCCAGTCAGTTCAGAGTTAATGAGGAGCAACGGGCGTGATGAGACCCGGTTACAAGTATCACATTTTTCTCAGCTACAATAGGTCTGGCGAGGTTGGCGAGTGGGTGCATAACCATTTTTACCCCATGCTTCGCCGGCGGCTTGAATCCCTGTTAGATGAAGAGCCGTCAATCTTTATCGACGAAGAAATCGATATCGGGTCCCCTTGGCCTCAGAAGCTCTCAGACGCCTTAAATCAATCCTGTCACATGGTCGCCATTTGGACTCCCAGCTACTTCCGCTCGAAGTGGTGTATGGCCGAATGGAGGACGATTCTTGAACGTGAGAGCCAGCCAGACTTTAAGGTTCCCGAGAACTATTGCGGACTTGTATATCCAGTGATCTACTCAAATGGGAATTCGTTCCCTGAGGGTGCTAAGCAGACCCAGTCCCGCCTTGATCTGCGCGACTACGCCTACCCTTACGAGCAATTCAGCAAGTCGGAGAAATACTTGGAGTTCTTCGACAAGATAACTGACGTGGCGAAAGAGCTTATGACGAGACTCGACGCGGTACCCGATTGGAGCACTGAGTGGCGAAGGCTAGATTCTTCGCCGGTCCTTCCAGCGCAACCTCAATTTGCGAGACTTTAGCTATGACCGACGGTACGTTGGTCACTTTCTATTCCTACAAAGGTGGAGTTGGCCGATCTTTCGCGCTCGCGAATGTCGGTGTCGCACTCGCCGCCTGGGGCTACCGTGTCCTCTGTATAGACTGGGACCTAGAAGCGCCGGGGCTGAGTCACTACTTTAAGGTGACAGACGCACACAACGGAATCGTCGACCTAAGTAGGTGCGCAGAAAAAACTAAGCAGCGTTGTGTTGGAGCTTGTTAGCAAACTGCCTGGTGTAATTGTCGTGGTTGAACATAAATCCCATCGCATCACGTTTGCCGTTGAGGCTCTGGATTCC
>JAKFVC010000278.1 GCA_021732415.1 Planctomycetaceae bacterium
CCCCCAGCCCCTCTCCCCGGGGTACCAGGGCGAGGGGGGCGAATTCGTTACCTGTGCCAGCGTGAAATACCCAACTGCGCTCAACGCGTGAGCACACTCTAAATCGTTTGCCCCAAAACGCGAGCAACCTCATACACGTCTTTGTCGCCGCGTCCCGACAGACAGACTACAACAGCTTCGTCGGGGCGACGCGCCTTCGCCGAAATCATCGCTTGAGCGATCGCGTGTGAACTCTCCAGAGCCGGCAGAATTCCCTCTGTACGAGCCAGTTGACTGAAGGCCGCCAGGGCTTGATCGTCAGTAATCGGCGTGTAACGAACGCGGCCGGTATCCTTCCAGTAGCTGTGCTCCGGACCGACTCCGGGATAATCCAAGCCAGCGGAAACCGAATGCACGTCACTGGTCTGCCCTTCGGCATCCTGCAGCACGTAGCTGTAACTGCCGTGCAGGACCCCCTTCACGCCATAGCTGAGGGTCGAGGCATGCTGACCGGGAGCTGTCCCTCTTCCGCCCGGTTCTACCCCAGTCAGTGCGACGCCCTTGTCATCCACGAAGGGATAGAACATCCCCGCTGAATTCGACCCGCCGCCAACGCAGGCGATCACCTCATCCGGCAAACGACCGAGAATCTCCAAACTTTGCTGACGTGCCTCGCGACCGATAACAGCCTGAAAATCGCGAACGATCATGGGGAACGGATGCGGCCCCACGACGCTGCCGATGATGTAGTGCGTGTCCTGGACCGATGCCATCCAGTCTCGCATCGCTTCGTTGATCGCATCGCGCAAGGTCCGCGAGCCACTCGTGACGGGACGCACTTCCGCGCCCATCGTCTTCATGATGAAGACGTTCAATTTCTGGCGGCGGATATCCTCCTCGCCCATGTAAACGACACAGTCGAGGCCGAAGTGAGCACACGCGGTCGCCGTGGCCACGCCGTGCTGTCCGGCACCCGTCTCGGCGATAACGCGTTTCTTGCCCATCCGCAAGGTCAGCAAAGCCTGGCCGAGAGCATTGTTGATCTTGTGAGCCCCGGTGTGGTTGAGATCTTCTCGCTTGAGATAAATCTTGGCCCCGCCGCAATGCTTTGTCAGGCGTTCGGCAAAGTACAGCGGATTCGGCCGGCCAACGTAATTCTTCAACAGATCGGCGAGTTCCGCCTGAAACTTGGGATCTGCCTTCGCCTGAGCATAGTCGTCCGTCAGCAGTTCCAACGCGTGCATCAGCGTTTCAGGGACGAAGCGACGGCCAAACTCGCCGAAACGGCCGGCGGCGTCGGGGACTTGAGAAGTCGCGGGGACCACTGACGGAATAGCAGGACTCATGAAAATCTCAGTAGTTGGGGCAAGGTAGTCGAAACGCTGATTGTCGCATCCCGTGGTCGACGCTGCTAGCGTCGGTGCCGACACTGGCAGCGTCGACCACATAAACGCCGTCTGATGTTGGAACTCGCGTCACGATTCATTATTGTGATCAGAGGTAGTCCTTCAAGGGACGGTCCCGATTTCGACAGAATTGATATCGAATCGTGGCAAATGTGTCGTGGGACGGGTCTCCAGGCCCGTCCGTCCCTTACATAAGAAGCAGGACAAACTCCGAAATGAAAGCAGCGCGCTTCTTCAGAGCCGCAGAAAGTCATGAAGAATCCGGGAGCTTACGCCGCCCGGCTCGCCTGATCGCCATTTAATGCAGATTCACACAGGAATTCGGTGGGACGGACGGGCCTGGAGACCCGTCCCACGGAAGTCGGACAAAAGAATTCACCGAAAGGTTCGGACATGTTTGATGTGCAGTTCCCCACCACTCCGGAAGCCGTTGCGGACTGGTATCGTCGAGGCCGCGAGGCCATTCCCGGTGGCGTTTGCTCCAGCACCCGATTCAACCAGGGTCTCGGTGGGCCGGCGTACGCGGCGACTGCGAAGGGGGCTCGCTTTACCGATATTGCCGGTAAAGAATACCTCGACATGTCGATGAGCCACGGGGCGACTTTGCTCGGTCATGCACCGGAGTTCCTCAAGGAAGCCTTCCAAATTGCGTGGGAACGGGGCATCCTCTGCAGCCTGGATACGCCGTATCACGTGACACTCGCCGAAGAGCTAATCAAACTCGTGCCGTGTGCGGAGCGGATTCGCTTCACGAATGCAGGCACCGAGGCCACGCTGCACGCACTGCGACTGTGCCGCGCGGTGACCGGCAAAGAGAAGGTCATCCGGTTCACGGGCCACTTCCACGGCTACCACGATTTGATTTTTATCGGCGGCCATCCTCCCGCGGCTGAGTTGAATTCTCCGGTCGCCTATCGCGAAAGCCCGGGCATTCCGCGAGCTCTTGCTGATCTAATCATCCCGGTGGAATACAACAATCGCGAGGCCCTCGAGAAGGCCGTCGCCGCTCATAAGGACGAAGTGGGCACCCTGCTGATTGAGCCAGTCGATTACAACTGCGCGTGCATCAAGCCCGAGCCTGGCTTCCTGGAACTGGCCCGCGAATTGGCGACGAAGAACGGCATGATCCTGTTCTTCGACGAGATCCAATCGTTCGCCAAAAAGAGTCCAGGAGGAGCTCAACAAGACTTCGGGGTGACTCCCGATATCTGCACGATTGGAAAATCTCTCGGTGCCGGTCTGCCGCTGTCGGCGATTGCGGGCAAGGCCGAGTTGATGGATCAGTTCAAGCCCACCGGCCCGGTGGCTCATAGCGGGACCTTCAATGCACCGTTGCTGGCCATGCTGGGCGGACTGGGGTTCGTCGATCAGATCAAGCAGCCCGCGTTCTGGACGAAGATCCAAACCTTGGGCGAGCAGCTTTACGCCGGACTGGATGGGATTGCCAAACGCAGCAAGTTGCCGCTACGCGTCCAATCGCACGGCAGCCGCTTCGGCATTTGTTTCGGCACCCGGGAACCAGTTCGCTGTTACCGCGAGACTCTGGTTCACACGCCGAAGACGATGATCGCCTTCTGCCGCGAGACCGCCAAACGCGGCGTCTACTTCCACGATTACGGGGGAAGCTGCTGTCATCACGGATACTCGCTGGCTCACACGCCGGCAGACATCGATACCGTGCTGAATGTGGTCGAAGACTCGCTGCAGGCGATTGCCTGAAATAATGCAAACAAGCCGGGTGCCGTAATTCTCCGAATCACTTCAATCGAAGTATCCAGGGACATACGACGCCCGGCTTGATTATTCTTCCGGCCGATTCCATAGCGAGATAATCAGCCCTTCCGTTTGAAGTACTGAACTTCGCGTTCGTGCTGTTGAGCCTTCTCGCGCGTATCGAACGTCCCCAGATTCCTGCGTTTACCCGTCTGAGGATCGGGCTTGCTGGAATAGAGACGGTAGTACCCCGTTTTCAATTTGCGAATCATGGCATTGCCTCCGCGGACCTATCTGTCACCCGACCGCGGGACCTCGGTTTTATCAACCTGCCGCTTGGTTCGATCAGCGACTTGATCGGGAAGAGTCCGTTCCGAGGACGCTTTTCGCTCACCTTCGGACGTCTCTTTCAGCGGTCGCTCATGATCTTGATCGACGTCAGGTACGACTGACGGATTCATGGCTGTTCATCCCTGCCTAAGAGTTATTTCAAGCGCGGTCTTTCAGACCGGCGACGCCCTCGTGCTCGGCGCACATCGCACAACAGAAAATCAGGTTGTCGTGTTCCACCCCGTGCCCGATCACCCGGCACCCGCAATGATTGCAGGTAGGAGCCAGTGCGTGGATGGCACACTCAAATGAATCGAACGTGTGCTCCAGCCCATGCATCGTAATGGTAAAGGACTTGTCATAGTCATTACCGCAGACATCACATTTCGACATGGCAAGTCCTCTCCCAAATCGGCCTGACATCTCGCGACTCAATGCTGAGTTGTCCAGGAATGCCGAGAGCTATTGGGCTCTCGCATCTGTAGATCCCTGGACTGTGCATTGGATTGATCCGTAGCGGATCGAGAGAAATTGAAAAGCAACAGACGTGCCAACCGTGAGCTCTCCTGGCGATTCCCAGTCCTGTTTTTTGAGCTTCGCCACAGAAGCTTGCGACGGTGGAGGCAAACCACTGCTGCTCAATCGCCATTTGATAACGGGCGTTAACAGAACTCGAATTGAAGCCTGTCAATCTATTGATGTGGTGCAATCCAGCGGCGGCTTTCGCGATTTCGGGTTGACTGGCGGCCGATCAGCAAGGCGGCTGAGCAGCCAATTCAACTTGAGGAAAACTTTACATAATTTCGTCCCCAATCTTCCAGCGATACGCCTCCATACGCACGCTCCAGGAAGCTCAGTCATCCCCCAATGAGTTCGAATCGGAAAGCTGGGGAGTTCTCGAGTTTTGCATCCTCATTAAGAAGTCTAGTAAGTTCTCGCCTGACTCCTTCAGGAAGCGATTTGCAACTCTCCGTTGAATCTATCGCACTCTTCATATGCATTTGATTCCGATGGTATCGAACTTGCGTTGGTGGCCCTTCGCAAGGCACCTGCCCCAATCGGGAATTCTTAGTCTCAGGTGACCTTGTTCCCTCACGGAACTATCCGACTCCCGGAGAGGGATCAACCCAAACTTGTACCGGTTAAGGAGTGCTTCCCATGCTTCGAAGAATGTTTATCGCCTCTGCATTTATGGCTGTCACCGCCAGCGTCGCCATGCTGTCCGCCGAAGCTCCAGCGACGGCCAAGTCCCCCAAGAACAGCGATCAAGCGGACACGGGAAAACGAACCCCAGACCATCTCCTGGCAACCTGCGTGGCCTTGGGCAATCAGGCCGAGATCACTCTCTCTGAGATCGCCCGTACCAAGGCGACCAATGAAGAAGTGAAAAAGTTTGCCGAGATGATGATCGCTGATCACCATGCTTTCCTGGAAAAACTCCAGAAATTCGCTCCGGAAGCGACCAAGGCCGGGTTCCTGGACAGCGATGTCAAAGCCGCCCGTACGAACAAGTCCGGCGACAAGATTCAACAGACTGCCGCATCGGACGCGGACAAATCCGATGTGAAGACTGCCGACGCCGAGTCGGGTGATAGCGCGCACCACTTCCATCACATGCAGTTGGAACGCGAGCTGGCTGCCCAATGTATCGCGTCAGCGAAAGAGAAACTCGAAGCCAAAAGCGGCCATGAATTTGACAACTGTTTCATCGGTATGCAGCTCGGAGCACACATGCACATGAAAGACAAACTGATTGTCTTCCAACGCCATGTCTCACCGGAATTGGCCGCGATCCTGGCCGACGGCCTGAAGACCACCGAACACCACATGGCCAAGGCCGAACAGATCATGAAGGATCTGGAGCACACCACCACGACGAAGACCGTCGAGACGAAACGCGGTAACAAGGTCAAAGAACGCACGGTCACGAAGGAAGCCGAATAACTCAGTAAACGTGTAACACCTTTTGACTGACCGCTCATGATTGAGAGCCCCGTCTTGCGTGCAGGACGGGGCTCTTTTCGTAGCCTATCCTACGGTCAGAGGTTCATACTGATCTTGAAAGCGATTGATGGCCATTTGCGGATCGAGATTGAACAGGGCCCGACCACCAGTGCTCCAATTGGTCCGCTGGTAATGAAACAGTGCGCATGCCTCACGGACGGTGCCGACCGCGGCAACATCTTCCATGTCTCCCCCCTCGATCGCTTCGAACCGTAGATTGACTCCGACAAATGCGGTAATCAATCCTGTTTGCCGGTCACGAGCAAAAGTCACTTGATCCAGCCATTGGCAATCCAACCAGCGGAGTCCGCGCGGTTTGCCGAGAGAACTCGCCATGGTGAAGAACTTCGCTTCGAGCATCTCGCGCTGCAACCGAAATGTCCGGACGGCCTGTTCGGCATGGCGACGGCGCAAGCGTCTCCCCATTGGCTTCCAGGAGATCGCTGCGACCACGATTCCCAACAGGATAATTCCGGCAACTATCCACAACGGATTCACACCCATGATGATTCTTTTACGGCGTTAGAGTTTACGTAATTGCGGTCCATGGGAGGGCGAGGCTCCCGCCGAGCCTAGCACGAGCTTTAGCTCGGCGTCCGCCGGAGGCATTAAGCGGGGTCTCCGGCGGACGCCGACCTGCGGTCGTCTTAGGCTCGGCGGGAGCCTCGCCCTCCCATCACCCGCAAGATGTTTTCGCAAGACTCATTATAGCCAACTGATGGCGGAAGACACCTCGCCGTCAATGCGACGTCGTTTCGCTCAGCAGAGCTCTGGGATACACTGCAGCGAAGTGCCACATCGCTCTCTTGCTCCTGCCATTCCGAGGTCCGCTCGTGGAAGTTTCGTTGATGATCACCTGCCTGGGCGATTCCATTCGTCCTCAGGCTGGAGTCGCGACCGTGCGGCTCTTGCGGAGACTGGGAATTCAGGTGCATTTCCCCGAACGGCAAACCTGTTGTGGCCAGCCGTTTTACAACAGCGGCTTCCTGTCCGGAGCCCGTGAACTCGCCCAGCATACCATCGAGACCTTCGCCGGAGAGCGGCCGGTTGTCACCCCTTCGGGCTCGTGCGCGGCGATGGTGAAACTGGAATATCCGCACTTATTTCACGACGATCCCGCCTGGCATCCTCGAGCGACCGATCTCGCCGCACGGACCTTCGAATTAAGTGACTTCCTGGTCAATCAACTGCAGGTGACCGATGTCGGAGCCAAGTTTTATGGCAAAGTCGCCTACCATTACGCCTGCCATTTGCGCGGCCTGGGCTTGAAGGACGAAGCCGAAACGCTGATCCGGAACGTCGCCGGCGCCGAATTGATGCCCTTGAAGAATCAGGATCAATGCTGCGGTTTCGGCGGTTCGTTCTCCGTACGCTATCCAGAGATCTCGGGGGCGATGGTCGGTGACAAAGTCGAATGCATTACAACCACCGGCGCCGATGTCCTCGTCAGCACCGATACCGGCTGTCTCATGAATATCGGCGGCGCACTGCATCGAGGCCAATCGCCGATTCGACAAATGCACCTCGCGGAATTGCTCGAAAGTCGCGGCTGAACGCGATTTAAGTTACGGTCTGTGCTCCCGTCGCCGACGCTGCCAGCGTCGGCCATGAACCACAGATTCACCACGAACCGGAGTTTCCGTTCTCTTGTCTTCCAGTTAGACAAATTCACCGCAGACCTTGATCTGACTAGTGACACGGTGATCGTTTTCTACTCATGTGATTGCGCGGATTTCCCAGAATTGTGATGAAACTTCGTGAGCCTTGCTAAGAAACTCAGCGTTCCAACGACATACTTGTACAAATCGGCGACACAGCCGCCTTCTTGAGCGCAAACTTTCAGTTGTCAGTCACATTCAAAGTCTTGAAGAAGTTCGGTTTTTCAATCCTGTGAATGGTTAGCGGCGCTACCCAACAATAGCGATCAGAAACATGATCCACTCTGACGGATCTACGACAGCAGCAGATTAGCAGACTGCGTTTCGGGACGATTTTTCGCAGCCAATAGTCATCTGCCGCGCCATCGCGATTCACTTTCTGTAACCCTCCAGCGGGGATTGCATCATTCATTGGCGCTACCGGTGCGCACACCTGCAGATGAAGACTCAGCCATGATCAACATCCGACGAAATGAGCGGGAGGCGGAGATGATTGGAACGTCACGCGAACGATCGACAATGGAACGGCACAGACCAAGCCTCTTTCAGAAACGCGGTGTCGGGCTGGTGGAAGTGGTGCTGGTGGTAGGGACCATTTTTGCGATCGCCTGGGGAGCTCACACCTGGAATGAAAGCCTGGTTGGCAACTATGCCGGTCCTCGCTCGGCACTACGGATTGCCGATTACGAGGTCGCGCCATTGTTATCCGTCGCGATCTCTCCCGACCAGCGGGCGGCAGTATCGGTCGGTTCGGAAGGCGTACTGCGAGTGTACGACGTGCAATCACGGAAATGCACGGCGACGGTGACCAGCCAATACTTCGAATTGACCAACGTCTGCTTTTCGCCAGATGGATCTCAGTTGGTGGTGGGCACTGCCGGCGGCGAAATTGAACTCTGGAATTGCGATGACATCCGCGTTCCGACCTTCACTGGCAAGGTACACTCGGGACGTGTGACTCATATCACATACCATCCCGATGGCCGCTCGTTTCTGACTGCGGGCGATGACAACAGAAATATCATCTGGAATGCTCACACATTGGAACCGCTCTACGAATTGCCCCCACGCGAGTCGGCAACGCGTTCAGGCGGCTTTCTCCCCAAAGCCAACCTGTTAGTCATCGGGACAGTCTTAGGTCAGTTGGAGCTCTGGGATCTGACAACTCGACAACTCGTGAAGGCCACCGCTGTCTCCAAGACAATCGAACCGCGCGAGTCAATTGTGGAAGGAGTCTGCTTCCTCGCCGATGAGACTGAAGTTCTCGTGGTGACGCGTGATGGTGATTTAGGAATTTGGGATGCCAGAGGCGGAACCCGCCGAGTGAAATTCCCTCATCCCGGCCGATTCATTACCTCGTTACACCTGCTGGCCAATGGGCGACAGGCAGTCTCTGGCGGACTCGACGGACAGATTCAAATGTGGGATGTTTCTTCGGGTCACTGCATCAAATCCATCCCCGCACACGCCGGTCCCATACACTCGATGGCCACAACCGCTGATGACCGCCTGATGATCTCAACGGGTTGGGACGGCACCGAAAAGTTCTGGGATTTGTAGCGGCTGTTTGATGAATGGCTGAAAGGCAATTTGCTGAGGAAAATAGGAATGAATCAGGCTCCCCT
>JAKFVC010000299.1 GCA_021732415.1 Planctomycetaceae bacterium
GGGG
Organism: Planctomycetaceae bacterium; assembly: GCA_021732415.1. Classification (GTDB taxonomy): domain Bacteria; phylum Planctomycetota; class Planctomycetia; order Planctomycetales; family Planctomycetaceae; genus JAKFVC01. Next base: position 5 of record JAKFVC010000299.1, read on the forward strand.
AGCGAAATTCTCTCATATTTTCAGTGATTTCCTCAGGTTTTCCTGCTGTTTAGATACCACCCCGTTACTCTCACACACTCATACCCTCACACCCCTACTTGAACCCATCCAGATTCAATTGCCGAAACAATGCCGCGAGCGGCAGCACCATACTCAGGACATAAAACAATCCCGTGCCCCCTCCCACAAAGAAGAGCAGCACGGGCGGTAACCACAGCTTGATCGCCTCAGCCCGAAAGTTGGCTCGGCCGCGATACATGTCGATGCCTTGCCGCAACGCACTTTGAAACGCCTTTGGATCTTGTGCGGTCGCCAGCGACCAACGCAAATACGCGGGAATCTGCGAGCGGCCACGCAGGCTGTCGGCCATCGACCGGCCCGCCTGAAGCTGTTCGGCGACGCCCGACATCTGCCCGTGAATCACGCCGTTTCCTGTCGCGTCCGCGGCCAGCAAAATTGCAGAAGGTAAGGGGACCTGATGCTCCAGAAGTGTCGCTAACAAATCGCAAAAATTGGACCACTGCCAGTAGGTCACCACGCTCTTCAAGCCTGGAATCAACAACAGCAGGGGACTCGGCCGGCGGTCGGGCAGGAAGGAATTCCTCGCGAAAAACACCCACCACAGCACCGGTATCGCCACCAGCAGGGGCGGGATTCCAGCCCAGGATTGCCAGTTATTACTGACCATCGCCACGAAGCCGACAAACGGATCATGGCCCCTGTGGAAATCCCCCAGCATCGAGTGCCAGCGATGTGCCGTTTCGACTACGAACACCAGAAACAGAACGTAGGCCAGCGAAAACACCATCAATGGGTAGAGGAACGCAAATTCAATCCGTTGACGCAGTTCGATTCCCTGCCGGGCCAGTCGCGACAGTGACTCTAAAGCTTTGGGCAGATTTCCCGATCTCAACCCGGCTTCGATGACCGCCGAATAGACCCGCGGCAGGCCCGGTAGTGTGATCGCGAGAGACTCGGCGAGTGGCAGGCCCGACTGCATGTTCCGAGCCAGCTCGCGGTTGATGTTTCTCAGCGCTGAGGGAACGCTGTCGCCACGCTCACGCAGCCCGAGCTCCAACGGCACCCCGGCGCGGACAAGCATCGCGATCTCTTCATTGAGTGCGATCAATTGTTCCGGGGAGACTCGTAAACCTGAGACGGACATGGACCCACCGTAGCCCGACTCTCTGAGTCGGGACCTCCTTGTTCTTAAAGACACCCGACTCAGAGAGTCGGGCTACAGACTGCTCAAACCCAACACGCGTCGAATCTCGATCGGACTGGTCAATCCGGCGTTGATGGCCGTGGTGGCGCGTTGCCACCGAGTCACCATGCCGGCCTGCTGGGCTAACGCTTCCAACTGCGGCGTATCGTTGCGTGACAGAATCGCCCGGCCGATCTCGGTTTGATCGGGACTGAGCAATTCCGACAGGACGATTCTTCCCATATAACCGGTCCCGTGACAATGTTCACAGCCCACGGCAACTCGGAATGTGTCGACCGGCAGTCCGAGTTTGTCTGACTCATCGCTGCCGGGCCGGCTGCAGACACACAGCTTGCGGACCAGACGTTGACAGACAACCGCCAGTATTCCGCTCCGTAACAGATACGGTTCAATCCCCATCTCTGACAACCGGCTGATCACCCCGGCGGCGCTTCCCGCGTGAAAGGTCGTCAGTACCAGATGGCCGGTTAGGGCTGCCTGAAAGACGATTTCCGCGGTCTCGCGATCGCGGATTTCACCGACCATGATGACCTCCGGGTCCTGCCGCATCAGCGAGCGCAGGCCCGTCGGCAAATCGAAGCCGGCCGCCAGATTGATCTGCGATTGCGAGACCCCCGGGATCACGGCTTCAATCGGATCTTCCAAGGAAACTAGACTTCGCTGCCCCTGTGTTTTGTCTACGATCTCACGCAGGCAGGCGTAAAGAGTCGTCGTTTTGCCGCTTCCCGCCGGACCGGCCACGATCAGCGTGCCATTGGTCGCCTGGACCAACTGCGACAGCTTTTCAGCCACTTCAGGCCCCAATCCGAGCCCCTCCAGTCGCTGATATTGCTGACTTTCTGACAACAGCCGGACGACAACCTTTTCCCCAAACAATGTCGGGAAGGTGCTGACGCGCATTTCGATCGCTGAACCCGGTTCACGGATGCGGCCTTCCTGGGGGACTTCGGTCTGATAGGTCAATAACTCGGACAGCACCTTCAATCGGGCCACAATCCTCGGCACCAGTTCGACGGGAAACGACCAGACATCCTGCAAGACCCCGTCGACGCGCCACAACATTCGCAGTCCGGCTGCGAACGGAATCAAGTGAACGTCGCTCGCGCCGGCAGTACGCGCTGCGGCCAGAATGACGACGACGACCTCGGGGACATACTGAGTGTCATGCGACGGCCGTTGCGGAAGCATTCGCTCAAAAACTGTTCGCAGTGATTCCGACATGGGCAAGGGACGCTTTTCGCTGCGAATGGAGAGTTAAATGCCAATGCCAAATTCCGAATGTCTAATGACTAATGTCTAAAATGAAGACAGATGATCTTCCATCCTTTTAGACATTAGGATTTAGACATTAGACATTCAGATTTTGAAGATCGTCGTTTGTACCTGAGAGAATACCCCAAGGGATCGGCGCGGCTCCACAATTTGTCTAAGAAGCGTCCCAGAATCGGTTTCTGGCTGTAGCGGCAATCAAAACTGTGGTATCCTGTTTCGTCCACCTGTCGCCAATTTTCTGACGATGCGAGTTCGTATTCACGCATCACCACCTTTATTGCGTATTCCGTGAACGGCCAACATCCGGGTGTGTTAAATGCAGGAGTATTCCTGCGAAAGCCTCATTCGCAGCTCACGGCAAACAAACACTGGAACCTATTCACGCACTGACCCGCTTAAATGTCTTGGCAGCTTGAAATCACACCAGCCGGTCCAGCCATTTTGCCGGTACAATATTTTGATTGACAGCCAGGAGTCACGCATGCAATCTCGTTTTGGACGACGTGTCTTTTCATTTCTGTTGACCTGCAGCTTGGTATTAGTCGCCATGTCCTCGATTCCCGCCCAAGATGAGCCCAAAGCAGAGGCTCCCCCATTCCAGAAACTCTATAACGGCACCAACTTGGATGGCTGGGAAGTCTTCCAGGGAGATCTCGCCGCCTGGGAAGCGAACGGCGAATTGCTGAGCTGCGTGAAGGAAGGTGGCGGGTGGCTGCGGACGAAAAAGCCCTACAGCGACTTCGTGCTCCGTCTAGAATATAGGATCCCGGCAGGTGGCAACAGCGGGGTCGGAATTCGAGTTCCGCCCGAAGGCAATGTACACGTCGCGGGTATGGAAATTCAGATTCTGGACGACGACGCCCCGATGCACAAGGATTTGAATCCCGCACAATATACCGGCAGCATTTATTACCAGGCGGCCGCCAAGAAGGGCGCCCCGAAACCCACTGGCGAGTGGAACACATTTGAAATCACCTGTGCCGGACATCATGTGAAGATTGTCCTGAACGGGCAGGTGATCAACGACGTACAATTAGACGAATTCAAGGAGGCTGTTTCGCCGAAGGACTATACCCCTCTGGCAGACCGTCCCCAGATTGGATCGATTGCACTGCAGAGTCATGGTTCGCGGGTCGATTTCCGCAAGATAGAAGTTCAAGAGCTGACCAAGAAATCGGAGACGGGCCTGCAATATTACGACATGACGACTGGGGACGGTGCCGTCGTCCCCAAAACCGCCACCGTGACGGTGCACTACACCGGCTGGTTGACAAATGGAAAGAAGTTTGACAGCAGTCGCGACCGCGGCCAGTCGATCTCGTTCCCGCTGAATCGCGTGATTCCCGGTTGGACGGAAGGTGTCGCCGGAATGAAAGTCGGGGGACGCCGGAAATTGGTGATTCCCCCGGATTTGGCCTATGGCGCAAATGGTGCGGGGAGTGCTGTCCCGCCAAACGCGACATTGGTATTTGACGTGGAAGTTTTGGACATAAAGTAGTCGAAGGAATTGTGGCCCAAGAAGTTGTGTGAATTTTGTGAGATGGACAATCCTGTCCGTCTGGAACTTTGCCGGACAGGATTGCCCGGTCTAGATGACAAAATGCTCAACTTGGCGGGACGCGAGACCAGAGCAGCCCTCAAAACCCGAGAATACAGGTTGACAGGGCTGCCCGATGGATAACACTGAGTGAGGAGCAATAGGCTGAGGGCAGGAAAGGGAGTTTGAGTTTCTTTCCAAGTCCGGGCACGACGCTGGCAGCCGGTCACGAAATCAGTCATCTCAACAGTTGCGGTGTAAACGTATGTCCGTATCGATCCATGGTTGCCCGGCCTGTAGTGCCATGTTGATCGGCGATTCGCCGAGCTGCCCCCATTGTGGACACGTGCTGGACGCGGCGCGGGCTTCATCCGAATTTCTGGATCTGATTCCCTCCGGTGAATTGGCTCTTTCAGAAGGTGATGACGAAGCGCCCTGCAAGCAATGCGGCGAGATGGTGCGGATCGGGCTGGTGCGTTGCTGGCATTGCGGTGCCTTCACCAATCCGGATATCGAAGCGACCTACCAGCGGATGCAGGCCAGCCCGACTCCGATCATGTACAGCGACGTCTCGAACGCTGAGGTCGATCGTGCTCCAGAGCATGCCCCGGCGTATTCCTCACAGCACGAGGAAGACGATGGCGGATTCGAACTAGGTGACAGTTACGGCTTGGAAACGTCGGTCGATGACGAGTTTACTGTCGCTGGGGAAGTGAGGTCGGTCTCACCGACTCCGGCGCGGAATCCGGCCCCCGTCCCCGCGCCGGCGGCTGATTCGGACTATGAGCTCGCCGTGGCACGCGACGACGACTTTTCCGTCGATACCCAGGCGACTGCCCCCTATCCGGTCTCGATCCCCCCGGGGGACATGGCTCAACAGCAATACGATCAAGCGGCTTATGATCAGGCTGTCGCCGATCAAGCAGCCTACGACCAGCAATACCAGACACCTTGGGGATATAAGCTGTCTGCCGACGGGACGGCTTACGAGATCGACTACGACGCCTGGCACGCAGCAGGCTACGATCCGAATGCCGCTCCCGGCGAACCGGGCTATTACGATCCGTACGCGGCCCAAACTGCTGACCAGCAGGGATATGGCGTGGAGAGTCCTGCGGTAGCGGAAGCCGTGGCCGATGTTCAGCCTGCGGCTGCAACCCCGGCCCCCAAGCCCGCACCCGCCGCGACTCGTCCGAGTGCTGGAGCTGAATTGCCGGCCCCGCCAGAAGTAGCGCACTCGGTCAGCACGGGGGGGGACGCGTTACTCGCGGCCGCCATTGAGGAAGAGAAGGATTACGCGAAGATCCGCAAAGCGGGTGGCCGGAGAAAGGTCGGCGGGGAAGCTCCTGCAGGAAGCTTCGTGGTCTATTGCCCGAATGGCCATCGCGTCCAGGTCTTCGATCGCCACCGTGGCCGAGCCGGTCGTTGTCCCAGTTGCAAGGCGGTGTTCTTCGTACCACTGCTCATCGCCGGACCGGAAGGAGATGCGGCCGCTGCTGAAGTCCCGACCGGACCGCAGAAATTCGTGGCGGGGGATTACACCGAATGGATGTTCGAGCTCCGGCTGCACACTGTCAGCCCGTTGAAGCTCAAGCTGAAGCCTGGGGCAATGGCAGCCGAATACGATGTGGCTGACGTCGCGTTCTCCGATCAGGACATGCTGGTTGCCATGGTCTTCAAGCGTGCGGGCACCTTCGCCGCGATGCAGGAGAAGAAGAAGAAACCGGCCACTCGAATCGCTGTCGCCGATTTTCTGCAGTCTAAGAAACCGGTTTCCGGATTGCCGGTTCCGTTCCAGACGTTGGTCACCGCCGGCGACGCCAACCAACTGAAAATCGTGCAGCCGGCCATTCCGGGTGAAGAATCGATCTTCGCGGGAATTCCCGTGTTCGGTCCCGGTCGGATCGTCGTTCGGCTGCCAGCGATGCTCGACGGAGGCTCACGTGCCTATCTGTCGTTCTCGCTGTCGGAATTCCGTGAGTTTGCCCGCTTGCTGGAGAAGAACTTCAGCATCGTCAACTTCGGCCAGGAGTTGGGGATTCCGCTCACGGATTCGATCTCGACCTACAAATGCCACTACTCTGAAAACGAGCTCGCGAGTCTCGACAACGCCGACTTCTATCTGCCTGATCCGGCGTTGAAGCCGGTCATTTTGGGATACAAGTGCGCGGGCTGCGGGTTGACGGTCAGCGAAGACTCGCGGAAGAAAGAAAAGATCGGTGGCAAGAATGAGGCCTCGATCGCCAAGGCCACTTGCCCCAAATGCAAGAAGAAGTTCGGCCACATTCCGCTCTACGGCCTGAATCCCAACGCCAAACCCGTTGAGTTTGGCATGTTGCCGCCGGAGAAATAGTGGGCCGCAATCAGCCGCTGGGCGCTAGCCCACGGTTCGTGACAACAGCCTGATCGGTAGTCTGCAACCGAATCGTTTCGATGAGGGATGTAGCGGAATCTCGTAAGAGTTCCGCCCTGAAGTCTGGGGGCTACCGCGGAACTCTTACGAGATTCCGCTACACCGTTTCAACTAGTAGAACCCGCCGCCAAAGCCGTTGCCCAGGCCCGAGCCGCCGAAGCCGGTCGCGCCACCGCCGTTGCCAAAGTTGTTCGAATTTCCACGGAAATTGAAGTTCGAGTAGTAGTCGGCTTCCCCTTCGAACGAATTGAGACCGCGATCGTAGGGGACGGCGACAATTGTGCGTTGGTCGGAATCGGGATTGCCCAGGTCCGCCAGATAGCGGGCCACAACGACGCGACGTTCCGCATCGAGCGTCGGGTTCGCATTGTTCGGCGTACGCTCAATCAAGACCGGGAATGGCGAGCTCCGCATCCGTGCGGCCACTTCCATCAGGTGGTCCTTACCGTCGGGTGTCAGGTGAGCTGTCTCACCGGTGAAGTGCACCAGATTGAAGACGAAGTCGGTCGCTTCCGCGTTCGTCTGTTCGGTGTGAAAATGCGATCGAACCACGCTCCCCAGGGGATACACCTGCGGCACCATATTCCGCGAATGGTTGGCCATATTGCAGTGGGGGATCGCCAGGCATCCGCCCAACCCGCAAGAGCGCCCGCAGCAGCCTCCGGCCAATGTGGCCATCAGCAGCGCGGCAGTTGCGTATCGGGTCTTCTTATAGCGTTGGGCTGTCATCTTACGCCTCACTTCGCGTTGTCACGCGGGCATGTCGATCTTGGGTGCCGACTGGGGTCGGTCTCCAAAATCCAGGTCCTGCGGTATCCTGTCAGACTTGGCGAGCAGAATCTGGTGCGCTCGTCAGCCTGACTGGGGAATTCCGGTCAATGTCGTATCTCGTTGATCGGTCGTTACTGACTTCTAATTGCAGCACTCAGCGAATCTGCAGTTGGATTTTCCTGAATGAGTTTTGATTTACCGGTAGCGTCCACCTTGTTGTGTCGCATACCCCGTTTGCGTGGCCTGAGTCTGTGTGGTCTGGCCTCCGCCGCCGCGCAACATCTGGGGGATTGTCAGCAGTCGCCGGGGAGGTTCACTGGGGACACTGGTCGTCGGCCCCGGATTGATATACCCCGGTTGTCCATTCCCTCCACCGGGCGGTGCATATCCCGGCGGCGGAGCGTAATTGTTCTGCGGCATTCCCGGACGTCCACCCGGCTGCACAGGAGACCCGGGATAACGTGACGGGCCAGTCGACGTGTCCCAACTGGGTGCCATGCCTGGCATTCCATTCGAGGCACCACCAGCACCCACTCCACCCGGAGCCGGCGTGTAGCTGGGCGATGAAGGTTGCGGACCGAACTGCCCGTAACCGATCGGTACGCCCACTCCAGAACCGTGACCATAAGGAGCCAGTTGGTACACGTTGGGATCATTGTTGCCCTGCGTGAAGCCGTAGTGAAACAGCATCTTGTCGTTCGGCTGGGTCACTTCGAAGCCCGGTACCGGCGGCACATCGTCAGCATCCATCGGTCGCACGATTTCTGGCGAGACCATGATCAGCAATTCGTTCTCATCCTCGGTCGCTCGCTTGGCTTGGAACAGCAGCGGCCCGATCAGCGGCAGACCACCCAGGAAGGGCAGTCCCGCAACTTCAGTCCGAGCCCGATAAGACAGCAATCCGGCCAGCACGATCGTCTGACCTTCTCGCAACTGCACCGTCGTATCGACACGCCGTGTGCTCAAACCGGGAATACCACCGGATGATTGACCGCTCAGTTCGCTATATTCAGGACGAATCCGCATCCGGATCAGATCTTTATCGATAATCGTCGGCGTCACGAGCATCGACACACCGAACCCGCGGAACACGGTCTGTTGCCCACCGACACCGTTGATACCGACGATCGTGGGGACGGCAAATTCACCGCCGGACAGAACTGTGGCATCATGGCCGCTTAAGACTGTCAGATTCGGTTCGGTCAGGATGCGTGCCGTACCGTTGGACCGTAAGGCATTGATCAAGATCGAAATGTCGCCCGCCTCGAACACACCGTTCAGACCGCCCGCTGCAAGTCCCGCTCCACCACCGGAAATCGCTCCGGCCAGCGACGACGTAATCATGTCGCGACCATTGGCAAACAGGACTGACAGATTCACACCCATCCGGCGTAATTGCGAACGGTTCAATTCCACAATCCGGACTCGCAGGTTGATCTGGAAATCACCTGGAATCGTCAGCATATTAATGATCCAGTTGGAAGT
>JAKFVC010000285.1 GCA_021732415.1 Planctomycetaceae bacterium
CCCCCGACCCCTCTCCCCGGAGTACCAGGGCGAGGGGAGCCAGATCTGCGTTAGGCATGGCTCACGTCCCCGTTCACCAAGAATCATCAATGCCCTCGGGCAGGAACATCTCACTATGACGATCGAACCGACATTACCCGTGCTGACTGCTAAAGATTTTTCCAGCGACCAGGAAATACGCTGGTGTCCAGGTTGTGGTGACTACTCCATCCTCGCGCAGATGAAGAAGGTGCTGCCGACGCTGGGGGTGCCGCCCGAAAAGACCGTGTTCATTTCGGGGATTGGGTGCTCCAGCCGCTTTCCCTACTACGTCAACACGTACGGGATCCACTCCATCCACGGTCGCGCGCCGGGTGTGGCTACCGGACTTAAAGCCAGCCGGCCCGACCTTTCGGTCTGGGTCATTACGGGAGACGGCGACGCTCTCAGCATCGGCGGCAATCATCTGATGCACGCCATCCGTCGCAACCTCGATTTGAACATCGTGCTCTTCAACAACCGCATCTATGGCCTGACCAAGGGGCAGTACTCACCGACCTCGATCCTCGGGCAAGTCACCAAGAGCACCCCGATGGGGGCGATCGACAATCCGCTGCATCCGCTGTCGGTCGCCATTGGCTGCGAAGCCACGTTTGTCGCACGCTCCATCGACGTCAACATCAAGCATCTGACGATGGTTCTCAAGCGGGCCGCCGAACACAGAGGAACCTCATTCGTCGAGGTCTATCAGAACTGCAATGTCTTCAACGACGGGGCGTTCGACTACGCCACCGACCGCGACACTAAGGCGGAAACCACGCTGGAACTCGAGCATGGGAAGCCGTTGATCTTCGGCAAGAACCGCGATAAGGGAATCCGCCTCAACGGCATGCAGCCGGAGATCGTCTCGCTCGGCGATGGCATCTCGGAGGACGACCTGCTCTTCCATGACGAGCAGGCCCCGGAGCCAACGCTGGCCTATTTGTTGTGCCGCATGCGCAACCCCGATTTTCCTGAGCCGATCGGTGTTTTCCGCGCGGTGGACGCTCCCCGGTATGAGGAGTCGCTTAACAACCAGATCGACGAAGCCCGCCGTACGCGCGGCAAGGGCGATCTGCAAAAACTGTTCAACGCCGGCGAGACCTGGATGGTTGAGTAGGTGCTTGCGCTTGAGCGGAGTGCATGTAAGGCGGGATCGGCATTCCGTCCGAGCAAGATGAAAAGCAGAGACAGGACGATCGGTTTCGAGACCTAGCTGGTCGCGAAATTGTTACGCATCCCGGTTTGAGCGGTTTTCGTAGTCCCGGTAGGGACGGCCGCATAAAGCCTGGGGCGCAAGCCCCAGGACTCGACGATAATATAACTTCCAAGCCCCGGAGGGGCGACCGAAACATTGTCAGAGAATCGTCGGTCGCCCCTCCGGGGCTTGGATTTTCTCACGCCCCGCTACCTGGGGCTTCCGCCCCAGGCTTTATGCGGTCGCCCCTTCCGGGGCTAAAACCAGACGAAGACTGGCGGCAAACCGATCCTGCCTCCCCGTCAAACGCGCCCGTGGAGATACTCGTTCAAAAAGCGAATGGTCACTTCCTGATGATTGGCGTGATAGGCGTTCAGATCGCCGATCGAGATCAATCCCAGGACTTCGCCGTATTCGTCGACGACCGGCAGATGGCGGATGCGATGTTGCTGGAAGGTATTCCGCGCGTCGTCGATAGGCATATCGGGAGTGCAGCAGGCAACGTCTGCCGTCATCACGTCCGCCACGAGCACCGCATCCGGATCCAGCTCGGCCGCAACCACGCGCCGCAGCACGTCGCGTTCAGTGAAGATACCGACCAGGTGGCCGTGGTCCATGACCAACAAGGCTCCGATGCCGTACTCATTCATGCGCTGCGTGGCCGTGAGCACCGTCTCGTCGGGCTGGGTACAGCGCAGGGTGGAACTTTGTTTCCGATTCAGGATTTCGCGGACGTCTCCCATGTTCTGGACTCCTCGTCTGGTGCAGGTCTGCGTGAGATGATTCCGATTGAACGCTCAATCGTATCCCGCTGTGGGGTTGCTCCCGGTCTATTGTCACATCGCTCCCCATTACCATTCCGGCTTCCTGGGGTGCCAGAATAATGATGCAGATCGATGCTTGAATATGCAGGCAGTCCGGAACGAACCCCTCATCGTGCGGAGATTGGCATTCCAGACACGTATCGCGGATCACGGAATGTTCCGGACCACGATTTTTCTTAGCGACGAGTTTTCAAATCAATTCACAAGACAAAACGCAGCGATGGCGTTTGAGATTTGGAGGCGGTTGAGATTTCGGCAATCGAGACTTCGATGAGAACACATCCGAAAGACCGGCAGAGTGGCTACCAGAAATAATACTAACGCAGTGGTGTTGATCGGGATAGTTTTTTCTCGCGAAATTTACAATTTGCCATTTTCCTGCCGGATCGTTTTATGGGCAGCGAATACGGAGACAGCGAATGAGACCATCCAGTATCGCTAACGAAACTGGTTGACGAGGCCCCCGTCGGGCTTGCCCCGACGGAGCCCTGACTGGCCAGCTACCAAAGGAAAACGCTCTTGCCCCTCAACGGGTAGTCTCCGAAGCCCCCTGCCGCCGTGAGCGAACCTTGGTACTGGCTGCGGTTGGAAGGCGGCAGGGGGCTTCGGAGACGTGAAGGTTGAGAATTCTAGGATCTCGAAGTAGGTAGCTGCCCAGTCACCACTCCGTCGGGGCAAGCCCGACGGGGGCGACTTATCTCCCTTATTGTTAAGCGTTCTTAGTATCGATTTGGTTCGGCCGCATTCATTCGCTGCCGTCCAAAGGATTGCAAAATCTCGCGCCAGTCCAGTTTAAGCAGACCGCATAATCCCATCCCAGCGCTCACTAAACGAGGGCAAGTCCTCAGACTTGCTAACGGATATAGTCGGCATCAGGAATGAGTGATAAGCTTCACCTCATAGAGCGGGATTGGGAAGTTGGGCGTCAATATAAAAAGCATCCCCTGGTGCGTGATCAGGGGAGTCGGCCACGGAAGGATCAGTTTCCGTGGCTCAGTCGGTGTTTATTCGAAGGGGTGTTTCATGAGAACGTTGATTGCGATGGGCTTGGCGATCGGTCTGCTGTTTGGTGCGGATAAGGTCCAGGGCGAGGAAACGATGCAGGGGACTTGGAAACTCGTTTCGGGCGAAGCCGATGGCAAGGTACTCACGGAGAAGCAACTTAAAGATGGGAAGCTGGTCATCAAGGGAGACCACTACACCGTGACGCTCGAGGGCAAGACCAACACCGGCGTGCAGAAACTTGATCCGAAGGCCAAACCCAAGACCATTGACATTAAAGACGACAGCGGCCCCAACAAGGACAAGACCGGCCTCGGCATTTATGAAATCAAAGGCGATGAACTCCACGTCGCGTTTGCCCACGCCGGTAAGGCGCGACCGTCGAAATTCGCCACCACGGCCGACAGCGGGACTTGGATGCACGTCTGGAAGCGCGTGAAGGAATAGTCCTGACTGTAGCCCGTAGGATGGCCGCCCCGGCCGTCTTCTTTTTGATTGCTCGAAGCGGTCGGCCCGAGGTAAGATCGCGAAGCGAAAAAGAAGACGGCCGGGGCGGCCATCCTACGGGCACGAGGAGGCATTCGATGAACCAGCAATCAGCGATCATCCCGCGGCGTGAGTTCCTGGCCGTGACCGGCGCCATGGCCGTTTCAGCAGTCGCAGGCCGTAGCCTGGCCTTTGAAGATGGACGACGGCCCAAGGTCGCGGCCATCTTTACCGAATTGCGGCATCGCTCGCATCCCTACAACATCCTCATGAACTTGATGGGGACCTGTTTGTTCCGCGGGAAACGAGTTGATCCCGGGGTGGATGTCGTGGCCTGGTACGCCGACCAGTTCCCGAAGGATGACATGGCTCGCGAGGCCTCCCAGCGGCTGTCGGTGCCGCTGTTTGATTCGATCGACAAGGCATTGTGTTTAGGCGGTAAGGATCTGGCCGTCGATGCCGTCGTACTGATTGGCGAACACGGCGAGTATCCGACCAACGACCTCGGCCAGAAGATGTATCCGCGGAAGGAGTTCTTCGACCAGATCGTGAAGACGATGCGGCGGAGCCAGCGCTTTGTGCCGGTCTTCAACGACAAGCATCTGTCGTATCGCTGGGACTGGGCGAAAGGGATGTACGACGAGGCACAGCAGCTCGGCATCCCCCTGATGGCCGGCAGCAGCGTGCCCCTCGCTGAGCGGCGGCCACCGATCGAAGTGCCCGACAATGCGAAGGTGCTGGACGCGGTGGCCATCCATGGCGGCGGTCGCGAAGTCTATGACTTCCACGGTCTGGAGGTGCTGCAATCGATGATCGAAGCGCGCCGCGGCGGTGAGACCGGTATTTCGCGAGTCGAATTCCTGGCGGGCCCCGCATTCGAAAAGGCCCAGAAGGAAGGTCGCTGGTCGCGCGAGTTAGCCGCTGCGGCGATGACTGCCGAAGGAGACTCGGGAATGAAGCGTCAACGCAAGCCCACCACCGGTGTCTTCGCCGCAACGGTCCCCGCACCGCCGCCCGAGAGCGATCATGCGCTCCTGGTGACCTACAAAGACGGGACTCGCGGTACAGTCCTGAAGATCGGGAGCAGCAGCGATCGCTGGAACTTCGCCTGTAAGGTGGAGGGGCAGGCCGCGCCTCTGGCAACCGCCTTCATCAACGGCCCGTGGGGCAATCTCAATCTGTTCAGCGCTCTGTCGAACGCAATAGCCCACTTCTTCCGAACGGGAAAATCCCCGTATCCGGTCGAGCGGACACTCATGGCCGGCGGTGCCTTGGACGCGGCCATGCACTCGCACCAGGCGGGTGGAAAGCCCATCGCGACGCCCGAACTGGAATTCAGCTATCGAGCGCAGGACTTCCGCGCGTTTCGCGAGACGGGTGAGAGCTGGAAAGTCATCACCGCCGAGACGCCCCAGCCCACAACCTTTTCGCCCACTTTGTAGCAGGGCTCGCCAGGGGTTCTGGCCGCATCGGAAACTGCAGTTCTCACGGAAAAATGAACGCGAGAATATGGATGGGGTTGGCTGGTCCCCATCTTTCTGTCGTGACATTTTTCTGTCAAATAACAAATAAAATGAAAAATGTTCGACCACGAGCGTCCGATTCGTCTGCAAAATCGAATAGAGAGGTAACCAAACCGTGGGTTAGCGCCCAGCGACAGATTGACCAATAGACGAAACGAGTCCCCTGGGCCTCGCGGTTGTCGGCTCACCTGAACAAGGTGCCTCCCCTTGTTATTTTGGGTCGCGGTTCCGGTAAGATGTAAGCCTCCACCAGCAATTCGCGGCGACCAGGGAGTGGTTTGGAGACAATTACTTATTGACTTGAGACTTTCGGTGAATGCATAATTTGTGGCTGAACACCACACAGGACGAGCACCGCCGCTGAACATCCCTCTGATGAATGCGGGCCGTTATCGATCGAACCAATGATCCATATGGAAGATCTGAACTGACGTCAGGCTTCATTCCTGACGATTCGAAAGACTCAAATGGCCGCTCCTGGGTGTCTCGCTCAGGATGCCACAAGAACCGCAGCGAAATCGAGAGTTCTATCATGTTATACGGTCGATACATTCTTCTGGCCGTTCTGGTTTGGGGCATTCCGGTCACGTCGTACGCGGCCGATCCGCTACGCGAAGCACTGACACCCATTGCCAAACGGTTGATCGCCGACCTGAAATCCAAGAATCAGGACGCGGTGATGGTCGGCGACTTTACGGGGCCCCCCAAGCTCGACACGAATTTTGGTCCGGGGATCACGAATATCCTGTCGCAAGTATTGAACACGCTCCAACCGGGAATTGTGAAAAAAGACGCGGCCTACTCGGTCCGGGGCCGCTACGACACCATTATCGTGGACGAGGAGGGAAAACCCTTGGCGGCGGACCAATCTCCCGGCGAGAACAGTGCGGTCCGCGTCCGCGTGACGGCAGAATTGACCGATGACAATGGCAATTTGATCGACAGCGGGAAAGCCAATGCCGTCGTTCAAGAGAATAAGACAGAGGTCGTCGACAACTCTGCCATCGCCCGCTTGCTGGGTCTGACGCTGTCGCTCCCCGCGCTGGGGCCCGAGGCGGCGCGAAACGGTGTGGTGACGGCAACCCTCACGAAGCAGGCGAACGGTGAAGATATCGGATTCATTGACGGCACCAAGGCCCGACCGAAAGAGGGACGGCCTTATGGGGTCGAGGTGTTAGTCGCTGACAAGAGTGCCGCGCCGCAATCGGTTTCCGAGTGGGATAAGATCTCCCCGCGACCATTGAGGTTCGAAGACCATCGGCTGTTTGTCGACCTGAAGGAAGACGAAGTCTATGCACTGCGAATTTACAATGAATCTCCCGAAGACGCGGCCGTCTATATCGAGATCGATGGGCTGAACGTGTTCAGCTTCACGAACCGCGAATTTCGCAACGAAATGGGTCAGCCCAAGTATTCCTACTACGTCATCGAAAAAGGCGAACCGTACTATCGGACCATCGCTGGCTGGCATCGCAACAATCAACAGGCCGACTCGTTCCTGATTACCGAGTACGGCAAGGGCGCTTCCAATCAACCTCTGCCTGATTCCATTCGCGGCAAAACCGGAACCATCGAAGTCAGCTTCGCGCTGGCGTGGGACCCAACGAAAGCCACCCCGACGGAAGCCATCGCCGCCCGGGCCGCGGGCAAGATTGAAACGGGCTTCGGTCCGCCAGTGGTCGGCCGCCAGAAGGAAGTGCACAGAAAAATTGGCCTCATCAACGACGTGATCGTGATCCGTTACACTCACCCAGACTAATCGAATAACACGTGCCGGTTCGAATACGGACGGCAGTAGTTCCCACAATATCATGAAGCACGTTCTATTGGCCTTCCTGGTTCTCTGCGGCGTCAGCGGCCCCGCGCTCCATGCCCAGACAAATCCACCTCGCAAGCTGGCCCTGTTGGTCGGCGTAGGGGACTACAAGCACTCGCACTTTGAAAAGTTGAGATTCCCCGAGAACGATATCTCGGAATTGGCCGACGTCCTCCGGGCCCAGAAGTATGAAGTGGTCGAACTCACTTCGTCCAAGGGCCGCAAGTCGAAGGACCAATTGCCGACGGCTCCGAACATTCGCGCCAAGTTGAATCAACTGCTGGCAGAAAGCTCACGCGACGACTTGATTATTGTGGGGCTGGCCGGGCACGGGTTGCAGTTGTTGAATCAACGGGAATGCTATTTTTGCCCGTACGATGCCAACCCCTCCACGACGAACAAAGACGGGGTCGCCAAGTTTGACGACGTCAACACGCTGATCTCCATCAATGAAATCCTGGAGATCCTGGGCAAGAGCGGCATCGGGGACAAGATCCTGCTGGTCGATGCCTGCCGCAGCGATCCCAAGACCCGCGGGCCCGGCATTGATACCCTCAAACATGCCGACCTGCCCGGTCAAACCGGCGTCCTGCTGAGTTGCTCGGCCGGTGAGTTGGCGTTCGAAAGCGAGAAACTGGGGATCGGCCACGGAGTCTTCTTCTATCATGTCATCGAAGGGTTGAAGAAAGATGCCGCCAACCGGCAGAACGAAGTGACGTGGGGGTACTTGTCGAGCCACGTCCAGCAATCGGTGCCGGCCACGGTCAAACGACTCTACGGCGACCTGGGTGCGGATCAGAACCCGCAAGCCAGCGGTGAAATGCGCGGCGTGCCCAAAGTCCTGGCGATGGTGGCATCGGCGATTGAATCCCCGCAGCCTTTGGCGCCGTTGCTGGCGCAGTTGCAATTCCCGTTCAATCCGGACCAGGCGCAGCAGTCGCAAAAGACGTGGGCCGCACGCAACAACAAGAAGGTGGAAGAGACCAACTCGGTGGGTATGAAGCTGATTTTCATTCCGCCCGGACAACTCAATGTCAGCACTGAATCTGGATCGAAATCGATCGACAAATCGTTTCACATCTGTACGACTGAAGTCACCCAGAAGCAATGGCAAGCAGTGATGGGATCAAGCAATAGCCCGTGGGAAAAGGACTCCGATGTGATCCAGGGGGACGATTATCCGGCGTCTTGCATTTCGTATGAGATGGCCGTCGACTTCTGTGAGCGACTGACGCAGATTGAACGCAAGACCGGTGGCCTGCCACCCGGCTGCAAGTATCGCCTGCCGACGGAACTCGAATGGAAATGGGCCTGCCGAGGGGGCAAAGACGGACTCTACAATTTTACTGGCGACGATAAGATCCTGTCGAAGTTTGCGTGTTTTGGGCTGGAACATGCCAACGCCGTCGGCGGCAAGCTGCCGAATGCGTTTGGATTGTTCGACACGCTCGGCAATGTCTCCGAATGGTGTGCCGAACTGGCTCCTAGTGAGACCTCTTCGGGCTCGTCCCGGCGAGTCGCCCGTGGGGGAAGCTGGCAGCTGTCCCGCAGAGGGATTAAAGTGGACACATCCAATTCCTTCTCGAAGCCCAACAGCGAACTCGGCTTCCGTCCGTTGAAGACGCATTAGTGTTCTGTTACAACTAAGTCCGCGGGCCACAGCAGTCATCACAACAAGTTACGCAATCTCACACAATCACTGGAAATGCTGCGGGAATATGGCTCCCCTCGCCCTGGCCGGAAAAGCGAACCGGGCG
>JAKFVC010000140.1 GCA_021732415.1 Planctomycetaceae bacterium
TTGAACTCTTCGCCCGCCCAAGTCCCAACCCCTCCCGTGGCCGACGTTGGTAACGTCGGCGGGAACAGACGCTGGCAGCGTCTGCCACGGGGGCCGGATCTGGATTGTTACGGCGCGACTTCTTTGAACTCTTTGATTTCTTTGATCCCTTCGAACGCCCAAGTCCCAAGTGCCCCCGTGGCCGACGCTGCTAGCGTCGGTGGATACAGACGCTGGCAGCGTCTGCCACGGGAGCCGGATCTGGATTGTTACGGCGTGATTTCTTTGAACTCTTTGATTTCTTTGAATTCTTCACCCGCCAGAAATCAGGCAACCCGGGTGCCGTGAGGCCCCGGACCGGTATCGGCGTCGAAATCGGTCCGGGGCTTTACGGCACCTGGCTCGCCTAGTCAATCTTTTTCTGGCGCGACTTCTTTGACTTCTTTGAACTCTTCGCACGCCCAAGTCCCAAGAAACCCCCGTCGCCGATACTGCTAGCGTCGGCGGCCACAGACGCTGGCAGCGTCTGCCACGGGGGCCGGATCTGGATTGTTACGGCGCGACTTCTTTGAACTCTTTGATTTCTTTGATCCCTTCGAACGCCCAAGTCCCAAGTGCCCTCGTGGCCGACGCTGCTAGCGTCGGTGGATACAGACGCTGGCAGCGTCTGCCACGGGGGCCGGATCTGGATTGTTACGGCGTGATTTCTTTGAACTCTTTGATTTCTTTGAATTCTTCGTGACCTTTGTGTCCTTCTGTTCCAAATCTTTTTAACAGAAGGGCACAAAGGTCACGAAGAAGGGACGAGATTCCGAGACGTGCGAACTGCCGCGTAGGATGGCCGCCCCGGCCGTCTGCATTCGACTCTCGATGGTCAACCGAGTGAGAGTGCCAAACCAATCATCAGTGCGTAAATTGATGTGCGCTCTTTGAATTCTTTGGACAATTGTTCGCCGAGAGCCAAGCACTCGACGGCCGGGGCGGCCATCCTACGGGCTCCGCCAACCCCTCTTTTAGTCGGTCATTCGTCCACCCTGAAATCGCACGGCAATTCAAGAATGAGGATTAGCACAGCCCCGCGAAATCCTCGAGTTGTCATAATAAGATGGGACCATTGCAGTTCCGGCCTCGGCCGAACTCTCGTGTGCGCCCTCGAACGGAGGAGCTTGCTTGCAGAAACAGCGCGAGCCTATTCCGTGTTTGTTGAATCGTCCGCGAGGAGATTTCACCACGGAGATACGGAGATTATTTAAGAAGAGGGAGATCAGCCACGGAAGGACACAGAAGAAACACGGAATCAGAAGACGATTTCTGGTCAAATTTCTGTGTTTCTTCTGTGTCCTTCTGTGGCTGAAAAACTCCTGTGAAATCGACTCTCACCAAACACGGCCTATGGATCCTGCGAGACCGGGACCGACACACAAGGTGTCAACATCCAGTCGGGCTGCGCCCCCGTCACCTTGTAGAAGTGGACGTCATTTCGCCCGGCATGGAACGCCGTTTCCGGGATCATGGCCGTCCACTGGCGACTGGGCAACCCGGGCTGGCGATACGTGCGAGTCACCCCCTGGATCACTCCATTAATCGCCACGGCAATCACGGTGGGTGCGTCGGCAGTTCGCTTGGTTGCCATCCGTCCCTCAAAGAAACAGGGCACAGTTTTTGTCTTTCCGGTGATCACTTCATCCGAGTAACGGAGAAACTCCATCTCCACCTGTGCTGTCGTCGTCAGCTTTAAGCTGTCGACACGGCGCCCGATCAATTCGGGAATATGGCTGGTCTGATAGAGCGACGCTGGGTCCGAACTGTCACCAAACCGTTCCCGAATGGTCAGCGGAACGTTCGAGTTGTGGATGATGGCAGGATCTACCGTCTGCAACTCGCTGACCTCTCCGAACTGTTTCAAAGTCCGGGGCGGATGGGCGGCATCAAACATGGACCAGCCATCCGTAGCACGTCCCAAGTTCAGCCCCAGGACATCGGCAATCGTCGGCAGAATATCGACGGACTCGACATCCTGGTCATTGCCTCCGCCCACCTGTTGCCCGGGCCGTTTCACAAATAAGGGAATCGACAGGATCTCGTCGAGATTTTCCTTCCCAATGGAGCGGCGCGATTGACGCGCGCGAAAGGAGATCCCGTGATCCGCGGTGACCACCAGCAGGCACTTGTCATACAGTCCCGTCTCCTTCAACCGGGCGATGAACTTCCCCAGCAACTGATCCAGGTAAATCAATTGCAGCAGATATCGCTGCTGATTGTTGACGAGTTCCAGTTCGTCCGGGCCCCAGTTCCCTGGTAATCCGGTCTGAGTTTTCACGCTCAATAACTGCCAGTCCTCGCCATCCTCCGCATAACGGCTGCCGGAAGGCAGATAGCACCAGGGAAGGTGTGGCAGGAGCAGATGCATGAAGTAGAGCGTCGGTTTTTCTGAAGCATCCAGGCATTTCAGAAAATGCTGAAACTGGACTTCTCTGGTGTCACTCCAGCCGTAACGAAACACGCCACGGGTCACCTCAGGATGAACATCCCGTGAGGAATGCAGGCCGAACCACAAGCGAGGAATCTCCGGCAAGTGGCCCTGATATTGGAATGGAGTCACATGAAACAAATACACCCGCCAGAGAAAGTTGCCCACAAACGTTGTTTGCGACCACAATCCTTGCGGTGCATTGCGAGTCGTCCCCAGGCCTGGACTGGCCAGCGACGAAACCGGCTCAAATATCGCTCGATCGTAGCCCGACGCCCCTAATACGCTGAAGAGATTCTGCGGCAAATTGGCGGGGATCGGGGGATAGTTGCTGGTCGCATAACGCCCCGACAGAATCGCGGGCAAGGCCTGAACGGTCATGGGATTCACGCTGGTCGCATTCCGAAACCAGGTGGTATCTCGGGCCAGTGCCGCGAAGTTGGGAAATCGCTGGGCGTCGATTTTCCGTTCCGGCGTCATCAGGGACGCACCGCAGAACTCGTCGAACACCAGCACCACGACCGGCACAGGCTGATAGCGATCCAATCGCTGGGCAGTGGGATCGCTCTTCCCGAAGTTGGCTGAAAACTGGATCAAAAAGAGGACTGGAAAGATGACGACCCCCAGCGAGGCCACAGACAACACAGCGCGCAGCGGACGATATTTCAGATACAACGACGTGCCCAACGCGGCCCCGAGTGTCGAGCAAATGATCATTCCGGGTCCGAACAAGAAATCGACACGTTTGCAGACGGGCAAGGCCAGCAGGAACAGCAACACCGACAACACCAGACAATGGAGCGTTTCGTAATATCGTCGGCCACAGAGACTGACCAGCCATTCGACCAAAACGATCGCCCCGGGAATGCCAGCCGACAGCAATCCCACCAGAAGATAGGCCACCGGCATTCCAATGTGCTGGTCTACGAACAAAGCCCCCCGCTCGCTCAAGCGGTCATAGATGGGCTGAGCCACCGCGAAATTGAACAGCACCAACACGTGTAACGCGTCCATGAGCCTGGACCGGACAATGGGATCCGCGTCAGTCCATAGAGTGTTTGAGATTTGCGGCCAGAGTGGGATCCTCATGATGCGGATCTGGCCTTTGCGAAATAGAGTCGACGAGCCCCGGACGCCAAGGACTCCGTGTGTACGACGTCAAACAGTTCAGAGAGTTGTCGCTCGAAAATCTCCGGCTCATAGTCGACATAGTTATCACGACGTCCGCGCAGCAAGCGCTGCACCATCGGGTCCGTTTTCGAGACGAACTCGATGACCAGATCGGTCCGCAAATCGGCCAGCCACTCCAGGAACTCACGTAACGGAACACCATGTCCGATCACTAGATGGTGAATCAACGCCAGACACAGGGTCAGGTCCGGGCGACCACGATTCACCAGTGATTTACGCTCGGCACCGCGCCACCCCAGTCCCACGGACGGATCGACCAGATTATTCACTAATGGCAATATCGGGGCGCCCCCTGCTACGGGAGTCGCCCGCAGCGACTGATATAATCGTTCGACGGCAAGATAGTCTGCATCCATGGCAACCACGAGATTCGCATTCTCCGCCGCGATGCGCGAATAGGCCCCCGTGTTGCAGCCCAGGTCCCAGACCAGTCCCCAGCGCCGCGACTGCACGGCGCGACGCACAAACGCTTCCTTCTTCTGGGAGTCTTCAGGTGCATATCCATTCGCAGCGCCGTACTCAGACCAGACCGAGCGTGCAGCCTTCCAGCGCAAACCGCGAATCAGTCGTTTCAGTCCGGCGACATTGGCGAGGATCAGGCCTTTGCTGAAACCTGATGAGGAAAGTGCTCGCGAGCTATCAGATGCCTCCACGGTGGGACTGGCCTGCAACTTGGCGTGCAACCAGACATGCGCGGCAACGCCGCGCCGGAAGAAATCTCGGAACGACATCAAATTCCGGCATTCCTGCGGAGTGATGCCGTCCAGACAACCGCGCAACCAGGGTTGAAAGGGAATGTTCTTATGGGCTTGCAGCATGAGCGGGTAGAGAAACGTCTGACAGAATTGACGATATCCCGCCCACGCCTGCCCCGGAATGTGCCGTTCGAAGGAGGCGACGTCGATAAAGACGGGCCGCGCTCCGAACCACTGCACGTTATAAGCCGTGCCGTCCTTGAGAGTGATGTCCTCGGCGAGCGCTTGCTCCAACAATTCCAGATGGAGCAGCGCAGCATCCCGCAACATGCCGAAGGACCACTCATACGGATACGACACGAAGGGCACGAGCTCGTGCCGCAAGACGCCTGCCCAATCGCCATCCCGGGCAGCAGCCGTAACCGCGGGCGAATCACTCATGGTCTCAGTCGGGACCACGCGCTGCGAGGCGAGCGCCTCACGAAAAAAACGAGTCTGCCGGACAGCATTCCATTCATTCAGCGCTCGAGCCGAAAGTGCACGACAGATACCACCGTCGCCATCCACAAACACGCGACCATCCCGGTCACGGTACGAGCCTGATTCGTAGTTCAACGTAACCGACATACCGGTGGTCGATCTCGGTTTTCAATGCGGATTCGGTTGATAATGCGGGCAAAGGGACCGGGCATTTTGAACTGGTCCCCAAGTGCTCTGTCACACCTTAATCTTTGGATTGGGTGCCACTGGCTCTGCCAGTGCCGGTAGTCTTTCGTCTGTCCGGCAGAGCACTGGCAGAGCCAGTGGCACACCAATTCCTAGCTTTGACGAAGCACTAGAATTGATCCATGTCGCGCGGCTCTTTGGTACCTCGGAACAACCGTGGTGCGGCGGTGGTCCACAGATACTTCGCAAACACCACCAGGCCTGCGGCGCCACCGACGACGGCCTGCAACACCAGACTTCCCGAGCCCGGATCGAAATAAGCCAATAACGGCGTCAATACAGTGATATTTTCCATGTCTCAAATCTCCCAAGACTAGGACGGAACGGACAAACGGCCAGTTCCATCTCTCAGCCGGCCCAGGTCGCAATCCACAAGGACAGCGCAGAGCATCAGACAAATTCCATATCCACAGAATCGCGCCCCGGCACCGGGCGCCAAGACCCCAACCCCACTCGAATCTGTCAATTTCCCGCATCTCTGACCGCAACCGACTCCAGGCAATTCACCCGAAGACTGCGGTCAGATTTCTGCGATCAGATTTCGTGGCACTTTCGTCGGCAGTCACTCTTCTCTGACTGCCTGGCTGCGACTTGAGCAAGAAAATCGCGCACCTCACAAGAACCACCGAGATCGCCGCAATTATACGACACGGGAAGTTAACGACCCCAATTACTTTGCTGTTAGATCAACTCGCAAATCTGACGACTTACGAGCAACCTGCCCATTCCATTGAACACCATTGATAGCCGAGAAGTTTCGCGAAAAACAAGCTCTATTTCTGTTTTGTCTGTTCCCGTGATTCCATTTCACGTAACCATTTATCTGAAAATCAGTTACAGATAGAAAACAACACTCAGCGTGAACCTATTCGTGCCATTTTCCGTGATCTGCAATTCGTCAATCGCAACAAAAAAGAAGACACTTCGCCTGCCCGCATCAACAGTGCTCGGCGACCGCGGAAGGTTACAACCAAAAACCGCCGCAGACTTATACGCCAACCCACCAGTGATGACAACTCCTGTTCAGAATGTTTTTGAACAGTTTCCCCTCTCTCAAACCATTATTCCGCCTGAAACACCCTCCAGATGCGGTTCGTGCCAGGGAACCAGTGCACAGCACGCCAATTCCTATCAGGTAATCGTCAGAGAAGCGCCTTTATTAGGACAACGTAAAACAAGTTGTCTTCAAGACGCGCGAGACATTCATTTTTGTCTAAATAACAGGATTTTCATCTCCCTGGTCGGAAAGATATTCTCCTGGCGATGGCATCTCAGCGGCGAGACCCTCAGATGACACATGAACTGGGGAGTTGAAGTTCCCTGATGGCCCTCAAATTGCCGCAGCGACTGCCAACGTTGCGGACCTTCAATTTCGAGATATTCCCCGCTACTCAAACGCTGGCATGCCAACGACCGCGATGGGCGCTCGCCAGTCATCTCTTGAGGAAAACTCGGGATTTACCGTCAATTCGGTCGCGGCACGGCGTTTGCAAAATGATCCTGGTAGCTGAGTTTTACTTTCAACCTCTACAAGGAGATCTGTGATGTCAGGCACCAGCGATGAAATCAAGGGTCGAATCAAAGAAGCCGCCGGAGCGATTACCGATGACGATAAGCTGCGGCGCGAAGGAAAGATCGACCAAGCCACTGGTAAGGTCAAGCAAGCATTTGAAAAGGCGGTCGACAAAGTGAACGACGCCATTCAGGGGAAGCCTCGCCCGTAACGACGAGCGTTCGGCAGCCTGAATAATTCAATCGAGTATGAAGGAGGATCAATCATGAGTCGCAAACTATTAATCATGCTGAGTGTCCTCGCAGCCATGTTCTGCGTCACATTCGACAACTCCACAGCCGAGGCTGGACGTTACGTAGTACGCGGCGGGTACCGGCACGGATACGTGGGTTACCGCGGCGGATATCGCGGTTACTACGGCGGATGGCGTGGCGGATGGCGCCCAGCATATCGCTGGGGTTATGCCTCACCGTACTACTACGGCGGCTATTACTACTAATCACTGACAGCGGTCAGCCGGAGTCACAAAGGTCCGGTTGTCCGCCATACGCGCTGCGTGCCGCGGCATCGGCGTCACCCACGTACGACTGCAATGTTTCGCGTCGGCACCCCTGCGACTTTGACTCGTCAATGACGAGTCGAAGTCGCCTCTCTATCAGGAGCGGGTACCAGACGCATTTTTGATTTCACTGATAGCCACAGCCTGCGTGTAGCAGGTAGTCAGTTCAACAAGGAGACAGCATGCGAAAGTTCGCATACCTAACTGCAGCAGTACTGTCGGTGATGGGGATTTGCCTCGGCCTCGTGGCGGATGATGCGGCGCCTGCCAAGAAAACAGCGGCTCCCGCTCCGGCGAAGACTGCAACGAAACCAGCAATCAAGGCCGCTAAAACGGCCGAACCAGCGGATGCCGAAAAGGCGCCTGCCAATCAAGAGGAAGACGTCCCAGCGAAGTACTCGGCCGATGAAGCCGCAATCCGCAAGGCCAACGAAAGCTTATTGAAAGCCTATGCGTCCGATGATGCTGACGCTGTTGCCAAGCACTTCACGCAAGATGGCGAGTACATCAACTCCAACGGCGCCCTGTTCCATGGTCGTGAAGCGATTCAAGGCTCGCTCACCGCATTTTTCGCCGACCATCCCGGATGCGAACTCCAGGCGGTACTGCACGACCTGCGCTTTGTCAGCCCGACGGTGGCCATTGTCGAGGGGACCACGACAGTCATCCACAAGCCCGATTCCTCGGAGACGCACTGCAACTTCACAGCAGTCTATAACAAGACCGAAGACCAGTGGCTTCTGGCGAGTGTCCGGGACCGCTTGCACGTGGCTCGTCCCGCGCACGAAAACCAGTTGGAACAATTGAGTTTTCTGATTGGTGACTGGGTCAATGAAGATAGCGATTCCGTCGTTTCCTTCTCGTGCCAGCCCACTCCGAATGGCAAGTTCCTGATCCGCGACTTCACGATGCACGCTCACGGGCAAGACGTTTTGAGTGGCACTGAGCGAATTGGCTGGGACCCGCTGTCCAGCAAGCTGCGCGCCTGGATTTTTGATTCCGAAGGGGGATTCGCCGATGGCACGTGGACTCGTGAAGGCGATACCTGGGTCATGCGATTGGCCGGTGTAAGTGCCGAGGGCGAAATGGCCTCCGGAACGAGCATCTATAAAGTCATCGATGACCATACTATCACTTGGCAAGGGGTGGACCATGTTGTTGGTGGGGTCTCTTCACCTGACAGTCCGGAAATGACTTTGGTACGCAAGTCACCTCATCCGGAAGACCACGATGCGAAGACACAAGACCACGATGCAAAGACAGCGGATGCCCCGACTGAGAAGCCGGCCAAATAAGGCTCATTGGCAAGATCGCCGGCGTTCGCATGTCATTTAATACTCACTGGAAGGTCATCATGAAATCATTTGAATATAGAACGTGGGGCATCGCCCTGGCAGGCAGCCTCGCTTTAACGTTAGGACTCACTGACGCAATCTCATCGATGCTGGGTAGCCCACAGCAATCGGCCAACGCGTTCCAAAAGGGTGGA
>JAKFVC010000288.1 GCA_021732415.1 Planctomycetaceae bacterium
CCCAAACCTGACACCCGAGTGCAGAATGAAACCGTTCACAGGATCTAGCGCAACAGAAACTCCCGATTTCCACAACCCCAGCTCAATTCAAAAACGCTGGGCTATTTGACGAGAGGCATCATCCCAGGGCGAGGCTCCCGCCGAGCCTAAAGCGAGCTTTAGCTCGGAGTCCGCCGGAGGCTGATGTCAATGCCTCCGGCGGACTCCGACCTGCGGTCGCTTTAGGCTCGGCAGGAGCCTCGCCCTCCCATTGTAAATCACCCTTGAAAGGTCTCTGAGTCGGGCGACAACGATCATGAGTGTCTACCTCATCGGAACGCTGGATACGAAAGGCCGAGAAATCGCCTTCGTGCGTGATCTGCTGTCTGGATACGGAATCCAGACGCGGGTCATTGACGCGGGCAGTCAACTGCCGCCGGCCATCGTCCCTGATATCACTCGTGAGGCCGTATTCCACGCTGCGGGAACGACGATTGAGGCAGTCCAGTTGAAAGGTGACCGGGGCGCCGCGGTGACGCACGCCGCGACCGGGGTCGCCAACTTGATCCGCGAACTACACGCCGAGGGCAAGGTCCAGGGGGTGCTGGGTCTAGGAGGTTCCGCCGGTACGACAATCGCCACCGCCGCCATGCGGGCTCTGCCGATTGGTATCCCCAAGCTGATGGTCAGTACGCTGGCCTCGGGGCAGACTCGCCCCTATGTGGGCGATAAGGATATCTTGCTGCTGAATTCGGTGGTCGACCTGATCGGGATCAATCGCATTTCGCGAGAAGTCCTCGGCCAGGCCGCACGAGCGATGGCCGGATTGGTCATACTGCCGCCTCCCGTGCCTGTCGCTACGGAGCGACCGCTGATCGCCGCGACAATGTTTGGCGTCACGACAGCGTGCATTACGAAAGCCAAGGAAGTCCTCGAAGCCGCGGGATATGAGGTTCTCGTCTTTCACGCCACGGGCAATGGCGGCCAGGCGATGGAGTCGTTGATTGCCGATGGTTTGATCGCCGGAGTTCTGGACATCACCACGACCGAGCTCGCCGACGAACTGGTTGGAGGCACATTGACCGCCGGCCCCACGCGTCTGACCGCCGCGGGAATGCACGGTGTTCCCCAGGTGATTTCGGTCGGCGCTCTGGACATGGTGAATTTCGGGCCGCGAGAAACGGTTCCGACCAAGTTCTCAACACGAAAGTTTCACATTCACAATGCCAACGTGACCTTGATGCGAACGACTCCCGAAGAAAACCGGCTCCTCGGCCTGGAAATCGCTCGCAAGGCCGCGGCATCCACAGGACCGGTGGCCATCATGTTGCCATTACAAGGCGTCTCGGCGATTGATAAGACGGGCCAGTCGTTCGATGATCCGCAGGCGAGAGAAACCCTTTACGCTGCC
Source organism: Planctomycetaceae bacterium (assembly GCA_021732415.1). GTDB lineage: Bacteria > Planctomycetota > Planctomycetia > Planctomycetales > Planctomycetaceae > JAKFVC01. Next base: position 1,391 of record JAKFVC010000288.1, read on the forward strand.
ATTCGTCAGAATCATGGTGCCGTGGAATTGATCGAACTGGACAATCACATTAATGATCCGGGTTTCGCTACGGCAGCGGCCAACAAATTACTCGAGTTGTTAAAGGCCGGAAAAAACAGATGAAGATTCTCTTGTGGTCCTGCGTGAGTCTGGGTTTATTGCCTTGCATGTTTTTGGCCTGGCAGGGCTACGTTTATTTTCGATTCTTGGCGTTTCAGAGGCAATTCGCATCGATGCACGGCGGCTTCATTCATGACTCCTACTTCCGAATCAAGTTAGGCAACTGGGAGGCAGAGTTGTATCCTCGACTTTGGGCCTTCACGTTGCTGACTGCAGGCATCATTGCCATCATCCTCTCATTAATCGTCTTATTGCATGTCCCTTCCAATAGCGAGAACGATCACACAGAAAGCGTGCGTATTTCGCCGGCGTCAGGGTCGGGATTGGGCAATTCATGAATTTGCCGGTAGACGTTCACACGCCGAATCGCGACTCACCCCGTAGCGAACTCGCCCTGATTTGGGGTTTGAGGATCCTGGGGTTCGTCGACATGCTAGCCTTGATCGCCGTGATGATGCCGTTGGAATGGATGTCGCAGATCAACGATCTCTGCGGGCTGGAGACCTTTCCCGAGTCCCGAATTGTCAGTTATCTCGCTCGCACGACATCCGCCCTGTATGCGTTACATGGGGCGCTGGTGGTGTTTATCTCGTTTGACGTGGTCCGCTATCGCCCGCTGATTACATTTCTGGGAATCGTCGCCATCATTCACGGAGCGATCCTGCTGGGCATCGACGTTGCGGTCGGTATGCCCTTTTTCTGGACGATGCTGGAAGCGCCCGCGTTCACCGCGACCGGATTCGCCGTGTTATGGGTGCAACGACAAAAAACTCCCACAAATACGGGCATTCCGGCGTAGCGCCCCATAACGGTTAAGAGACAAGCCGATTTCGCGGTTGATCTGGCAGCAGGAATGCGATACATCGCAGATAGATTTGTGAGCGGAATGGCGCTAGCCACCGGTTCCTTGTATCGACTTCACTGGAAAAACCGGCGGCTAGCGCCGTGCCGCTCACGCGCAATTGATATTCGGCCCCGTCCAGTGGAATAAAACGGACCGCGACTCCGCCGTGATGACTCGGCGAATACGACAAGGAAACAATCTTGGACTTGCCCCGCAACCCGACACGCTCCGTCCGCATCGGTAAGATTCACCTGGGTAAAGACTATCCGATTGCCGTGCAGAGCATGACGGCGACTCACACCCAGGACATCGACGCCACCGTCGCGCAAGTGCGTGATCTGGAAGCGGCGGGAGCTGATGTCGTTCGCATTGCCGTGGATAGCTCCAAAGATGCAGAAGCGCTGGCCGAGATCCGTAAGCAGACGACGGCCAACCTGTCGGTCGATTTGCAGGAAAACTATCGGCTGGTGACAGAAGTCGCTCCTCATGTCGACAAAGTCCGGTACAACCCCGGGCATCTCTATCACCACGAACGCCAGAAGCCGTGGCAGGACAAAGTCAAATTCATCGCCGATGTCTGTGCTGAGAATGACTGCGCGATCCGTGTCGGCGTGAATTGCGGCTCAGTCGATCCGGCCCAAATCGAAAAATACGGCGAAGACGATTCCATCAGCCCCATGCTGCAGAGTGCCTGGGAGCACTGTGCGTTGCTCGACTCGTTGGGATTCCATCGCTATGTGGTCTCGTTGAAGGACTCAGATCCGAAGAAGGTCGTCGAGGTCAACCAACGGTTCGCGGTCGAGCGTCCCGATGTCCCGCTGCATCTGGGTGTCACCGAAGCCGGCTTGCCCCCCGACGGCATCATCAAAACCCGCATGGCCTTCGAGCAACTGATCAGCAAGGGCATCGGCGACACGATCCGCGTTTCGTTGACGGTCCCCAATCCGCAGAAGTCGCAGGAAATCGCCGCCGGCCGTCAGATCATCGCCGACATCGCCGCCGGTCGCGTACGCAGCTTCGTCGACTTCGGCCTCGACACGCTGAACATCATCAGTTGCCCCAGCTGTTCGCGAGTCGAAAACCAGGCCTTCATCGAACTGGCTCAGCAAGTCAAAGCGATGACCGCCTATGCGAAAGACCACGCTCTGACGATCGCCGTGATGGGCTGCCGTGTCAATGGCCCCGGCGAGACCGACGATGCCGACCTCGGCCTCTGGTGCGGTCCGAACTTCGTCAACCTGAAGAAGGGGAGCGAAGAGCTGGGAGCCTACCCGTACGACAAAATCCTGGACCGCCTGAAGCAGGAGCTGGACCAGTTGATTGCCGCTGGCGTGTAGAAAAGTTGGGAGGGCGAGGCTCCCGCCGAGCCTAATACGACCGCAGGTCGGCGACCGCCGGAGGCCCCGTTCAATGCCTCCGGCGGACGCCGAGCTAAAGCTCGTATTAGGCTCGGCGGGAGCCTCGCCCTCCCATCTGTCTAAACCCGACCCCTTGGCTCGAACAATGCACTATTGTTCGTCGGCCCACCGCAACCGGTTGATGAGATCCGGAAGATCTTCCGCGATCACGTCCGGCGGCGGGCTCGCGCGTTCAAATTCGTCGCGCGTGGAAATCCCCGTCAGGACCCCCGCGGTCCATAGCCCCAGTTCAATGGCGCCGGAAATGTCGGTGTCGTAGCGGTCGCCTACCATGAGGGTTTGCCCCGCGGTGATGTTCAGCCGTGCCATCGCTTGTTCGTACATGCCGCGATTCGGTTTGCCGATCACAATGGGTTGCTGACCGGTAGCCGCGGTTAAGAGAGCCAGGATGCTGCCGGCTCCTGGTAGTGGACCTCGCTCGCTGGGATAAGTCAAATCGGAGTTCGTGCCGATGTACTTGGCGCCCCCGCGAATGGCGAGCGACACGTTGGCCAGCTCTTCATAGGTCAACTTAAAATTGATCCCCGCCACGGCGTACGTCGCCGCATGGGGATCTGTCGTCAATTCGAACCCGTTCTGTTGCAGAGCAAACTTCAATCCCTCCTGCCCCATCACAATGACCGGACCGCGCGGCCAGCCGTGGTGGGCGACCTGCCCGGCCAGCCAGACCGCGGTCGCTTCGGCACTCCCCAGCACTTGTTCGGGCCGGACATGCACGTCCATCTCGGCCAACCGCTCGACAAACTGTGCGGAAGTCTTACTGGCATTGTTCGTGACGAATAGAAACGTACGGCCGGTCGACGTGAGATAATCGATCGCCTCCTGCACGCCCGGCAATGCTCGGGTGCCGACGTAAATCACGCCGTCCATGTCAAACAAGACACCGCGCACATCACGCAGGCCGGTAAGCTCACGAGTCATAAACTGATCCTCTATTGAAACCACATCTCCAGGAGGAATGTGGCGGATTGATTCCACCCTGCGTCACACATTCCGAGTTTGATTGGAAAGTGTGACGCAGCCGGATCGAAAAAGGTTGGGGAGGGTGGGGCAACTTCTTGAAACTGTGAGCAACGTACAGGCGAGTGAGTTTATTTACCTTTACCGCGGCCAGCGGGAATCTTTAGCATCTCTGCGGAGAATTCCTCCAGGAGCTCCAGCGTGGCGGGCTTCTTGCCGCGGTGCAGCCAGGTTTCGTAGGAGATGCGGACGGGCGCGGCGAGCAGCGGTTTGGTCCATAAGAGTCCGTCGCCGCCGATCATCACTGTCGTCTTCTTGCCGTCGGCACGGATGCGCATCTCGATTTCGGACTTCTCTTTCTCAAACGTGGCCATGGTATATTCGTCGCTGACGACTCCGGATTTGGATCGCTTCCATTCCAGGGCTTCCATCTGCTTGGCGTATTGCTCGGCCAGCTTGGGTGGTGTGAGGCCAGTGATCTCGAACAGAATCTGTTTGTCGTCGACATCAAATTTGACGGCGGTGGCTCCCTTGGGAAGTTGGAGGTCAGCCGCTTCGATACCGAGTTGCTCCTTTTCGGAATCAGCTTTCTTAGGTTTCTGCAGCTGCCAGGAAGTCACGGCGGCCTTGCCGACAATGATTTGAGTCTTGCCGTCTGGTAGCGGACGCAGGAGCAACCCAATGTCCTGTTGACCGCGGATATACGGCAGCCAGATCTGCTTTTCTTCGATCCGCCGGCCCGCTTCACGAGCCAGCCAGCCTTCGTTGGCCATTTCGGTATCGTAGAATTCGGTCGCTTCTTTCAGATTGAGTTTCGTGTTGATCACAGTCTGCAGGTCTGTTGACGAATCGAATTCAATCCAGCCCGAGTCCGCCGGAATGGGCAACGACTTCGTCGATACGTTTAAGCTCGTTTGTACAAAACATTCGTCTGGGGAATCGGCGGGATAGCCGATCGCAGCCGTCAGCACGCTGCCCCCCTGTAACATCGAAATGGTGCGGGAGTCTGGCTGCTCGGTATAGGCAGAATTCAGCCGCGTGTAGCCCGTCCAGCCTGCCTGGTGGAACTGCTTGAGCATCGACACCTCGACTTCAGTCATTGACGCTTTGGTGCGGTAGCTCAGGTTGGAAAACGAACTGTAGGCGCTCTTGGAATCGGTCGGCGAGACCTGCGGCAGCCAGCGGACATCGTAGTTCCCGGCGAAGTTTATACTGACTTGCAGATCTGCGGCGCGGCCCGGTTCGGACGACGGTGTGAAAGATACCCCCAGTTCACAGCCTTCCTTTTGAAAGCCCATTCCCGGCCGCATGGGGCTCGCGGGCAGCTCAGTCCAACCCGCCTGACTCAAATAGTGGTGGTAGAACATTTCCGCTTCGTCCGCCGTGGTCTTGGGGGCCGTGTAGTAGGCGGCACTCACTTCGCTCATCATCGGAACGGCACCCGGCAGTCGCGGGAAGGATCGGATATCGATCACCTTTAAGAGCTGGGCCGAGCTGAGTGATTTTTTGGCCCCGGCGACGAGTGGCTTCAGGGTCGGTGGCGTGAGTGGCTCGATGCCCATCACTTTCGCCCCCTCCGGAGTGCCCCAGATGCGGACTCGCCCTTGCTCCGATGCCACCAGCAGGGCCTGACTCTCACGCAGCCATTTGAATGAGACGGTACGATCTCCATCTGCGTCGATGACTTGCAAGATGCTACCGGAGGCGGCGTCACGGATGTTGATGGAGTCGCTCGACAAGGTCGCCAGCCATTTGCCGTCCGGCGAGTATTCGATCCAGTCGCCAGCGGTACCATTCAATTTCGCTGCGGCGGGAGCGGCCTTCTGCACATCCCAGAGCTGGAGCTTCGAATTGTCATCGTTGAATGCGAGCCAACGTCGATCGGGCGAAAGCCCCAGGGCGCCATTGGACACGTGGCCCTTGGTGAGCGTCGATTCCTTGTTGCCGGTCTCGATATTCCAGATACTGGCTTCGGGACCCGCACAAGCGAGCAAGGTGTCGGTCAGAAAGAGCAGCCGGGCCAGTTCGCTGTCACCGGCTTTAAAACTGGTGAGTTTCTGGCCGTCAGTGACTTGCCAGACGATGACTTCGCCCGAATAGCTGGTGGTTGCCAGCTTCTGCGAATCAGGCGAAAAAACCATTTCTACCAGCCGGCCCTCGTGGGCCTTAATCTCCTGCGCTTTGGCCTGGTCCTTCAGCGTCCAGATCCGCAGGACACCCTTCTGATCCCCGGCTGCCAGCAAGGTTCCATTGGGAGAAAGTGCAACAGAACGAATCGGGCGTTCCAGTTCGTCCTCTTTCAAGTTTTCGATGAGATCGATCGTCGGCTTGGATTCCGCCGTGTTCCACAGCGTGAGCCGCACTCCACCCAGGGCGAACTGCTTGCCGTCCGGAGTCACTGCGAGGCTTTGGACAATCCCATCGCCAAAGCCGTCGTAGCAAGCCAACAATTGCAGAGGCTGGTGACTAACGACCGCCCATTTGGAAATCTGTTCGGGGGTCGGCTTGGCCCGAGGTTTCGCTGCAGCCACCGTGGTTGATGCTGGAGTTCCAGCCGTGGAGGCGGGATTTTCTGCTGCGCCGGGTTCGGCACCTGGGGGCGAATTGGTACGTCCCTCTCCGGCAGCCTTGGTGCCGGGGGGCGGCGAATTGCCACCACATCCAGTTGCCGCCAGCATGAACACGATCATCCACACCAGCCCGGAATGATGCGATACGCTTCGCTCAGCGGAATTCAAACCCGACAACGGTTCGGCAGTGCTTTGCACAGGGTCCGGACGTTTCAGCTCCTGGTTGATTCGCCTCAAGTATCGATGCATTGTCATATCCTTAATTGTGCGTGGGTGTCGCCTTGATCGCGCATGCCCATGAGGATACGCGCGCCAGTGCGAAATTGCACGCAGCCAAGCAGGTCAGTCTGTGCAGTGCCTGAAGTGTTCGTTCAGGAGAATGGCGATTGCGGCTCTGGGTTGCTTCTGTGGTAGCCGCGTTTCGCCAGAACGCGGGCGAGTGACCGGCTAAACCCGCACTCTGGTGAGATGCGGCTACCTGGAGTTGCAATTCAGCAGTGAAATAAGACGGGATAGAAAACTCCTATCACGTTGAACTCGTTAGGCACTGCCTGACCTATGTGTCGGTAATGACCTTGCGCGGGGCGTCCCTTTTTGGTGAGATTGAAGCCTCGCTGTATGATTGAAGTGTGATCTGTACCGAAGAGGCACTGCCTGGAGAGTGACCAGGCGGAACGTTTGGAAATTGAGGCTTTGACCTCAGATCCCGCGAACCGACAGCGGGAATTTGCGGTTGCGGCGGGGTCTCGATTGATTTCAACGAACCGGGGTGGTAGGGACTTGCGCTGCGCGGACAGTTCGAGGGCGCACACCGTCCGTATGCGGCGAAAAAGTTGATCTGAGTGAGCTGAGACTAGATTTAAGACAAAACGGCGAGTTCAAAGAGTTCAAAGAGTTCAAAGAGTTCAAAGAGTTCAAAGAGTTCAAAGAGTTCAAAGAGTTCAAAGAGTTCAAAGAGTTCAAAGAGTTCAAAGAGTTCAAAGAGTTCAAAGAGTTCAAAG
>JAKFVC010000320.1 GCA_021732415.1 Planctomycetaceae bacterium
GTCATGAATTGCCTGTCGTGTCACGGCGGGCAGGTCAACGGGAAGGCGACGCTGGGATTGCCCAATTCCAATTTTGGATTGGAGACCCTGGTTGAGGACGTTCGTGCGACGAAGATTCGGCTGGGGAAGAAGCTGACGCACATGGACATGGCCCAGTTGGGGATGCCCCTGGGGTCGACTCATGGGACGACCAATTCGGTCATTTTCGGCGTGGCTCTGGAAGCCAAACGCGATGCCGACATGAAGGTCATCAAGGCGTTTAATATCCCGGAAATGCTGCATCATGATCTCGATGCCCCGCCCTTCTGGAATGTCAAAAAGAAGGCACGGCTGTACTACGATGGGTTGGTGAAGAAACATCATCGGCCGCTGATTCAGTTCGTGCTGTTGCCGCGGAACGATGAAAAGGTCCTCGCCAGTTGGGAGAACGACTACCGCGATATCCTGGCCTGGATCGAGTCCCTCGACGCACCGCACTATCCGTGGGCGGTTGATGCAGCGTTGGCTGAGACTGGCCGGGCCGTCTTCAATCAACACTGCGCGAAGTGCCACGGGACCTATGGCGCGCAAGAGAGCTATCCAGAGAAGATCATCAGTCTGGATGTCCTGGGAACTGATCCGATGCGACTCCAGGCGTTGAACGCCGACTACCGCGAGAAGTTTCAACACAGCTGGCTGGCCAATTACAACACGACCGATCCGGTCTGGTTGCCCAAGGGATATGTCGCGCCGCCTCTGCATGGCATTTGGGCGTCGGCTCCTTATTTGCACAATGGATCGGTCCCGACCTTGTGGCATTTGATGCATGCGGATGAACGCCCGAAGATCTGGAAACGGACGCCGACGGGCTACGATCAGCAGCGCCTCGGGTTGGAGATTTCGACTCCCGATGCTGTCCCCGAGGGCCTGCTCTCTGGGGACCGCCGGCAGTATTTCGACACGTCTAAGCCCGGGAAGATTTCGGCCGGGCATCGTTTTCCTGATGCGCTCAGCGAAGATGAAAAACGTGCGGTGCTGGAGTATCTGAAGACATTGTAGCCCCATTTGGACTGCGGTGATCTATCACCGCTTTCTCATTGGGGACGATGTGCGGTTTTATTGGGACGTGACGATCTCCGTAAGTTTTCCCACAGTAAAAGCGACGATGAATCGCCGCAGTCCACATTTCGGAAAAGGACACGCGAGACATGACTACTGACTCACCTGTGACGAATCGGATTCATCGCGTCCTGGCCTATTTGCGAGTTCGCAACGCGCCGGCAGCGATTCAGTTCTACTGCGACGTCTTCGGCGCAAAAGAAGAATTTCGTTTGACTGACCCCAGCGGGAAGGTCGGGCATGCGCAGTTGCAGCTCGGGCCCAGCGTCTTGATGATCTCGGACGAACATCCTGAACATGGCATTCTCAGCCCGCTGGCGTTTGCTGGAACGGGGATGACGATGTATATGGATGTCGATAATGTCGACGAATTGACCGAGCGTGCGGTGGCGGCCGGGGCGAAACTGGTGATGCCTCCGAAGGATCAATTCTACGGCCAGCGCTCGGCCAAGTTTCTCGACCCGTTCGGCCACGAGTGGTTGGTGGGACACCAGATTGAAGAGATCTCGACGGAAGAGATGCAGCGTCGTTTCGACGAGATGTGCCGCGGATAGGGCGGTTTCACGTCATGTTCGCGCGATCGAAAAGGTGTGAGAGTATGAGCGTGTGAGAGTAACGGGGTGACATTGCAGTCCAACTACAGAAACTGTGGACACTCTCATACTCTCATACTCCGACACCCTCACACGCTTACTCTCACGCAATAAATTTATTGTCGGCATTGTCGCTGTCCTAAGAAGGAACTGATTGCAGTGAAATATCGATCTCGCAAGATGGTGATGCCCGCCGATCTGAATGGCCGCAACACGCTATTCGGTGGCAAGCTGGTGTCGTGGATTGACGAGGAAGCCTACATCTATGCCGTCTGTCAGTTGGAGACGCTGAATATCGCGACCGTGTATATTGGCGACTTCCAGTTTCATGTTCCGGCGGCGTGCGGCGACATCATCGAGATCGGAGTCGTGGCCACGCGATTTGGAACGACGTCGCTGGAGATGAAGGCGGAGGCTCGCAACAAGACGACGAAGCAACTGATTTCGTCTTGTAACAAGATTGTCGTTGTGACTCTCGATGGGGCGGGGAACAAGACGCCTCATGGTAAGACTGAGATTAAGGATGATTGAGGCTGTGGGATGGGTCTCCTGGCAGGTCTGAGCCCGTAATCACCGACGTCACAAGCAATTCTTCCTCGCGAGCTTCGCGTAGCGCACGGTTTTATATCCGTACCGAGGTCCGCCTGCTTCAATAAGGCCCTAATTCGGGTGCCACTGGCTGTGCCAGTGCTTTGCCGGACAGAGAATCGATAGACTCCGAGCACTGGCACAGCCAGTGGCACCCGATCGAAAGAGATTGAAGGCCCATCAGGCCGTATTGATCTAGGCGACTGGGCGCTGCGCGAAGCTCGCGAGAGATGAACCTGTTTCGCGTCGAGAGTTACGGGCTCGGACGGGCCTGGAGACCCGTCCTACGATTCTTTCGATCGTTACAACCGCTCTTAACCGCTAACCCGGCATAATCGGTACGAGGTCGCGTCTGCGCCTGATCCGATCAACCCGGGAAGTTTCGGCAGGTTTCCGAAGTTCTCGCGCTGTTGCTTTTGGACAACATTCCGGGCGTGAGCTATATGCCATCGGAGGCTTTTTTGGTGAACAGTCTCCACGACGTATTTGCGCGCTGCCTGTCTGCCTGATTACAAGGTCGCAGGGGCGCCTGCGAGTCCTTGTGTACTGACAGGAAGACCGGCTATGTCTGCTGTGGCAACTGACCGTTTACACGGTACAACCGCTGCGACTGAAATCCTCGTACTGGAACCCGTCGCGCAGCGGCTGGGGTTGGCACCGATATTACTGGTGCCAGGTGACCTGACGATTGGCAGCAGCCCCGAATGTCAGATTCAATTGAACGTTCCCGGTGTTCAGCCGCAACATTGCGTCATCCATAGTTCGCGATCACGCGTCTCCCTGCGGGCCCTGGACCATCGCACGTGGCACAATAATTTACCAAGTTCCGAGGGCTGGTTACGGCTGGGAGATCGCCTGGCAATCGGTCCCGTTGAGTTTCGCGTGCGGCGGGCTGAACCGTGGGATGTTCTGCCTCCTGCTTCGGAGCCCGTTGATTCGCCCCTTTCCGCCAACATCGCCCGGTCCGTTGTCCAACAGTCATCCGAGCAGGATCGCCTCAAAGCTTTCGAATCGCAGTTGTTGCAACAGATTGCCAGCCTCGAGGCGGAAGTGGGGCGCCATCAGGCGGCGGTCGCCAGGCTCGAGCAGCATGTTCAGGCCGAACCGGCTCCGGTCGTCGTCCCACCCGTCGTTCCGCCCCTCGTTTCGATTGTCCAACCGGCGCGCACGATTGAGGCAGCCCCCGCGCTCGCCAAACTCATGTCGCAACCCGCATTCACTGCGCCGCGGTTTCATCTCGCGCCGGCAATCACCGGCACGACGGATGCCGAACATGATCGACTGCGTAACGAGCTAGAAACGTATCATCGCCAGGCCCGTCAACAGTTAGCCGAACTCTCTGTTCGCAACGAGGCTCTGAATCGGCAGTGTCTCGAACTGTCGGCACAATGGGACCAATTGCGAGAGCTGATTGCCGAGCAGGAAGCGGCCACCATCGAACGTGGGCAGCGTGAACAGCAGCTTTACGAACGGGAACGACGCTGTTCGTTCCAGGAATCGGAAGTGGCCCGACGCTCGCAACGGCTGACGGAAGAACTCGACAATGTCGCCGCACGTCTGTTGCAGTTGCAGGCGGAAGCCGATCAGTTGGCGGGCCAATCCGCGCACCTGAATCAACGTGAGCAAACCCTCGTCGAGCTGTCGCGCCGACTTGGCGTTCGCGAGCTGGCAATCGGACAAGCCCAGGCCGCCTTGGAGCAGCGTGAAGCCGCGTGTCGTGAAGCAGAAGATGCCGGGGCCTCCTGGTATCAGTTGCGTGACGCCACGGAATCACGTTGGGCGCAGAAAACAGAAGAACTCGAGAAAATCACGGGCCACCAGCAGGCCGTTGCTGAAGAGTTGAAAAGCCGTGAGCGGGCCTGTGAGCAACTGGCTTCCGAAATCCGGCATGATCGACAGCAACTGCTGGCAGATCGGGCGCACCTGGAAGAGTGGAATCGGGAGCTGACGCAACTCCAATCTGACGTGACGCAAAAACAACAGGAACTCGAGACGCTCCAGCACAGCTTGCAGTCCGTCGAAGGGGAATTGGGAGTACGTGAGGCTGAATGCCATCAGGCGACGGCCAGCTTGCGACGGGATCAAGAACACTTGGCTGGAGAACTGGCTCGTCTGGAAGCGTGGAACCAGGAGCTCACCCAGTCTCAAGAAGTGTTTGATCAACAACAGTTGGAACTGGCGAACGAGGCTGCCAGTCTCAAGACGGATGCTCAGGAGTTTGTGCTGCGCGAGTATGCGTGGGAGCAGATTGTCTCCACGACGCAACGCGATCAGGAGCGACTCGCGGCCGAACAAGATCGATTGGAAGCCTTGCGGAGTGACTTCACCGCGCGGCAGTCTGAATTGACCGACCGGCAACAGGAACTCGAAGCGCGGGCGACGGCCATCGAATCCGATGCGGAGGAACTCACTCGCCGGGAAGTCGCCTTGAATCAAGTCGCTGCAGCCGTGCAGCAAGATCAGGCCCAACTGGTTGCTGAACAGCGGAGATTGGAAACCTGGAACGACGAACTGACAGTGCGGCAGTCACAACTGCACGAGGAACAGCGTGAAATCGCGATTCAGTCGGCGAACTGGACGTCACAGATTGAAGAACTGCGTGAGCGCAAGCAAGGGTGGGAACAGACCGTCGCCGCCGCAGAACAGGCCGAGGAACGGCTCCTCACGGAACGCTATCGACTGGATGCGTGGCACGATGAGTTGTCGGCTCAGCAAGCCGCGTTGACCAGAGAACTCGAAGAGTTCCGGGCCACGCAATCCGACTGGGAAGAGACGCGAAGATCAGAAGCGGACGCCACGGCGAATGGTGTGACCAATGACTATGCGAATCTCGAACGGATGCGTGAAGAATTCGTCCTCGCCGAACGCGAACTGGAACATGCCGAAGCAGACCTGATTGATTTTGAAGCGGAACTGCAGGCACGAGCCGATCAACTGGCGTCTCGGGAATCGGTCTTATTCCAGACTGAAATCGAATGCGCCTGGCAACAGCGTGAGTCAGAGTTACAGGCCCCGTGGCCGACGCTGCCAGCGTCGGAGAGCACTTCCTCGGCTGTCGTTTCCATCTTGAGTGATGAACGTGACGCACTAGCTACGGAGCTATTCACGTCCACTCTACAAGTCGCAGAGCCCGCGGACGAAACCAACCCCGCTGCCGAACTTCTGAAGGTGCAATCGGAACAGCTGGCCCGCGATGTCGCAGCCTGTCAGCAAGAGCGACAACTGCTCGGTGCCGAACGCCTGGCACTCATCACAAGCCGCCATGAATTGCAGGAGCAACAACATGCCTGGCAAGCCGAACGGCAGCGCCTCGAGTCATCCCTGGAAACCGCGCAATCGCAACTGACGAGCGAAAAGGAGTCTCTGCAGCACGAATTGAACGCACTGCAATCGAGTGCAGAGCAACTCGAATATCAGCGGCAGGAGCTGAATTCCGAACGATCCACTTTGGATCGGGTCTCCCAAGAATTGCAGCAACAGCAGACCGATCTGGCGCAGCGAACGCGCGATTTGGAACGACAGGAACAAGAACTGACCGCACTGCGGGATCAGCAGTCCGCTGCGATGGAATCCCCGCAGGTCGACACATCGGCCCGAGAGCGAGAATTGGATGCGGCACAGGCGGCCCTCTACCTGCAACGCGAGGAACTCAAGGCGTCGAAACGGCAACTCGACCGCGAGCGAGCGGCCTGGGAAGAGGAACGCCGCGCCTGGGACGAACAACTGGCCTCCGAGTCGCGACTGGAGACTTCTGATTCGCCAGCGTCGAATGCGATGGATGTTCTGTCGCGGCTGGACGAAATGGTCCAATCAGAATTGGATCACGATACACCGGACGAGTCTGCCATTGATCCCACCGACCCGTTCGAAGCCATCCGTGCTCAATTCGGGATTCCAGCGCCCGCAGTGGATCACGAAGCTCTGTCGGACGAAACGGAACACGTCGTCCATGAAGCGCCACGCTCCTTGTGGGCCGCGGATGATCAGGATGAGATCGCGTCGAAATCGGATTCGACAGCCGAATTACCCGCCACGGAAGAGGACCTCTCGGTACTGAATCTACGGGCTCGACTGGCTGAGATGTTCAGCATGGAACTGGCCGAAGGTCAGTCTGAGGTCGCGACCGAAGAGCAGCCAATTCCGACGAGCGAAGACGCTGACGTAGTGGAATCTCAATATGAGGACTCGTACGCAGATTCCAACGCAGCCGAAGAAGCGGCGCCCGAGACGACCTACTATGGGCAACCTCAAGAGGAACCGCTCCGCGCGGCCGTTGTCGAAGAGCCGGTGCCGGACGAATATGATTCGGTCGAATCCTATATGCAACGGTTGCTCGATCGAAATCGAAAATCCCGGGCTGCTGAGGAACCGCCTCCCCCCGATCGCTATGTTTCGAACAGCTCGTCGCCACCCCCGAAAACCTCAAGCAAGCCGGTCCCGCCGCAGGCCAAGTCTGAGTTCGATGAATCCGTGGATGATTCGAACGTCGAGTCCGTACCGGTACCGGCGGTCGTCCGTCCGCCGATGATTCGTGGGCCTGTCGATACGCAGAAAATGCGTGCCGGCCTGGACAGTTTACGTCAGGTGGCGAACATCTCGGCGCGGCAGGCGATTGCCCGTTCGAAGTGGAAAAAGATGCGGACCAGGGTCGCGCTGCAAAGCATGCTGACGGGAGTCTCGGCGTGTGTGGGCTTGATCATTCTGACCGGCAAGTGGCTGGGGGTGATTGGGACCAGTCAATGGGGCTGGGGCGCCTTGGGAATCGCGGTGGCCCTGGGAGGCAAAGTCGCGCTGGACATTCGCTGGATCTATCACGGAGAACGCCGGCCGGGACACACCTTTGTCGAGTCTGAGGAATTGGATACGATGCAGGCGAGTGAAGTTCCAACCAGCGATGAGCCGGAGGCTCTGTAGCCTGACTCTCAGAGTCGGGTTCTTCTAATGGATTGAGTTGACGTTTGCGATATTGAAAGTGTGAGAGTATGAGTGTGTGAGAGTAACGGGGTGGCATGCAGTCGCCACAATTGGATCTGTCATTGCCCTCATACTCCCCTTCTCCGACACCCTCACACCGACAATTCTCGCAATCTACTAGTTAGAACTCCGAATGCACCCGACTCAGCGATTCGGGCTACGAGAATTCCCATGCCCAACATCATCTGGATTGCGATTGGCGGCGGACTGGGAGCTGTCACCCGTTATGGGATGGTCTCGGCCGTTCAAACTGCCGTACCGGGATTTAAGCCGTTGGGGACGATGGCCGTCAATGTCCTTGGCTGCCTGGTGGTCGGCATGGTGATGGCCGGCATCGTGCGTCTCAACGCGGTTGGTTCACCGCTGCAATTCTTTCTGGTCACCGGCATCCTGGGTGGCTTCACAACATTCTCCGCATTCGGGTACGAAACAGTCAGCCTGCTGGAAGAGGGGCAATTGGCCGGCGCATTCTGGAACGTCGCCGGTAACCTGGGGCTGGGACTGCCGGCTGTCTTTCTGGGACTAAAGCTGGTCGCGTGGTTCGGCAAATCGTAGTCCCGGTTGCACCTGATGGGAGGGCGAGGGCCCCTGAGGGTACCCCGCCGAACCGGATAGTCTGGCGAGGGCCGAAAGACGCTTGCGGCTTCCAACGAACTCATTACCAAGACGCTCGAAATACCCCGAAATTAGGTGAGCCCCGTGCCGTGAGGCCGGGGGTAGGGTTGCGACTCTGATTATTAATCGATTTCACTCAATACTGGATTTGTAACGGAAGTCGCTACTCTACCCCCGGCCTCACGGCACGGGGTGTAGCCGCTATTTGGTGGGGAATAGTTTTTGAGATACTTGGTGACTGGTAACAGTGAAACCAAGAGTTGGCGTGCGTTGTCGCCCCCGTTGGGCTTGTCCCAACGGAGCGGTGACTGGCCGGCTACTAGAGA
>JAKFVC010000319.1 GCA_021732415.1 Planctomycetaceae bacterium
TAAAGCTCGCTTAGGCTCGGCGGGAGCCTCGCCCTCCCATCTGTCACGGATGCCGATTGTCTATCACCTGTCCGAGTCGGGGTACCTTCTCGGACAGGGACCCGACTCAGAGAGTCGGGCTACAGGTTTGGCAGGATCGCCATCTTAGCGGTAATGGCTTATAGTCAGCGACGAAAGACCGACATCCGAAAACCCGATTGTCGACAATCCGTCCGCTGGCTGAATTGTAATCCGCGTTCCCTACCGCTCACAATGCATCTGCGAAATTGGTCCAGAATCTTTCGTTTTCGCAGTGTTGATCCGCTTGAGAAAGAGCTCACGAATGCCCGGCGTTGAGTCTGCAAAATCTGTAGTGTCTTTTGGTCGTTGCCTGCTGGTTGCGGCCATCATCCCCTTGTTGACCGGTTGCCCGCAATCAGCGCCTGTTGCGGCACCTTCCGTCGCCCCTCCAACGACGGCGAACGCTCATCCCACTGTCCAGCCGAAAGCCGGACCGGTGACCGAAGTTCCGGGGGAAACCAATGCCGCAAGTCCGGGACGGATCGAGCTGCAAGTCGTCGATCTCAAGGGATACGAAAACGTCGTGGCCCGCCAACTGGGCAAAGTCGTGCTGGTCGATTTCTGGGCGACCTGGTGTGCTCCCTGTCGCCAGCAGTTTCCGCATGCGATTCAACTCGGAACCAAGTATCAGGATCAGGGACTCAGCGTGATCTCGGTCAGCATTGACCAGATGGACGCCCGTGAAAATCTCGACGAGCTGAAAGCCCGAGTCCTCGACTTCTTGCAAGGCCAGCAGGCGACTATTCCCAACTTGCTGGTCCCGGTGACCGACTTGGCTGCGGGTGATGCCGGTGCGATCGATGTCGTGACATCGCGCTTTGACATTGATGGCGGAGCCATCCCACATTTCAAGCTCTATGACCGCAAGGGAAATCTGCATCGCAAGTTCGTCGTGAACCTGGAAACAGGCGAGAGCTTTGATCCGAAGGAGATCGATGCAGCGATCGAGAAACTGTTGGCTGAATAAAGCGAGGCGTCAGCCGAACCTGTAGCCCGACTCTCCGAGTCGGGTATCTTCGTAACTGTCCCACCTGACTCGAAGAGTCGGGCTACGGCCGAGCAACGTCGTCACTATTCCGCCTCAGCCCACACTCGGGCCGAGCCGTCGTCGTCGATTTCGACATGAATCACATTCGGGCAACAACAGACCGGGCAGTCCTCTACGTATTCCTGGCTCTCGCCCCCTGAAGGGTCGACCGGAACCACGATCTCTTCGCCGCAGGAATCGCAGATGTAAGTGGCTTCGTCTCTCATGCGTGCATTATAGGCGCGGCGGTCAAAGCGTGGCACCCAAGTTCGGTGGCGCGAATCTTGGTTAGAAAAATGGAGGCGATTAACAGAGCTATCCACCATGACCGGAAATAGACGATAATTCCGTTGCCAGGGACGAGAACACGGATGTTTAAGAGGCCCACTCCATGCGATTTTATGCTCTAACTTGCAGTCTGATTGCATGTTGTGCCGTCGGATGTGCATCCGGCGGCTACCAATACGGACAGGGCTGGCGGTCGGGAACTTCAAACCTGGCAAGCTCGACCGATTCCGCAGACCGCGGAGAAGTGGTCGTTGAATCAGGCAAACCGCGCCCCGTCATCGACGGTGTCGGTTGGGTCTTAGGAATTCCCGGCAAGCTGATTCTATGGGATCGACGCGTCGACAATCACAATGTATCGCCCGCGACCCAGGCAGCGATTGTCGAGTATCTGGACCAGAATGACCTGCAAGATGTCGTGGTGCGCGTCAACCAGTATGCGCCACTGGAAGAATGGAAACGACTGCGGGAGAATCGCCAGGTCAGTGCGGGGTGGCGATATAGTGCCGGTCTATTGAGTCTCGCGGGATATACGGTCTTCCCAGGCCGTCTGTTCGGCGGCGACCGCTACAATCCTTATACCAATAGCGTTTATGTCTACTCAGACATCCCGGCCTTGGCGATGGTTGGCGGTGGATATGCCAAGGACATTCACAATCGCGAATATCCGGGGACGTATGCCGTCGTAAATGAACTGCCGGTGGTTTCGATGTGGCATGAGACGATCGCGACAAACGATGTCTTAAGCTACTTGCAACAGCAGGAAAGCCTTTCGGAACTCCAAGCGGGCTACAAGATTCTGCATCCGTATTACGGATCACAAGTCGGCGGGGCGGCTCAGAATCTGATTGGTGTCGGGCCACTCTTCCAGGTTGCGGGGGCGGTCGTCGGACATGTCACCGGCAGGGCCGAAGGGGACCGCATCGCTAGACTGAGCGAACAATCCGCCGCGGACGGCACACAACAGGCTCGCAAGGCCCCGCCAGAATCAAAAACACTGACTGCAGCCAAACCCTTAGAGGAAGTAACTGCCTCGGATGAGTCGCCAATCGTCAGGACGGCGGCAGAAGCGGTTGATTCTGAGTGACTCTTGCCCGCAGCGCCTTTCAGCAAGGACTGCGGTATCTGTGGGAAACGCGAGATTCGCAGTTTCGGCCGCCGCGCGTGAAGTAGACCTTAACCCACGCAATCGATCAACGTTTCTTGCGTCGTGAATTCGCAGTTTTGGGGCGATCTGTTTTCAGCGCTGCACGCCGCTCCTTGCCCGCCGCCAGAACTGCGTAGACCCAGAACGGAACCAGAATGAGAGTCGTTACGAGACCAAGGGTTTGGCCCAACTTGATGGCTTGTTGATTCGGCCGGCCGTCAGGTGCTGGCGGCGACTTACCGACCAGGGCTGCTCCCACGAAGGTCATGATCGTCAGCGTGAGTGCTGTGACGATCAGTGGGAGTTTGAAGTGTTGCCAGTAAGTCTTCACGATGCAGCCGTCGCAGTACCAGTTTTCCAGAGCGCCAGGTTCCGGCTATAGACGACCAACCCGCCAATTTGCCCCACGACGAAGATCGGGTCCTGCCGCCAGCAGGCGTAGGCCAGCATCAGACAGCCGCCGATGCAGCTCAGCGTCCAGAACTCGCGCGGTACGACCGATTGGCCGGCGCGTTCGGAGGCCAACCATTGGACAATCATTCGCCCGGCGAACAGCACTTGAGCAATCACGCCGATCGTCAGCCAGAACACTTGATGAGTCACGGTCGATCCTTCCGTCCCTGGAATACGCCGGCAGAGGCTTCGCTGCCGTCCGCCAACCCGCTTGTAAAGCACTTGCGAGAACCGGTCAAGACCGAGGCGATTCGTACATCTTCGCAAACACATCCCGATAAACCGCTTGTTCATTCGGGAATTTTGCCGCGAACTGCGATTGATCAGCCGCCCCGTGCTGAAAGCGGCGTTTCGGAAAGGTGGGCATCGATAACCCGGTGACCGCCAGGACTCCGCGACGCACGATCTCGCCCTTCAGCGCATAGAGCTTCTCGTGATCCCAATTCGTCAGTTCGATGAAGGGAATTCCTTCCGCCACATCGATCACGTTGGGTAACGCATACGGACTGAATCCCTGAAAACCGCAGGCTCGGGCCGGTGCGTAAGTCCGCACGTGTCCCCGGCTTTGCCCCCCCGAATAGGTCAGCGAGTGCTTCATGGTGTTCACGCCCCAACCTTCTTGATAGAGCATCAAGTTGTTGAGCACGCTGCGGATGGTCAATTCGGGATTCTCTTCGATTGGATAGTCCTTCAGATTCTCATCCCCGCCGTCTCCATCAATGAGATACTTCCAATCGGGGTAGGCCTGGCGGATGCCTCGGCAGAGGGCGAGCGCCATCGCCGCGGACTGCACGTCTAACGGCTTGTAATCTTCCAGCACGCGGATGACTTCGGAAACATCCAATGCCGAACTGGGGACATCGATTGTCTCCAAGAAAATCTCCAGATCGAGTTGTCCCAGGAAGTCCCGGGCCTGTTCGGCATCGGCTCCCTGGCCATCCACGGTCAGCGTGAACGCCTTGAGGCGTGACGGCGATTCCCCGCGTTTCAGCAGGGCGTCGTACAACGTCAGGAAGACAGATCCGCTGTCAATTCCCCCGGAAAACAACACTCCCAGCGGTTCCTGGGGCCCAATAAGATCCAACCAGCGATGGATTTCGTGGGACAGCGCACCGATGTATTCGCGCCCAATCAAATCCAGATCCGTCGGCAATCGATTGCGAGTCGGACTGAAAAACCGAGTCAGCGTCGGATTCGGGTCGGGGCAGCCGAGCAGGGCGATTTCCATCAAATGATGCGCCGGAACCATCCGCGTATATGACGGATGAAACTGGTTGCCGAGCCCTTCGCTTTCGAGATATTCGCGAATGGTATCGATCCGCTCGGCGACAACCAGCGACGGCCCGGCGTGGCGTTTGGCGATAAAATACCGCAGCGGCCGTCCCAGCGACCGCGCCATGCGGATGATTTTGCCTCGTTTCTGCACGATGGCAAACTGGCCATCGATTGCCCGCACCCGTTCGGGATCACCCGACGCCACACAGTCATCGGCTTCCGCGGTGGTCATGTTCAAAATGACGTTCGCACTCGGATCGGTCAGATCCACGAGACGTTCAATCAATTCAATGTGCTGCATGGTACGAGCTTTCGTGCGGAGGCCGGTAATTGGAATGAGTTTTACCGAAAGACCGTGGGATCCTCCACCGTGGGATGGGTCTCAAGGCCCGCGAGACCGACGACGACTCAGCAGCAATTGATTGACGTTACGGACATTGCCGCGTAGATTTATACAGAGAATCTGTCCAGCCCGAAAAGTCCTATCGAAATTGCCGATCGGCCATTAGCACAGCACGATAATCGAAAAAAAGTCCCCTCAACTGCCTTTTTCCAATTTCGCTGGCCAATCCGGCGTATAGAATTTTGTAAAGCGGCTCGCTGTTTTGCACGTTCGCGATTTTCGGCCGTAAGGATGCGTATCAATGTTAGGTGAACTCATTCCAACGGGTGGCGGTGATCCCATCCCCCTGTTGAAAAGCAAACTCCTGATCGGCCGTCGGGATGAATGCGATATCACACTGCGATTTCCCAACGTTTCATCGCACCATTGCGAGCTGGAACTGGTGGACGGTTACTGGCAGATCCGCGACCTGAACAGCAGCAACGGCATCAAGGTTAACGGGACTCGCTGTCCGCAGAACTGGCTGCTGCCCGGTGATGAAGTCTCGATCGCCAGGCACAAATTTGAGATCAAGTACACTGCGGAAGGTCCCGCCCCCGCCCCGATGGACGCATTCGATCCCGCCGTGTCGCTGATGGAAAAAGCAGGAATGTCGGGCCCGCGTAACCCGGAAGGTGGCGAGGATATTTCCATGAGCCTGATGGAAAAAGCGGGCTTGGAACGTCGACCGCCGCCAAGCAAACGTCCGCCCTCCAACAAGCCAGCCCCTCCGCCCGCCGCATCCGGCCCGGCGAAAAAGAAGCCCGAATCTGACGAGTCGATCGCCTTGAAATGGCTGGAATCTGACGACGAGTGAGGCGCCGTGGGACGGGTCTCCAGGCCCGTCCGTCCCCCTCTGATCTCACTGGACAAACCACGGACTCGTGTGAGTGTCTCGCAGGATGCAGACAGCTTTTTGCTGTCTTAGATCCCTTATCATAAGGTTTTCAATGCACATCCAGTCGTGCGCTGTGCGAAGCTCGCGAGCATCGATTCTATTTGGTACCAATTGTTACGGGACGGACGGGCCTGGAGACCCGTCCCACGACACGACGCGCAACTGTTTTTTGATGAATCGTCTGGACGGCTGCGCTCCAAGCGACCAGAATAGTAGCTTGTCGAGTCACAAGTTCTCGGTGGCCGCCTGCAGGGGAGCGCTCTCATGGATCAGATTTCACGCCGCGGATTTACTCAACAAGCGTTGGGTTCACTACTGACCTTCACGTTGCTCGACACGCTGCTGCAACGTGATGCGTTTGCCGAGTCGGTCAAACCGCTGACCGTCAAATGGCTGGCGGACGTCAATCAGATGGGCAACGACCTCAAGGACCAAAAGCTCAAACAACTCGAGTGGCAAAAGAAGGTCAAAGAGCTGTTTTCGCAGGTCGACCTGCCTGATTTGTTGCGACTGGTGGACTTTGACAAATTGACCAAGAAGATCGATATCCCCGATCACGGCGCCAAGAGCCTGTCATTCTCGTTCCAGCAGATTGACGGCGTGCCGACGAAACTGGTGTTTGGCAAACAGATCTTCGCCCTCAGTAAAGGTCGCTCGGTTGTGCCGCACGGTCATAACAACATGGCCACCGCGTTCCTAATCTTGAAAGGTGATTTCCAGGGCCGGCACTACGATCGCCTGGAAGACCTCGACGAGCACATGATTATCCGACCGACAATCGACGACAAATTCGGACCGGGTGGATGCTCGACCGTTTCCGATTTTAAAGACAACGTGCACTGGTTCCAGGCGCTTTCGGAACCTGCTTACATCTTCAATATCCACGTCAACAACATCAATCCGCAGGCCAAGGAAGCCACCGGGCGCGTTTATCTCGATCCGAATGGCGAAAAGCTATCGGACGGACGGATTAAAGCCCGACTGATTGACTATGGCGAAGCAAACAAGCTCTACGGCTGAGAAATCAGGATAGGCTGACTTGTTGGGAAATGTCGATTATGCCGGTTGATTCTTATCGACGACTGAGGAATCGCACTTGGAAAGCAGTGCGCCATGCCAGCCTGTTCGCCTGCGTGATCGCTTGCGGTGTATTGGTCGGCGGCGAGCCTGTTGCAGCACTCGTCTCCGGTCGCGCTGTGGGCGAACGAGTGCCGCAGTTCTTCGTGCGGGCGGTCACTGGGCCGTTGATGAATAAGTCGGTTTGCTATGTCTGCCGCAACGGCGATCGACCAGTCGTGATGGTCTTGATGCGCGAGGTTGTGGATGGCGTTCCGGCCCTCTTGAAAGAGATTGATCGGTGCGTCGACCAACATCGCGCCGTCGGACTGCGCGGGTTCGGCGTCCTGTTGACCGAGAATCAACGGACCGCAATTTCCAAGTTGCAGACGCTGTCGTTCGACAATCAGTTAAGCCTGCCGCTGACTGTGGCGTCCACACAACTGGATGCCCCTTCCAGCCAGAATCTGCATCCCGAGGCCGCAGTGACTGTCGTGCTCTATCACGATCAAACCGTGATCACGACTCACGCCTTTCGCGACACCGAATTGACGAGCGAGCGGATCGCCCAGTTGATGTCGAGTGTCAAAGATCTCGCCGCGAAGGGGCAATAGAGGAGTGTCGTTGATCGCTCCGCGTTCCAACGCCTCACGGTTGCGGTTCCCCGATTCGAACTGAGTTTCGAAACTGAACCGGCCTGGGATAGAATGCTCATCCCCTCAGCCGGCACGCGTTAGCGTCCGGTTCTGTCGTAGGATAGGCATCCGACCCGATTGTAACTTCGAACCGGGGGGCTAGCGCCCTGCGGCTGATAGAGAGGATCCCCGCGTGACGTCTCACGTCCATGTGCATTTACTTCCCAAGTTGTTCGAGCCCGAAAGTCTGCAGGGAGGTGTAGCCGTCGTGATCGATGTGCTGCGCGCTTCCACCACGATCATTCATGCGTTGGCCGCGTCGGCATCGAGTGTAATCCCTTGTGGTGAAGTGGAAATTGCCCGGTCTGTCGCGAATGGACTGCCAGCCGGCACGGCCCTGTTGGGAGGTGAACGACACGGGGAGAGAATTGCCGGCTTCGATCTCGACAACTCACCGCTCAAGTACGTCCCCGAGGTGCTCACGGGGAAGACGCTGGTCTTCACAACGACCAACGGGACACGCGCGCTGGAACGTTGCCGGTTCGCGGCACGGGTCGTTGTCGGTGCATTCGTCAATCGACGAGCTATCGTGGAAACACTGGTGGCAGACGGCAGGCCAGTCCATCTGGTGTGCGCGGGAACCGATGGTTACATCACCGCCGAAGACGTGTTATTCGCCGGCTCAATTGGTCGGGCTCTCCGCGTGAGATGTGACGATACGTCAATCCCCGACGACGAAACTCAGCTCGCGCTCAGCCTCGCACACACCATTGGTAATGAGCCGGCAAGAATTCGGCAGTGTTTGCGTGATAGCCGCGGAGGTCTCAATCTGTTGGAGTTGGGCTTCGATCACGACATCGATCGATCTGCAACCTGTGACATGTTCGATCTCGTGCCCGAATATGATCTCGCGACGAATGCGATTACGGCGCGTCAATA
>JAKFVC010000242.1 GCA_021732415.1 Planctomycetaceae bacterium
CCACCGCCCCCACCATAGCCAGTGCCGTTGTTGGAATTCCAACCGATGTCATTCAAGGCGGCGTAATCGAGACCCGTAAAGAGGCGCCGGACTCCCGGCCCCAGCGCCGGATCCATCGCCACCACCTGGCTACCGTCGGTCGTTCCCGCCAACCAGTGAGCTCGATCCCCCGACAGCGGCGGGTTTCCTACCCCGTCATAGGCCCCCTGGGAATTCGGACCTGCAAACGTACTGCCACTGATGTAGCGGTCAAACGATTCAGCAGTCCCAAATCCCAGCAAGTGGCCCAGTTCGTGTTGCGCCGCTGACATGAAGTCCATCTGACTCGGCAAGATCCCGTAGTCAGAGGCACCGAAGAACCAGTCTGTCCCAGACGAATCAAACGCCAGTGATCCCCCCCACGGGCCAAAGTCGGTCGCGACACTCGGAGCTAAAGCCCCGGTCTGGCCTCGAGAACCCAACAGGTCGAGCCATGGCTGATCGCTGCTGCCCGAACTCCAGCCTCCCGGGGCGCCTTCAGCCACTTCGCCGCTCAGGTCTCGACCACCCACATAAATCACCAGCGTGTTGGCCGGGACGTTCAGATTGGAGACGCTCGTCGTGGCCCCGGTACCGGGTGAAGAAAACTGCGCCAGCCACGTGTTGGAACCATTGGGCATAATCGCATCAAGCGAATCGCCGAGGAAGCTTTCCAGAGAGCTGGCCGCCATCTCCAGCGAGACCCGCGCAAACGAGTTGTTGTCGAAGAAGTGGGTCGTGTCGAGGCTGTAATCAAACTGGAAATTGACCGTCAGCAGGGCCCGGACTTCCAGCGATTCGACACCCCATCCCGCAGCCCGGTACGACGCGCGACTCCGCCGCCGCGATCGCGAATCGCGGAACAAGGGAAGCCGTTGCATCCAGTCATGCCACGTCATCGTACGTTCTATCCGGTACGTTTATCACGCACGTTGGGAACGGTACTCCCAGCGGTCAGCGAGGATTTTTTAAGCCTCAAACTGTCCGGGGAAGCCCAGATCGAATCTCATGGGGAAACGCTATTCAAGGTGTTCGATTCAATTACGACACGGGCTCATCAGCTATCCAGGCACACGATCACGGCTTCCATACCGACCCGGTCAAACTCACCGTCATTCTCATCTCTAAATTTCAAGCATTTCTGGCACTCCCGCCTCGGCGGCCCACCGCATAGAAGGGAATTCCAGGAAAAATTCAAGTTTCCAGCCGTCGTGGTCGATGCTTGCGATACGGCGAGCTAGAGTTAATTAAATCAGTATGTAATTCACACAGTGTGGAGTAAATCCCAAACGAATGGTGACGCCACAAGGATCAAAAGAGTTCCCACAAAAACCCGGTAATCGGCATTTGTCTACAGACTACCGGACGAATCCTTGGGCCCACCCCGCGGCCAAACTCAGCTGGCCGAGCCACTTGCCGCAGCGAGCAGCTTGAACGTGACTACGGCACTATCTTAGCAAGACACAAAGTCATTTTCCAGATAATTGCCACAATAACCGCTCCATGACCAACCGGTCCGGTAGCTGACTGGACCCTTTCAGGTCGCGATCTGCAGCCAGCAACAACTGATACAGCCGCTCGGCCTTGGGCCGCCCCAGCCGTTTCAAATATTGCTGCGCCGGCCCCAGACTCATCGGTCTAACCCCTGCGTCAGTCAGCGCTTCCGACAAGCCCTGCCCTTGCCTGGCGGCTTCGGTGGCCTTAGCCAGTGGCCGATAGGTCCACTGGACACTTCCCAACAGTCGCAACGGGTGCTCACCCGCCATCATCAGCTTGTCGAGCAGATGAAAGGCCTCGTCGACTTTCCCATCGCGAACCGCGTCGAGCATCGACCACGTCGTTTCCGCTTTCCAGCCACCCACCAGTTTCTCGACCGACGCTCGATCTATTTGCGCTTTGTCGCCGGCGTATGCCGCCAGTTTCGCCAATTCCTGATCGAGATGCCCCAATTCCAGCCCCCGCAGCTCGATCAACGCCTGGGCTGCATCACGCGTAAGCTGTTTTCCATAAGCGGCTTGCGCATGCTCGCCCAGCCACTTCAACATCTCACCCGCCTTCAACGGACTGCAGTCGATGTCCCCACCCAGCTCCGCCACTTTTTTGGCCAGCCGAGTAGAACTCGACCACGTTTTGACGTCCAGAACCAGTACGCTCTTCTTTGCGGGTTTGGTGAGATATTTCTCCAACGCGGCCCGGTGTTCGGTGACAAACTCGTCCGCTTCTTCGATCACCACCACTCGCCGGCTGCCAAACATCGACAACGTCCGCAACTCGTCCATCACCGTCGAGAAATCCGTCGTCGCCCCCGGGTACTTGGTGAGCCCCAATTCTTCTTCGCCGGCCCCCAGAATCGCGGTACTCACAGCCTTCAGCGACCGCAGTTTCAGGAACCGTTCCGCACCAAACAACGCCACCATTGGCCCCAGAGAGCGTTGATCAGGCTTCTTTAGAAACGCAGTGGCGTGCATACTGGAGACTTTGATTTCCGAAATGGATGGCCAATGATCACGACTGGAGGAACATCCAGCGAGTTACAAATATGTCAGCCTCGGCCTCAGAGGGCGGAATTTGGTCGAGTTCTCATTTAGCATGACTTCTCATACCCACGACATCCACGCTCTGGCGAGCGTGGCTACGAGAGACCCCAATATACCCCGCCTCAACCCACGGAGCGACCCCTGCGACCCTTTGTGCTAACGGACTTTCCTCCTGGCGTGGTATGATCCGACATTCCGTCACGGTAAGCGCTTGTCTCCACGCCTGATCTGCTGTTTGTGCGAGCCATCCGAATGTCGAACTGCATTTTTTGCGATCAGGACAATCCTCCCGGGCTGACTCAGTGTCGTCTCTGCAACGCCCCCCTGCCAGACTCCGAAACGGCCGTCTTGCCAGACGACGCGTTTTACAACCATCTCAAACGATTGCTCACTGAGCATCAACGGATCCAGGCCGTCGCCGCCTACCGCCGCCGGATGGGTGTCGATCTGACGGCCGCCGTCGAGGCCATCGATGCCCTGGAGCAAGACCAGCAATTCAACGTCAACTCGTCCGATGCCGACCTCGAATGGGAGATCATCGGGTACCTCGAACGCAGCGAAAAAATCGCCGCCATCAAGCTCTATCGAGATCGCACCAGCCTGGGCCTTAAGGAGGCCAAAGACGCCGTCGAAGCGATCGAACGCCGCATGGGCCTGTCGCAAACTCCCGAGCGCACCGGCTGTTTCGGGGTGATCTTCCTGCTGTGTTCACTGCTGACTTCGACCGGCCTGACGGTCCTGCTTGCAGCCGAACCACCGCCCTCGATCGCAGCCGCCACAAAAGACGAAACGGGCATCCTGACGCACGAGGTTCGCTCCGAGTACCAGCGCGGCACCACCAAGCTCCGCGTCCTGCTGCCGGACCCGCTGGATCCCAACCGGAAATACCCCGTCATCTACGTACTACCGGTCGAGGCAGGCGACGAGAACCGTTACGGTAACGGTCTGCATGAAATCGCGCAGAAGGGACTCCAGCGCCAATATCCGATCATCTTCGTCGCCCCGACTTTTTCTCATCTGCCGTGGTATGCCGACCACCCCACCGATACCACGATCCGGCAGGAATCCTATCTGCTGCAGGCGGTCATCCCCTATATCGACGAGCACTACCCCACGCGCAAAGAACCCAGCGGGCGCTGGCTGCTGGGCTTCAGTAAATCGGGCTGGGGAGCGTGGAGTCTCCTGCTGCGCAACCCCACGGTATTTGGCCGAGCCTCCGCCTGGGACGCCCCGTTGATGATGGCCGACGCCAGCCGCTACGGCATGGCCCAAATCCTGGGAACTCAAGCCAACTTCGAGAAATACCAAATCACCCGCCTGCTGGAATCCCGCGCCGCCGACCTTCAAGGCGACCCGCGACTCATCATGCTGGGCTACGACAATTTTCGCACCCATCATCAGCAAGCGCGAGAACTCCTCACGAAACTTCAAATCCCACACATCTATCGCGACGGCCCCCAACGCAAGCACATCTGGGAAAGCGGCTGGGTAGAAGAGAGTATTAGTCTGCTTATCAAACCAGAAGTTCCTTAATAAGAGATGAGCCACAGAAGGACACAGAAGAAACACAGAAAGGATGAGAACATTTAAGTCTTTTTCGTTTCTGTGTTTCTTCTGTGTCCTTCTGTGGCTTACTCCTCTGAAAAGCAACCAGACATATCAGTCGCTCAAAGCCACATCGTAGGTGTTCTCCCCATCCTCGACAGCGAAGGACAGTTTGGACGCACCAAAGCTCATGTACTTTTCGGGGATGCGACTCTTGCCCGGCAGCGTGCGAGGCATGCCGTTGGGATCCGGGTTGGGCTGATCGGGCTCCGATGACTTGACCATAACCCGGTTGTCGCCGACTGGGACCTGCAGCGTGTATTCCCCGTCCGGACCCAAATTCGCGGCGACGATTTCTCCGGTTGAGTGCTCAAACACGATCTGCCCCAAAGTCAGCGGCTGTTTCTTATAGGTCACCTTGCCGGTGACGGTACTCATGGATATGTCGCGAGAATCTGTGCCGCACCCGATCAGCCCCATCGACATAGGCACCAGGCAGATCAACAGACAAACTCCACGAGTCAAACTCGAACGTGTCATCATCATCAAAATTTCCCTGGACTAGTGCTTTGTCAACGTTTGATCTTGGGTGCCCGTGCCGGGTGTCTATCGATTCACTATCTGGCGAAGCACTGGCACAGCCAGTGGCACCCGAAGTCCTGGGGTTAATAGTGAATCAGGCTTTATTGAAGCGATCGCCCCCGGGTCTAGTTCACCTCAGCCAGACACCGTAACGGCATGGGAAAATCAATACGGCAGGAATCCTCAATACGCCTCCTCGGGTGCCACTGGCTCTGCCAGTGCTGGGCGTCTATCGACTCGCTGTCCGGCAACGCACTGGCACAGCCAGGGCACCCCCATTTTTGGCGGTGACAGTGCATTACCGCGGAACTCTTACGAGATTCCGCTACATAGATTCTCGACGCGTCCGAGAAGCCTAAAACTCTCCAACCGGTGCCCCATCCGACTTGTCGGCCAGATTCTTATAGGTGGTCAGGTTGATGTTTTGTGAGAGGAACCGCACAGCGCCATCCATCATCACAATGTGGATGCCGCCGACGTGCTGGCTGTGCAAGGCGGCATCGTTCAACTTTCCGGTGACGTTTGCCGGATTGCCATTCGAGAAGTCATAGAACCACCGAGCATTGGGAGCAGCCGTGACTGTTCGCAGGCCGTATTGCCAGCCTGTGCCATCCTCACCCAGGCACCAGGGGATCCCGTCATTGCCGCGGACCTGCCCCGTTTGTCCGATGTTTAACCCCGCATACTCGCCAACGCCAAAAATATTTGACGAGCCGTCCGTCAGATCTTTCATCCCGATCTTGGCCAATGTCCCCCACTTCGTCGTGTAGCAGAAGACCCCATTGCAAGCGAGGGCGCCACCAGAGAGCGCGGTCGTGTTGGGACCCAGATCAGACCCGCAAACCAGAGCGTAGTCTGCCATTGCGATGTTCGCATACCACGGACCGGACGTGACCGTATACCCCACAGCCGAGGTCGGATTCGAAGGGCAGACATACGCCGGGATCACATAATTGATGGCCGGCTGGGCCGCGGCACTGTAGATATCAATATTGAAGTTGAGCAGATTGTACAGCGGGGCCTGATCAAGGTAAGGCAGAATGAAAGCCAGTCCCATGGCCTTCCCCGTAGCACCGGTCGGAAACACGCTCATCGCCTCATGGTAGTTGTGCAGGGCCAGCCCGATCTGCTTCATGTTGTTCTTGCACTGGGACCGCCGAGCGGCCTCGCGGGCCTGCTGCACCGCAGGTAACAAGAGGGCGATCAACACGGCGATGATCGCGATCACCACCAACAACTCGATGAGAGTAAAGCCACGTTTCCGCATGAAATGAACTCCAGGTAGAAGAACCCTAGAATCGACATGAATTGTCTCGAACGGAAATTGCGAGCGCGTCCCATTAGAATGAAGAGACCAAGTCAGTTTGTAGTCGCATCAAAACAATGTCAATCGCGAGTGAACCCGAACTGCAAGAAAAGAGGGAAAGAATCAGGGAAATAGGTCCGTACCATAGAAAAACGGCCGCTAGACGTTCCCCATGTTCCCGCACTCAACTAATCTTTTGTCCGTAATGAGAATGCATGCGGACTAATACAAGATGAGCCACAGAAGGACACAGAAGAAACACAGAAACAGAATAAGAGAGTATTAGATCAACCTCATCCTTTCTGTGTTCCTTCTGTGTCCTTCTGTGGCTCACTCCTTAAAAACAAACAGCCCGGCAATTCACTGGGAATTGCCGGGCTGTTATTAAAGCCTGATCCGCCAACTAGGCCACGTCGGGCACAGTAAACGGCTTGCGATAGTTGCGAGTCAACAGTGCCTCGGCGTCCTTATCGCCCATGATCGTTTCATTGCCGGCATCAACCGTCAGACGACGGCCGACGCGCAACTCGGTCTGGGCCAGATCCAGCTTCACATCGTCCTTCAGATGTTCCGCGGTCCGCTCCAGCGTTTCCAACGCCGCGGCATTCCCTTCGAAGGCCGGCAGCTTCGTCGTGAACGGCGCTTCGCTACCCAGGCGATAGGAAATATTGGCAAGGTGGCACAACGCGCTGGAGTAATGACCTTCCAGAATGTCAGCATTGAGGTCCGTCTGCTTGCGGCTGCGGATGGCACTGATGAAGTTGCCGAAGTGTCCGTTATCGCCACCACCCTCGCTGGGTCCGCGGCTCGATTCGACCTTCGGCAGGGGTGCCGCTTCGGTGCTTCCCTTGGGGTAGAACGTCGTGCCGGCAATGATGCCAGCCTCCAGATGATAGACGTTGCCGACTCCTTGCGTATGGAACGGCTTCGTCGGCCGGCCACGCGTTTCGAAGATCAACTGCGTGTCGCCGTAATCGAAGATCGCGATCTGCGTATTAGCCGTCTGGCCCTGATCCTTATAACCAAACCGGCCACCGACACTCAGCACACTCTTGGGCAACGTGGCTCCAGGAATGGCCCAGCGAGCCAGATCCATTTCGTGGACACCCTGGTTGCCGATGTCACCGTTGCCGAAATCCCAGAACCAATGCCAGTTGTAGGGGACCAGATTATCGTGGTAAGGCTGCTCGGCGGCGGGCCCCATCCACAAGTTGAAATCGAGCACCGAAGGGGGAGCCTTCGTCTGCTTCATCCCGATGCTGTTCCGATTCTTGTAGCACAGACCGCGTGAGATCAGCAGTTTGCCCAACTGGCCCGACTTGATGACTTCCATCACCTTGGCTTTTTCGGGATTGCTGCGATTCTGCGTGCCGTGCTGGACGATGCGGTTAAACTTGCGAGCCGCCTCAACCGCGACACGCCCTTCGTGCACGTTATGGCTGCAAGGTTTTTCGACATAGACGTCTTTCCCAGCCTGACACGACCAGATGGTCATCAACGCGTGCCAGTGATTGGGAGTGGCAATCGACACGGCGTCGACGTTCTTATCATCCAGGGCTTCGCGAATGTCGGCGATCTCCTTGGGAGTCACGCCGCTCTGTTCCTTAATGGTCTTCGCGCGAGCCGCAAACGTGCGTGAATCGGGGTCGACCAGATAGGTGACCTCCACGCCCTTGCTCTTCATGCCTGCATAAGCCCCGACGTGCGAAGCACCGCGCCCATTCAATCCAGCACAAGCGATGCGAATCGATTCATTGGCGCCCAGAATATTGCCGGACGATTTCGTACCGCCAATGGCAAATGTCGAACCTGCCAAGAGTGCAGATTGCTTCACAAATTCGCGGCGATTCAAGCCTGGACGAGGAGTCGTAGACATAGGCGTACCCTTCGGAGCAAAATCAGGAACGAGATCACACACAACCAGACATTATGCCTCACCCCGGAACCGCACGCAACCATCAACAGAGGTTGATTTGAGGGCGCGACCCTTCAGCACGAAAAAGTACACCGACATTTACGCCACCCCCTTGCGACGATTGTATCTACACGAGTGATGAAACCGAGGAAATCACTGAAAAAATGATAGACTTTCGCTCCCCTCGCCCTGGTACTCCGG
>JAKFVC010000310.1 GCA_021732415.1 Planctomycetaceae bacterium
GTACCAGGGCGAGGGGAGCAGATTTTCAACAAGTTTTCACTGCGGATCAATTAACCGCCAGTGGCAGCGACGTTCGATCCTGGAGCAACTCTCTACCCATAACTGTTCACATTGCCCACCACCTTGGGTACACTCACGAGCAGACTTCCAGTCTGGCCGTACATCGTGCCAGGCAGTTCGGCAGAGATTCTTCTGTCAGACACGCTCAGAACACATCCGAACGTTTCGATTTTCAGTCCAGCGGAAATCGAGCCGATTTGCGGCACGGGAGGGGTCATGCTCGACCAGCAGTGGTTGCAGTTCGTGGTCGCGTTGTGTCTATTGTTTACCCACAGTGGCCTGCAGGCAGGCTATCCAGTGGTGGGCCGGACCGCTGGAACTCTCGCGGTCCAACCCGCTCCTGACGCCGACTGGCGAGTCATCGCTCCCGGCGGCATCCTTCCCGATATCGGCGAAGCGCGGACCGCTTCCACCGGTCCAGGCCAGTTGCAGAGCGAGCAGGGCACCCTCTCACTGGGAACCCTCTCGGAGGTGAAGTACGACCTCACCGCGCGGCAGGTCTCGTTGCTGTCAGGACGAGTCTTCGTTGTTCCATTGACCGAGAAACCGTGGACCATTCAATCCGGGATGTCGCGTGTGGTCGTGCCCCCGGGCAGCAGCGTCGAAGTCGCCAACGTTGTGGCAGGAACGCTCGTGGTCACCGCTTTGAAAGGTCCGGTCGAAGTCACCGTTCCCGGATCAGGCCCAGTCACCGTTGCGGAGCGCACCGTCTCGACGTTCTCGGGGACTCCCCTCAATGCCGAAACCAAACCTCTCGAACCAACGGCCGAGCAGCACCTCACAGCTTGGACCAAACAACTGCCTCCCGGTCAGGGAGTCGGACAACTGGTGATCAAGGATGCTCGCGGCGGAACCGGTCGGCGGCTAAACATTGCCCACTATCACGCGGAAGTCGTGCTGCAGCCTCCTGTCGCGCTGGTCAAGCTGGACCAATCGTTCTACAACCCGTCGTCAGTTCAGGAAGAAGGTGAGTTCATCTTCAACCTGCCGCCGGGGGCCTCGGTGTCACGGTTCGCGATGTTTGTGACCAAAGACCAATTGATCGAAGGCGAGGTCATCGAACGTAAACGCGCCGACGAAGTCTACACGACGATTGTCCGCGGCAAACGCGATCCGGCGATCCTCGAACAGATCGGCGACAATCTCTTCAAGATGCGGGTTTTCCCGATCTTTCCGCGGGATATCAAACGCATTCTGCTTGACTTCACGCTGCCGCTGGATGGTCGCGGCGGGCAGTATCAGATGCAGTTGCCGTTGCTGTCCAATCTCTTGCCGATCTGGGATTTCAAGCTGTTCGGAGCCATTCGCGGCCCCACGCCATTCGCGTCGGCTCAATGTCCGACGATTCCCGGACTGAAGTTTGTCTCGCAGGGGCCAAACGAGATCACGTTCAATTTCGATCGTCCGAACTACCAGCCGATCAGTGATCTCGTCGTCGCCTTCCAACAGCCCACTCCCCAGACCGCGACGACGTTTCGTCAACTGCGGGCGACGCCGCTGAATCTCCCTACTCTCGTCACCAACAACCAGACCGAAATCCCCGCCGCCCTGCATCCCGACGGTGTGATTCGCGCCGGATTGGATAGTTGGAACTTGCAATCAGGTGTCTATTTTCAAGCCGACTTGCCTGTCCCCGCCAATGTCGGACAAACGACTCCCGCCGATGTGTTGCTGCTGGTCGACACCTCGTCCAATGGCACGCTGGACCAAGTTCGCCCCGCGTTGCAGACCACACTGGCGAGCCTGCGTCCTGACGATCGTTTCCGGCTGGTCTGCGTGGATGCCGTCGCCCGACCAATGCATGAGGGCTGGCTACAGACACGCTCGCCCGATGCAGTCGCCGCCTATCAAAAATTTGAGCAGCAGATCTGCCTGGGAGCCACCGACATGCTCGCGACGTGCGAGGCAGTTGGCCCGCTGTTGGCCCATCGCACACCGGCGCGTCGGACAGTTGTGATCTACATTGGCGACGGACTGCACTCTGTCAATAACGGCGGATTGGCCGCAGTTGCCGAACGCTGTGCGGAAGGAATCACGAAATCAGGGGCTGTACTCTTTGCGGTCAACGTCATCCCCCCGCCTGCGCCCAACCTGCGTTCTCAGTGGACCAATGGAGGTGTCGGCGGAAGGGGAGGCGGCTTCTTCCAATTCGGGCCAGTTCGGATGCCGGGAGCGACCAATTCACCCAACACTGGCCCGGTGGGGGCTTCTGACACATCCGACGGCCGCCTGTTTCTCAGCCTTCTGACTCAGGGAGCAGGGGGACGCAGCTATGATTTTACCGATGCCCAATCCGATCGAGCCCGCCTGATCGAATGGCTGTTGGCGGGCCTCCCGACGCCGACGCGGATCGAGAACTTCAAGATCGCTGGTTGCGATTCCATCGACGTTTATCATCCGGCAAACCTGCTTCCGGGTGAACCGTTCCGGATTGTCGGCCGGAAACTCGGCAGCGCGGACAAGCTGGAAATCGCCTATCGGATCAACGGGGCCGACGGTGCCCTGCAGCCGCAAAGCCTTGCGCTGACACCGGCGGCGAATGACGAGGATCACCTTGTCGGCCGGTTCTGGGCAGCTCAGCGGTTGCGTCATTTGCAGCAGTTGCTGGCAGCACCGATGAAGGGCGGCGGCAATCCGGATGCCTCCAAGGTGATCGTCGCCCTCAGCCGCGAATGGAGCTTGTTGACGCCGCAGACGGCCTTCCTGGTCCTTGAGACCGAAGCCGATTACCAACGCTGGAACGTCCCACGACAAGGGCGGAGGCGCTATTGGTCTAGCAAGGATGTCCCTGCAGTCGAACCGTTACCGGCCGACTGGCTGGCCAGGATTCAATTCAACAACGAAGCCGCTCGTCGTGACCCTGACCTAACCGGTGTCGCAGACATCGATCAACAATTGGAAGCGGCGAGCAAGGCAGTCGAAGATCAAAAGTACGATCTGGCGACTCAGATTTTGGACAGCCTGCAGAAACATAAGTCCGCGGTAGCCTCGGGCAAATACCGACTGCTACGTGGCCGGATGTCGAACCGCCGCGGCCTCCCGCTCCATAGTCTCGGTCTGAAGCAAGGTTGGTTCGATCCCGAACAAAGCCGCATCCCCCTGCCGACAGGCACCGATCGCCTGCTGACCAACTTCGGCACCATCACTACTGAACTGCTCGAACGCCATCCGTTCGCTGAAGAACTGCTGCAGGAAATCACGCTGCCAGTGGGAGAGATGTCACTGCGCGATTTTGCGCGGTTCCTCAAAACCACTCTAAGCGTCAACATATCGGTCGACGTTGTGAAACTCGAGGAGGAAAACGTCGACGTAGATCGGCGATTCCGCTTACCCCGTTTGAAAAAACTCAGCGTCATGAATGCGATCCGTCTCGTGTTGGATCCGATGAACCTGATGGTCGTGGAAGAATCTCGCCGATTAAACATCACGACAAAAACAGACGGCATCGGGACTCGCCGGCAAGTGCTGTTTCCGGTCCAGGATTTGATCACCAAGGATCCCAAGTTTGACTTGAGCGATCTGCAGGATCCCGTCTTCGATCGTGAACAACAATTCCTGCAGCGAATCGAAACGAAGCTGAAGAAATCAATCACCGTGCATTTCAACGCCGCCACACTGGATGATCTGGTGGCGCGGCTGCAGCGTGAGCTCGATGAAAATATTCTCATCGACAAAGCCAAGCTGGAAGAGGAAAGTATCGCCACGGACGCCACCGATATCGATTGCGAATACGACAATGTTCCCGTAGGCGAGGTTCTGACGTGGCTTCTGGACACGAAGAACATGACTTACGTGTTGGAACACGAAGCCATCCGTTTGACGACCAAGACCGGCGGCATTTCGTCGCGTAGAGCCCTGGTCTATCCCGCATACGGACTACTCTTCCGCGATGCCAAACCGGGAAGGCGTCAGCCACGACCCCAATGGATGGGCGGAGGCATGGGAGGCTTCGGGGGTGCAATGTTCGGTGGCGGAATGGGTGGCATGGGTGGCGGAATGGGAGGGGGAGGCGGCGCGTTTGTCGACAGCAACGCAGGCCCTTCTCCGCTGATTGACGCCTTCTCCAATGACTCCGACGACTCCGCACCCGGCCAGCCCGACGCGCAGCCGGCCCAGGCTGAAGAGATGACCGATTCACAATGGCAGCCTGGTCAGTTCGACGATCAATCGGGTGCCAACATCGCAGATATCATGGTGCAAATCCAGCAGCAGACCGGCGGACCGCCAGACTCACCCTGGATGGAAGCTGACGGAGAAGGGGGTAACATCTCGTTTTTCTTCCCCAGTCTGTGTTACGTCTTTCGTCAAACTCGAGAAGCCCACGCGGAAATCGCCGAGTATTTCCGGCAACAACGCTCACTCCAAACCAGGCGCGGGACCAATCCGAACATGGTTCCCATCACTCCGCGAGATGCCCTGTCACGCAACGAACTTGATGTGCAACCCCTCATGATGTTGATCCAAAATCTGACCGGCGGACCGCCTGATTCCCCTTGGTTTGATTCCGACGGGGAAGGGGGATCCATCGAGTACGACCGTCCGCGCATGGCATTGTCGATCAAGCAACTTCCAGTCACGCTGGACGAAATCAGCGGCATCCTGGTCCGATTGCGACGCGAACGCTATGCGCTGATGCACCAGTCGCGACCTTGGGAACAATCGATCTCGGTGGGCCGGCATTCGGGCCTGTTCGATGGCCCCTGGTTCGCCCGCACCGCCGACACCAGTGACCTCATCGGACCGGCCAATGAACCCGAACTCACGGCGCTACGGGTACGCCGCGACCTGCCGGCGGGACGTTGGACATGGACCGACTCCGAACAATCCAAATCCTCCGACCTGACCCTGACAACGGCGGCCGATCGGCTCCAACTCGCCTGGGCCGGCTGGGAGGTCCGCCTGCGGGGAGATCAAGCCGCCGTCTACGCGCCCCAGTTGCAATATGCGGAACTGGGAACGTGGGGGAGTGCGGTCCGCGATTGGCTCGATGCGGAACTCGTCTTCTGGCCCCATCGCTCCAACCGCGATCTGGCCACCATGTTCGACGTGGTCGCCGTCCCGGCTACTAAAGACGATGGGCCGAATCACGTGCGGCTACAGTTCACACCGGCCAAACTGGAACGCCAGCCGGTCTGGATCCACATCGTCTACGACAAGACCACCGGCCTGCCCGTCGTGTGGGAAGCGTTCCGGCAATCTCTGCTCGTGCAACGCTTCCGCTTCCAACCGGACCTCACGGAAGGCAAACTGGTCCGGCTGTCAGTACGACAAGAATCTCACGATGGCAAGTTGCTCGGGACTGGTGCATGGACCCCGTCGACGGAGCCAGCCCCCCCGATCGCCGATCCCGCGACCTTCCCGGAAGGGACCTTAACCATCGACCACCGTGGCAAAGACCGTGCGGCACCGTCGCCGTTCGAGATCGGCTGGCAGTTGTTGCGCAAGGGGGACACGGCCCTCGCTGAGGCCGAATTCCGCAAGATCCTCGAGCAATACCCGGAGCACCCGCTGGCCCAGTTCTTGGTCGCCTGGAGCCTCAACCGGCAGTTGACTGACGTGCCTCAAGAACGCTTACTCGCCGCCTATGCCGCAGTAATCCAGAACGGCCCGTCGGAACTCGCCCGGTCATTGATCCGGCTGGAAACTGGGCATCTTTCTGAGCGACAGCTGTACGACTTATTGAAAAATCGCCCGGTCGAGAAACGCGACCTCCTGGATGAAGTCACGCTGGCCCGATTGAGCCTCCGACTAAGTGCCCCCGATGCCGCGCTGGGACATGCTCAAGCCGCCTGGAAACGGCTCCCGGAAGTCGGCCCGCAGCGTTTGGAAATCGCCCAGCTCATCTTGCAATCGCAGTTGAGGCTCGGCGATTTCAAGGGCGCCCTGGCTCACTATGCATCGTGCCGGGAGGATCATCACTTCACGACGACGCAACTGCTCCCCTTACTCGAAACGTTCGAATACTTCGACCGGGCTCGGGACATCCCCCAGCTCTATCAAGAATTACTGCAGCGAGACGACCCATCGATCACAGTCGAATTGCGGCGGTCCCTCTTGAAACGGTACGCCAACGCGACGATCGGATTGCCTCGCTGGCAATCCCTGCTGGCCGTCATCGAGCTGTTACCGGCAAATTCGCCTGATGCAGAACTGGAGCTCAAGACCTTAACCAACGAGCTGGCAACCAATCGCGATCCCGTCCCGGCAGCGACTCTGGCGCAGCAGACGAAGTTCAAGCCACTTCGCCAGGAACTGCAGTTTGTCCAGGCGAATGTCACTCCGGACGTGGCCGCCGCACAGAAACTCTACTGGCAACTGCATCAGGAAGGTTATCTCTTCCGCGAACACTCGGTCTTGGTTGGCGACCGGCTGATCGACGCCAAGCACCCCGAGCAAGCGGTCGAGATTCTCGAAGCCCTGGTCAAAGCCCGCAGACCCTTCAGTTCCCAACAGAGACAGGCCTTGGCCGACGCTTACACGCTCACAGATCGTCCCCTGGACGCTCAACGAGCCCTGAGCGAGTGACACTTATTGCTCCGCGTGCGAAACGCGAGTGCCCGAGAATCCTAAAGCGTAGTAAGGGGCGTTGAATCAGCAGTTCGAACCAGACCCCACCGAGCTTGTCTCGGTGGGGTAGTTCTGTTGGTGGAGCAATCAACGACTATGTTCACTATGCCCGATACCGAACCTGTCCATTCACAATGACCGTTTGCGCCCGGCCGCGGACTTGCCGGCCGCCGAACGGCGTATTGCGGCTCTTGGATTGGAACTGGGTGGGGTCGATCGTCCACGAGACATCCGGATTGATCAACGTCACATCAGCGTCGGCTCCGGCTCGCAGCGTCCCCTTGTTGAGATTGAGGACTCGGGCTGGTCCGATTGTTACTTTAGAAAGGAACTGCATCCAACTGAGATGTCCCGTTTCAATCAAACCTGTAATGCACAACGGCAGCAATGTTTCCAGACCGGCGATACCGAAGGGGACCAAGTCAAGTTCTCGCTGCTTTTTCTCAGGCGAATGAGGCTGGTGGTCGGAGCAGATGACTTCAATGGTGCCATCCTGCAGGCCCTTGATGCAGGCGGCAATGTGCCTTTCCGTCCGTAGCGGGGGATCGACTTTGTACGCCGAATCAAACGTGTCCATCACCTGGTCGGTCAGCAGCAACTGGTGCGGCGTGACCTCGGTCGAAATCCGCAGGCCGCGTTCCCGAGCCCGCCGGATCAGGTCGATCGCACCTTCCGTGGAGATACACATGAGATGCACGCGGCCGCCGGTCAGTTCGCACAGGGCGATGTCGCGGCCGACCATGATGTCCTCTGCGGCGGCCGGCATGCCACGCAGGCCCAGGCGCGTCGAGATGAACCCATCATGCATGACGCCGTTCTGGACCAGCTCCGGGACTTGCGGACGATTGAAGATGGGACGGTCCCACATGCTGGCGTACTGGAGGGCTCGCCGCATGATCTCGGCATTGGCGACCGGGGTCCGGCCGTCGCTGAAGGCGAGGACTCCGGCTTCGACCAGTTGGCCCATCTCGGCGAGTTCCTGGCCGGCATTGTTCTTCGTCACGGCTCCGAGGGGAAAGACGTGCGCGTTCCCGGCACGTTCTCCCTGGATCATGATGAACTCGGCTTCGGACCGGTTATCGACGACCGGCCGCGTATCCGACATACAGGCGACGCTGGTGAATCCGCCAGCCAGAGCGGCCGCGGTCCCGGTCGCGATAGTCTCGTCTTCTTCGTTGCCCGGTTCGCGCAGGCTGACGTGCAGATCGATCAACCCCGGCGAAACGATCAGGCCGCGGGCGTCGATTACTTCGTCCGGGTTGGGGCAGGGGGCGTCGATGCCGACGATTCGTCTGCCTTCCAGCAAGAGATCGCCCATGCGATCCAGTTCTTGACTGGGATCAATAATGCGTCCGCCGCGGATGAGAAGAGTGGCCATGAATTACAATTTCCGAAATCAAAAACGTAGTCGTTTCTCAGGCTCCCCTCGCCCT
>JAKFVC010000306.1 GCA_021732415.1 Planctomycetaceae bacterium
TCTTGTTCTACCTGCCGGCGGCACTGGATCGCGGTTCAGTTCGCGTCGTCGCGTGCGTGATGTGCATCGTTGGGATCTGGATCGAGAAGGGAATGGGGCTCGTCATTCCCGGATTCATCCCCTCGACATTGCATGAGATCGTCGAGTACGCTCCAAGTCCGACGGAATGGAAGATCACGGCGGGAATCTGGGCCTTCGGAATTCTGGTACTGACCGTGTTGATCAAATTGATTGCAGCCGTCCATTCGCATCAGTTGCGTGCAACCACACCGCTTGACGCAATGCCTAAAAGGGGGACTGCCACATGACACCTTATGGAAAGGTTGCCCAGGCTGCCATTGCCGCCATGAGCCTATTGGCGGAGCATTACAAGGAAGAGGGCGGAAAGCGGCTCAACTCACGGGAGATCGCCGAGCAACGCAAGCTGTCCCAAGCCATCGTCGGCAAGGTACTCACTACGCTTTCGCAGACCGGATTGGTCAGTGGATCGCCGGGGCCCGGTGGCGGCTACACTCTGGCCCGCCCACCACATGCAATTACCTTGAACGAGGTCGTCGCACCATTTGATCGTCTCGACAGTACGCTCATGTGCCCGTTTGGTGAAGGCTGGTGCGGCACCGGTCCCCAATGCCCGCTCCATACCCAGCTCGAGCAACTCCGCCAGCAGATTTCAACCTTTCTGCAACAGACGAC
Organism: Planctomycetaceae bacterium; assembly: GCA_021732415.1. Lineage (GTDB taxonomy): Bacteria > Planctomycetota > Planctomycetia > Planctomycetales > Planctomycetaceae > JAKFVC01. Next base: position 694 of record JAKFVC010000306.1, read on the forward strand.
GCTGGCGCAATTCCAACTAACCGCCCAACTCGAACCACAAGTAACTCCGTTGGATTTGAAGCTCCGCTGAAGCGTTGGAGAGCCTCTGGTGCCATATACACAATGCCCGCGTTGCCCACAGCGGACGAATGTGGTTTTAAGTACGCATCAATTCGATCTTTATCCAGATCGATTGATTGAAGCCGGACTTGTCGAATGACTTGGGTAGCCCACTATGCTCGGTCGATCGTCTCGGCCACGCGGTAGCCCGAGCGCGTCGCAGCGTCCATGCCCCACGGAAGATTGTCGGAGTGAGACGCCGCAAAGTGGATTCGGCCCACCGCCTCGATCATGTGCGGCCAGAACTGGTGCAGTTGTCCCAACGGATACGGAGAGCGTTCGCAACCGCCAGTCCACGGGTCTTGCGACCAGTTCTTCACGATGGTTTGTTCAATCGTGATCGGTGCCTTGCCGGGATAGAAACCGCGGAACGCCGCCAGCGCTTCCCCTTCGGTCACGCCCGGTCTGCCATTTCCCATCAAGACACTGCGATCACCGGGCACTTCGTCGGCCATTTCGTAGACGAGCTGCATGGCTGGGTCGCCAGTCTCCAAGTTGATGCTCGGCACATCCCCTTTCCAGAACGGCCCGCGCGACTGATGAACGATGCCCGATTGTGAGGTGAACCGCGCGTTGTCGATCACATGCCGTTTCGCTTCGGTCCAGTCAGGAGTAATCGGGATTTTCTTGAGGATCGACAGCGGGAGAGAACAGACGAGGTGCTCAGCATCGATCGTCTTTTTCTCATTATTTTCCTGAAAATGCACAGTAACGGCGGCTTGGCCGTGTTTGATCGCCACCACCGGGCAGCCCAGCCGGACGCGATTCCCGAGCCGCGCGGCAAACGTGTCGGTCAGAACCTGGCTGCCCCCCTGAATGCGGAACACTTCCCGGTTGAACACGGGCAGCTTGCGCATCTTGACGATGGCCATCTGCCAGATCCGAAACAGAGCAGAAATCTGACCGCTCCGCGCGGCCGGAGAGTCATCGCCACGCAGCGCTCCACAAAATCGCAGGGCCGCATTCGTGGCACCGTTTTTCAACAGTAGCTCGCCAGCCGAGATTTCATCCAACTTGTCGTGCCCGACACCGAACGGCTGATACTCGTTCGAAAAGTCGTCGAGGTACGGGCCAAAGTACATCAGCGGCAATTCCGTCCATGTGTGCTTCGCGAGGAAGTCAATCTCCTTGGCATTGAAACCGAATTTCTTGAGCACTTCGCGATCCTGAAGCTGCTCCTCGGTGTACCACTTGTTGTCAATCCGCCGCAGCATGTTGCGCCGACGTGGGTGAGTGAGCACCGGTAGTTTGAATTCTTCCACGTATTTCCGATACTGGTCGTAACCAGGATTGGTGAAGTGCTCTGCTCCGACATCAGCGTAAAGACCATCGGGCAATGGATCGTGAATTGTCCGCACATGCCCGCCGGTACGTCCCGAGGCCTCCAGCAGCGTGACATCGTGTCCGCGTTTCATCAGTTCATAGGCACAGCAAAGTCCACCGATGCCACCGCCCGCGACCACGACCTTTTTTCTTGGCCCCTCAGGCTTGTCGTCCCCCCTGATCATGGCCGAACCAGTCGCGGTTGCCAACAATCCCGCACCCACTATTTTTAGGGTCTCGCGGCGGCTGAGCATTGATTCTGACTGGATTATGTAGCGGTGCATCATTGGTTCTCTTCATGTCGAATGAGATTTCAGTTTGTTTTATGACACGCAGTTGATCCGATGACACATAAAGAACAGTTAGCGGTTGCCGGTCTGTTGTGGAACGAGCGTGCCCGGTCTGTCACTCCTCATTCACGGGGATCGGAACGATCTTGTATTTCGGACGCTGATCCGCAGAGATGTGCAGGACGTCACGGCAGTGTTCGTGGCAACCGATGCACGTTGTCAGCGAATGCATATAGGTAAATGCCGCGCCGTCGAGGTTCTTTTCCTTTGCCATTTTCGACATTTTCTGAGCCTGCCGGCGCAGTTCATCGCGGTAGTGAACATACACCTTGTCGCCACGTGCAGACCACTGAGTGGCGTCGCAGATGCGAACCAGCTCGGCTGCCCCGCGGCCGATCTCATCAAAGTCTTTGCAAACCAATCCATCCACAATCCGCTGTGAGCTGGCAATCTTGGCGAGCATCAGGGCGGCTTGTTGTTTGTTACCGATCGGAGCGGGCGGCTGGCGGTCGCCGGCAGCATACACTACGCCTGCCGCCACCAGCACACCGCATGCAATCCAAGTCCATTGCCGAAGTGCAGTCATTTCAGATTCCTTATTGTGATCAGGGAACTAACCTCCCATCCGGTGAAGGCGGGTCAAGAGGGCCGGGATTCTCCACATTCTCCTTGTCTTTTCAAGTCCATTTTTCAACTCCTCGTTCCCGTTAAACTCGCAACTGCGCGAATTCGCACACCTGTGGCATATGTTTGACAGATTCGCACACGACTGGCTTCGGTTGCGGCAAATCAAGGATCGAATCTGGCCGAAGTGATGCGATCGGCAATGAATCTGTGGACTTGGATTTCAGCGAGTTAAAGTGGCATGCCGTCGGCTCCGCATGCCAGACACGTCCCCGCTCACCGGCATATCCCGCAAATCGCAATCTGCTGATATTGTCAGGGCGATTTGCATCCACCTGCCGCTGCTCGAACACGATTATGCCCCGCTCCCTGACAATCCTGAGGTAGCGTATTGGAAATGGTCCTAAATGATTTGGGAGACCGCCAGTGACGACTGTAGAAGAGCTTTGTTCAAACAATCCAATCATGGTCGATGCCGCGGAGCCAGCCTACCGGGCTGCGGCCATGATGAAACTGCATCGCATTCATCACCTGCCCGTTGTCGCGGACGGTTGTGTCGTGGGAATACTTTCGGCCCGTGATCTCATCGGTGTCGTACCGGAGATTTCAAATCGCAAAGGCAAGCCCGCGCGGCCGACGAAGACTCTTGACGCAAGCCAAGACATCCATGTTGGCGAAATCTGTTCGTCGACCCTCGTTTCCGCGCCGAGCAATATCGGGATCCATCGGGCCGCCTGGCTGATGGTGCGCCACAACATCCGCTCGCTTCCACTGGTTCGCGATGATCGTATTGTGGGAATATTGACCGATACCGACCTGTTGCGTGTCTGCCTGTTGGGAAGTCAGCGAATCAAGGGCATCGAAAGTTCCGAAAAATTGCATCATCGTCCCGTGGCAGACTACATGAGTTCTCGGCCTTGCAAGATTGAGCCGACTGCGTCGGTTTTGCACGCTTGGATGTTGATGCGCGAACTGGAAGTCCAGCACCTGGCGGTCGTTCGCCACGATGAATGCGTGGTAGGCATCGTGTCCGATAACGACATCTATTATGCGCTCCGCGAACCACAGCCGAATGCTGATTCGATTGACGCTCACTCACGGGTGCCGGCCATATCTCTGTCTGACGTTATGACACACAAAGTCATCTCCGTTGGCAAATACGCCAAGTTAAGTCTAGCTGCAGAAAAGATGCTGTCGAAAGACATCGCCGCACTATTGGTGATCGATTACGGTCTTGAAGGGATCATCACGAGAACAGATCTTCTTAAGGCAATCGTAACAATGGACTGACTGGAGACCGTCGGTCACATTGATCCTCGTATTCCTTTGAAATCTCAGCAAGTTCGTCTTTACGACCGCCTCGCGCCGCCGCCGGTCGCGCACGAGATGGCGGGTTTTCAATAGTATCAGGCCCCACGCGACCAGTTTCCTCGTGGGAATCGTCCTACCCCTCGGCCCTCATCGGCGAGATCAATCATGACCGTCGCAGTTTCATTCGTGGCGAGTTTCGGAAGGCAACGTCGGTGAGATCGCAAACGCAAAACGTTTGGAACCCAAACTTCCGATACTCCACTCAATCATCGTCACACATGGCGTTCCTCAGCTTGTATGACGCTAAGCGTGGTGCAAGTGACGCTCCACACAATGACTAGTTTGTCCTGTCAAAAAACGCTCATTTCCTCCGTTTCTTAATGCCGCCAGCGTGCGTCGGTGGCATCGACAGTGGCATCGACCGATGCGGCTCTTGTGACGACCGTGGTGTGGGGACTTTACGATGTGGCGGCCCTGCAGTGTGCTATTTTCCGGTCGCTACAAGGGCAAGAATTTTCTTCTGAACAGGTCGCGAAATCTTTGACCATACGAGTAGGACACTCTGCAGATCAGCGTCAAGCTCTGACAATCGAAGCCAATCAGCGTCGCGTTCCACCAGCACATTTCCGGCAGAGCAAGGTACTGCTTTCACGCAACTACAAGCGGGTTCATGACTTCGATGCGAAACAGACGCGGGTTCAATTCCCGCCGCCTCCACTTTCTTCGGTAAGAAGCCCTTCGGCGAGAACGTCGAAGGGCTTTCTTACTTCTGGGCATAGAGTTGCGCTGAAGAGGCGGCAGTTCAACCAAACAATTTCGAGGATTCTGCGTTTTTTCGAGTAATCGGCGGTAAGCCATTTCTGGCGAAGGGTTTGAGAAAGTCCAAACACCTTGGAAGCCAGTTCTGCGTTTTCGTCCCGCGTCCGGTCCAGCACATCCACCTGTATCTTGATCGCTGCGAGCCGATCTCGCGATTCAGTCTGCTGCGGTTAAAAGTCTGCTCGTCGATTTGATCATCGATCCGCAAATTGAGTACCTATTGAACCCTATGCCCCGGTGAGGCGGCAACCGGTTGTTTACGACGCCGCAGCCAGCGCAGTAGTAACTCCGCCGCCCTCACGTACTGGAGAATGCTGTTGCGACTGTGCCCCAGCCGGTCGAGATCACCAAGGAAACCGGCAAGGACTTCAGCGTCGTGATTGTTCTGCAATCGTCGCACGACACGCGGACTGAAATAGACATCGAACATGGGATGCTCAGCCCGTGGCTACGGTCGAATCTGAGCTAAGTTATTGCTTGTTCGCTGGGTTCCGTCATGTTTGCACATGTTTTCTCAAAGTTGAGCGTCCGGGATGCGCTTCAGTCATACGTCCCCGATCTCACCGACGTGGCCATCCTCGGGGTATTCCGGGCGGTGAGGGAGAACGACGAGTGGCAGTACAAGGTCGGGGCTCATGTCTCCGCGAGCGACTCGGAACGAGAGACGCCTGAGTCGCTCTGGGTGTTTCACATCCGGGAAACTAATGTCAGGAAAGTCGAAACCATGGACATCATCCGCGGTGCCGAGGCGAGTTCGTACCGCTGCGAATCCCGGAGCATCTGATGGATCGTCCTGCTGACCTCTCGCGGTGATGACGCGAACCAGCCCCGAAGCGGGTCAGAACAGCTTCAGAATCTTCGCCTTCAACAACCTGACGATTCACGTTATCGCCACTTTCCACGAGTGGTTTTTGCATTCTTTGATCTCACTTTCACAGAAAGTCTGCTAGGAGCTTGGCCTCCACGTTGTCTGAATACATCTGCGCCGCTTTCAGTGGCCTGTATGTCCACACGTTTGAGCCGGACGAAGCCCTCCGGGGAATCGGTGAACTCTGTCGAGAGCGCAGTTGGCGGCTGGCTGGGATCTCGACCGCGGGTTATCGCTGGGAGCGACGGTGGGAGCCCCGACCAGGGTGGTCGGATCGAGTTCTGATCCGCTGGCAGCCATTCGGGCGCGGTCGGGGCTGGCGACGTCCGAGGGGGCTTCGCTGCTCGTCCTGCGCAACGCCCTCGATTTTTGGGGAGAGCGGAGGTAATCCAGGCTCTGGAGCACCGACTCGCTCAGGGCAAAGTCCACCGCACCTTTGTCGTGATCCTTGCTCAGGTGATCCAATTGCCGCACGGATCGATAGTGCGGTCAGAAGCCGACGGATCAATTGGCTGCCTTAAATCGGCCCCGAAACGCGGCAATATAGAGTGATAGGACTTAACTATCAGCGTCTCTGCCGACGCTGAGCGACCTATTCAGATTCTGCCTAGCAGCGTCTGCCGGGGACCGATCACTCGTCGTCGTATTCGCGATTGGTCCCAACAGCGTGCCCGATTGCCGGGCGGTTTGTGTTCTCACAGACCGCCCGGCAGGGGCGGTCTCAACCCTGATCTTGGGGGATCGCTCCATGAGTATCGCTATTACTCAATCTCCGCTGTCGAATGAAGTAAGTGCAACTATTTTTCAGGACATGTTCCCCGCACTGCGGAATTACATTCAACACGGATTCCGCCGGCTGCGCGTTGAGCGGCGTGAGGAAGCCATGCAAGAGGCGCTGGCCAATGCCTTCGTGGCTTTTTCTCGGATGGTTGAAAGAGGACGCTTGCAGTTCGTTTTTCCCTCGGTCTTGGCCCAGTTCGCCATCGCTCAGGTCCAGGATGGTCGCCGCGTCGGCGGGTCGCTGAATGTGCGCGATGTGTCGTCGGAGTATGCACAACAACGGAAGCAACTGCGGATGGAAAGGCTGGATCTATTTAATCGCCACACAGCCGAATGGATTGAGGTCGTCGTGGAAGACTATCAGACGCCCATCCCCGACCAAGTCTGCTTCCGGATTGATTTCCCCGAATGGCTATCACGATTGCCCAACCGTGATCGTCGCGTGGCTGAGGCACTCGCCAACGGTGATTCGCCGGGTGAGATCGCGAGACGATTCGCAATCTCGGCGGCTCGAGTATCACAACTGCGCCGGAAACTGCATGCTTCCTGGGAGAGTTTTCACGCCGAATCTTCAAAAGGAACGAGCCCGGCTAATCGAAACCTCGGAGTCACTTAAGTCAAGTCGATCTGTTTCCAGCCCGCCATTGGGCGGGCTGGGGTGCTACCTACGCCAGTGCGTTTTGCAACTTGAACTGACAGAGTCTGACAGGGAAAACTACTTGCTGGAAGTAACTGCGTTGTCGTCGTACAAGGTGGATAGGAATATCAGCGTCTGACGAAATCCGTCAAATGAATGCCTGATATATTTGCGAAAGTTGCGCCCGCGTAATCATGAGGTCTAGCCATAACGCGAATTTCAGTGCATTCGAACAGTTATCTGCACCACAAGCAATGAGCGGATGCTGGTCAGTTAAGTACGTGGGATCAATTGAGATTACCGTTAGTCAGTTCCTGTATCCGCGTAAGAATCGCATCGACGATTGGTCGCCAATCCGTATCCAGAAGTCGGCGATATTGACGTTCCAAATCAGTCAAGTGCGTGTAGCGTACGATTGCTGCTTTGCCCGGTGCGTGGCCCATGAAAAAAGGCTCTACGGCAGAATCTGTGGTGAATATTAATCTGTACTGATGGTCTGAAACAGGCGAGGGAATTCGCGGATCGAAAAGAAGTGCATCCTGGAGAGTGGTTGGCAATGATGGAGTTATCTAACGAC
>JAKFVC010000259.1 GCA_021732415.1 Planctomycetaceae bacterium
CAAAGTGAAAGTGGTTACCAGAAGAAGCTATGGCTTTCGCACTGCAAACGTCGCGAAACTCGCGCTATTACACAACCTTGGGCACCTTCCTGAGCCCAAATCAACCCACACATTTTGCTGACGAACCTCTTTTTCTTTGGTGGGGTTTTGATGGGACTTATGGGACGGATGGGACCAATGGGACTTATGGGATTTCCATTGCTCCTGGTCACCTGTGTCCCTGCTACCTTATTCCCATAAGTCCCATCCAAGCGAATACGATCACGCCATCTTTTCACCCTTCACCCTTCCTCCTTCACCCTTGAATTGCTCTCCTCAACTGTGTTTGATGCAGTCGCCGTGGGGAACGGCAATCTGTCTCAAATCACTACGGAGGACGCTCGCCATGCGCAGGGGTTGGATCAATTCATGTCTGGTGTGGGGACTACTGCTACTTCTCTCCGGCACCAGTTGGGCTGCAGAGTTCGACTCGGCGAAACTCGCCACGATCCGCGAAAAGATGCAGCGCTATGTCGATGAGCACCTCATCGCCGGTGCGGTCACGGTCATCGGCTCGAAAGACGGAATCGCCAGTATCGAAGCCGTCGGGCAGCAGAACATCGAAGCGTCCCAAGCCATGCCGAAGGATGCTCTGTTTCGTATCGCGTCGATGACCAAACCGATTACGGCCATGGGCATCATGCTTCTCGTCGAGGAGAAAAAGCTGTCCGTTGATGATCCGGTCGAGAAATATCTGCCGGAATTTGCCGGCCAGAAACTGGTCGTCAGCCGCGAAGGAGGCAACGTCAAATTGGACGCTCCTGCTCGGCCCATTACGATTCGTGACCTGTTGACGCATACGTCAGGTTTGCCGGGAGGATTTCCCGCGCCCCACGGAGATCTGTATTTCAAGCGTCAGTTGACATTGAAGCAAGCCGTCGAAGTGAGTGCCAAACAGCCTCTCGACTTTGCCCCCGGGAGCAAATGGGCCTACTGCAACGCGGGTATCGACACACTGGGCCGGATTATAGAAGTCGTCTCAGGCCAGTCGTACGAGAGTTTTCTGGCCCAACGGATCTTTGAACCGCTGGGAATGAAGGACACCACCTTCTATCCGACCGACGAACAACTGCAGCGACTGGCTGGCCTGTACGAGCAAAAAGAAGGCAAGCTGAAATACATTGCCTATTCGCTGCTCGGGCCAACTCGCGATGCCAAGCATCCGATCCCGGCCGGTGGCCTGTACTCGACGGGTGCCGACATTGCCAAGCTCTACCAGCTGATGCTTCTGAAGGGGTCCAACGGTCCGGTGAAAATTCTCACCGCGGACAGTGTCGCCGAGATGACCAAAGTTCAAACCGGCAAACTGGAATGCGGATTCACTCCCGGAATGGGCTTCGGCTACGGCTGGGCGGTGGTGCGTCAACCGAGCGGCGTTCACACCATGCTGTCCGCGGGCACTTACGGCCACGGCGGCGCGTTTGGAACCCAGGGTTGGGTTGATCCACAGCAGGATCTGTTCGTGATTCTGATGATCCAGCGCGTTGGACTGCAGAACGCAGATGGTTCCGATTTGCGCCGTGATCTGCAGATGGTGGCGGTGAATGCCCTGAAGAAGCCGTAATCGCGATTCACGACATTTCATTTGTGCAGCCCGGTTGTTCGCTCAACCGGGCTGCCGGCATTTTTGGTTTCCCATTTCTGTCCCTTATGTCCTTTCCCTCCTTTAAGTCCCTTTCCTCAGAAGGGACGGAAACGACATAAGGGACCTAAGACAGACATCCCCAGTCACGGAAAATGAGGCGTAAATGCAACATCTGGCGCGCAACGTGCATTCATCAGAACATCGTGTTGCAGACGTAACAGCCGGATCTGACGAAAATAAGGACTTGTCGACTGTAAACCACGACAACTTCAGTGGTTTCGCAGAATCCGGAGCAACACCTGAAACCACGCGGCTGGCAACGGTTGTCGTGCCCGCTTGACGTGTGTCAAAAACGAAAGTGCGATTTGTTAAGCGTCTGATACAAACGGCCGAGGTCAGTGCCCGCGTGACTGACCGGAAATTGCCTCGCCGCGCAAATTCTGCGCGAGCGTAAATACACGTATTTCTTCGGCGTTTGAGCGAGATTCGCTTGCGGAGAAGTGCGCCGTTGCGGCGCGCCGGGCCTCGATTGGCACCGCGAATGCGTTACATCTTTTTCGTTCTCACCTGATTCAGAACATCAGGTGAAGATAGCTCTCCCCGGTCACTGATCTCGGTGATACGAACTGATCCAGGGCAGTCGGTGCCCCCAATCGTTCGCTTATCGTGCGCCCAGTGAACGGCTCCCTGACTCGGTCAGGGAGCAAAGCAGACGCAACTCAAAGTCGCTGGAACATCCCGGCCGGTGGTCGAGCGACCTGGTTGCTAGAAAGTGCAGCATAGCCAAGTCATAACAACGGTTGCAGTACACATAGATGTTCCCTAACAGGTTGTCGGTACCTCAAGGGGGCAGTGGTCAGTGCGAATTGAATTGCACACACTCACAAACACATTCGTCTCAAGAACTACTAGAGGACACGCAGTCATGTTGAAGAATTTCTGGTTGGATCAGAACGGTGCCGTGGTTTCCATTGAATTGGTCTTGATCATCACGATCGCCGTGCTGGCCTTGATCGTCGGCTGGAGCGAAGTCGCGGTGGCCGTGAATACAGAATTGAATGACATCTCGAACGCTGTCGGCTCGCTGAATCAGTCCTACGCCTTCAGCGGCTTCCATGCCTACGGCAACGGCAAGATTAAGAGCAGCTTCGGTGGCAGTTGCTTCATCGACCACATCGATGACTGCGATACCAACATGTCCTGCGACATCGTCTGTGGAATCCACCAGGGTGGTGGCGAATCCAGCCGCTAGTTGTCCGGTGACAATGCACGCCAGCGTTTGAATCATCGCAGTATTCTCGAACGAACCGACCTCGGGACGTCCATCTGGGCTCTCGGGGTCTGTTCGTTCTTTGCGTGGTAGGTACTCCAACGACCAGCCACGACAGCGTTTCGATTGGAGGATATGATTGCACGACAAGTGAATCAGGTGAGCCGAGTGGCGTAAGCCCCGAGCTCGCCTGGATGATATGAAGGGTGACTCGTCGAGAAACACTATGCCTAGTTTGATCACCAGACGCGATGCCATCGGGACGCTAGTGGGTGCTGGAGCAATTGCCCTCACGGGATTTGGTCCAGCTCCGGCAGCCCCCAAATTGACGATTGAGGAAGTCCGAACCATCAGTTGGAAACCACCGCTCTACCATGGCTGGCCGACACTGACTCGACGTCGCAACGGTGAATTACTGCTGGTATTTTCCGGCGGACGCGAAGCACACGTTTGTCCGTTTGGCCGCGTGGAACTAATGCGTTCGCAGGACGACGGTCACACCTGGCGCTGGCCACAGGTGTTGCTTGATGGCCCGATTGACGACCGCGACGCGGGCGTGGTAGAAACGGCCAAAGGGACAATTCTCGTCTCCACGTTCACGTCGCTGGCCTATGCCAAACTGCTGGAAAAAGCTGAGAAGTTAGCCGTCGGTCAGCCTGGAGCCTGGACCGAAATCAAACTCGCCGAATGGCGCGCGGTTCATCATCGCATTTCCGCCGAGCAGCGGCAGCGCGAAGTGGGAACCTGGATGATCCGCTCCACCGATGGCGGCGTGACCTGGTCCAGCCGCTATGCGGTGCCAGTCAATAGTCCTCACGGACCGATTGCCCTTTCCGATGGTCGAGTTCTCTATCCTGGAAAAGAGCTGTGGACCAAAGAGGAACGCGTCGGCGTCTGCCAGTCGACGGATGACGGTCAGACTTGGAACTGGCTGGCGACAATTCCGACTCGACCGGGAGACGACCATCGCGAGTATCACGAACTCCATGGCGTGGAATGCGCGGATGGGTCATTGGTGGTGCATATCCGCAATCACAATCAGAGCAACCGCGGTGAAACGCTGCAGACGGAATCGAGCGACGGCGGCAAGACCTGGTCGGTGCCGCACGCGATCAACGTCTGGGGACTGCCTTCTCATCTCTTGCGGCTGAAAGACGGTCGCTTGCTGATGAGCTACGGCCATCGTCGCAAACCGTTCGGCAATCAGGCTCGAATCAGCGGCGATCACGGTAAGACTTGGGGCGAACCGCTGACCATCAGCGCTGATGGTCACACGGGAGATCTGGGTTATCCGTCGACGGTTGAGTGCCCGGACGGAAGCTTCGTCACGGTCTGGTACGAGTTGTTGAAGGATTCGCCGAATGCCCAGCTACGGCAGGCGCGCTGGAAGCTGTCGTGACATGGAATCACAGTAGCGGATTCTCGTAAGAGTTCCGCGATAGTCTCCAGACTTCCGGGCGGAACTCTTACGAGATTCCGCTACGCCTAACATCACCGGCTTCACCCCACAACGGCGGCCTCTCGTAACTTGCGGGCCTGAGCTGCCGACGTATCCACCGACAAGCTGATCCGCACGCTCCAGCGGCCGTCAGCCCCGGCGGTGACTCGCCAATGTGGGATCACGCAACTGCTCTGGTGGACCGCTTCAAAACCCCCTTCGGATTGGCTGATGGTCTCGACGGGCAACGTCCAAAACCTGGCGGGCTCGGAAAGCTCCAGGCTCAGATCCTCGCCCAGCCATTCGTCGACGAGACCCAATCGGTCGCTCGGCGGCAGATCTTGTACGGCTTCCAATTGACCGATCTGCCGGCCACGAGAATCGTAGTAGTAGCGGTCGGCTGCCCCGGCTGCCATGCCCGCAAAGTTGAACTCGACACCAAAGTGGAGCGTTTCACCGACGGGCAGTTTTTCGAGTTGATAGACGATATCGAGTTCGCCAGGGTGCTCGACATCCAGCGACACCGTCTTCGAAACCTGAATCTGATGCGGGCCGGCCTGACCCTGTCGTGTCATCTGCACTTCCACGCGCTGAGCGGTACGCCGCAGGACAGTCTCATAGACGCCGAGCACAAAGTCCCCGATATCCCCTTCGCAACGCTGGACGTCGGACAGTTCGGTGTCGGCAGAATAGAAGTGATCGACGAGGCTCTTGCGAGGCCAGTTATCGTAGATCAGCTTCTTTTCCAACCCCGGCTGCTTGAAGATCACCTCACCTTGAATGCTGGCGACCTTGCCACCCAGCTCACGGTTTTCCGCGAAGGCCCGAATGCGGTCGTGGTACGATTCGGGTCGCCGATTCAGCGTCGCCAGAGCGTTGTGTTTGGTTGACCGGATATCGAGCTCAAACAGGTGCCCGCCGCGACTCGGTGACAGATAGGCCACCAGCCGATCTCCTGCCAGACGCACCTCTTTCCGGGCATCGAGATTGAAGTCATCGGCGACCACCTGCACCCAGTGACCGCTCCGTCCGGCAATCTGTTCCAGCAAATTGTCGGCGGCAATCAAGTGATGGTAGACCGCATTTCGCAGGTGCGGCAGATACAGGCCACCGAAGGCCCCGTGCCAGTACGAGCAATTGCACTGAGCGCGGTACAGTTCGACGCGGGCCTTGGCCAGGGTCTCGGGATGCAGCTCCGCTGCGGCCGTCAGTTGGAATTCCTCCAACCGGCGACTGACTTCGAGCATCCGGCAGTACATCTCGTTGGCTTCCGAATACTTGACGCGGAAATTGCGCCAGAAGCCGCCGCGCATGAACTGCTTCAACTGCGGCCAGTCGGCGTCATTTTCGTGCGTTCGGGTGAGATGCGCGTATTCGAGCTGCCGTTCGGGGGGCAGGGCCCATTCGCACATTTCGCGATAGCTGGCATCAGGCAGGTAGACCGAACCCAGCGGCGGCGTGTTGTCGATGATGTCGGCCGTCGTGCAGACATTCAGCCAGTCGCGGTTGGCTCGCAGGGCGTCGAGAAATCGTCGTAGCCAACCCTTTTCGAAGACGTGGGCTTTCGATCCGGGCCAGGTGCCAAACTTCTCACCGTCATCCCCGCAGACGACCGCCGCGTTGGGAAATTTCTCGTGCAGACCCTTGAGGTACTTGATTGTCTCTTCGGGGTCTTGCCACGGGATCGTGTAGCGCAGTTTCTCGCTGCCGGGGAAAATCTTGAGCAACCGGCCTTCTTCTTCCGTCAGATAGTAGCCGTGCATCTGGTCGGGATGCATGCCGCTGTTGCGGAAGTGGAAGTCGTCCAGCAGCGTGTATTCAATACCGGCGTCAGCGATGTCGGCTGCGAAAGATTGCTCCCAGACGCGTTCCGGCACCCACATGCCGCGGACTCGGGCCCCGAAGTGACGTTCGAGATAGTCCGAGTAAAGGACCATCTGGCCGATGCGGTCGCGACGGGGAATGCAGGCGAGGATCGGTTCGTAGAACGGTCCGCCGAGGATCTCCATCTGCCCGCGATCGACAAATCCGCGAACGAGGTCGACGTATTCCGGATGGTTGGCCACGATCCATTCCAGCAGGCTGCCGGAGGTGTGCAAAACTATCGGGAGGTCGGGATAGTCGCGCAGGACATCCAGCAACGGCAGATAACTGTCTTGATAAGCCCCTTCGAACACACCGTCGAAATTACCGATCGGTTGGTGATCGTGAAATACGAGGGCCAATCGCAAACGATTCATGGCAGGATATCCTGAAATTTCGCTTCGCGCTAAGTTAAATTGAGTGTGGCTGGTTATCGATCACGACCGCGAATCAAAACGCTGATGACATTCCAATTCAATACAATTGTCTCACGCAAAGGCGCCAAGTCGCAAAGGGAAGCAAGGCACGCTTTGTCTATTTCTGCTTTGCGCCTTGGCGCCTTTGCGTGAGAATCTTCTTCGTAAATTTCACACCATCCGCGCAGGATCGATATCAGTGTCTCGCAAAAACGCCGCGGCCTGTTCGGGCAGGACCGGGTTGATATAGAAGCCGCTGCCCCATTCAAAGCCAGCGACGCGCGTCAGACGAGGCATGATCTCGATGTGCCAGTGGTAATGCTGCAGTTCCTGAGTGTCAAACGGGGCCGTGTGGATAATGTAGTTGTACGGCGGGTCGTCGAGCGCGAGTTCTAGTTTACACAGCACAGTCTTGAGTACCAGTCCCAATTCTTCAACTTGTTGTCGCTGAATGTTTTCAAAGTGACTGGAGTGCTGTTTGGGTAAAATCCAGGTTTCGAAGGGGAAGCGACTGGCGAAGGGGCAAAACACCACAAAATTGGGCAAATCGAGGACAATCCGGCTGCCGGTGGCCAGTTCCTGCTGGATCATATCGCAAAAGATGCAACGACCCCGATAATTGTAAAAGCCCAGCGCCCCTTCCATCTCTTCCCAGACGTTAATGGGAACGACGGGGGTGACGATCAGCTGCGAGTGGCTGTGGTCGATGGTGGCTCCGGCGAGAGCCCCCTTGTTCTTGAACACCAGCCCATGCACCAGGCGGCGATCCTTTTTGAGATCGACCAGTCGGTCGCGATAGACCCAGATGACTTCGCGGATGTTGTCGAGCGTCAGCCGGGACATACTTTCTTCGTAGTGCGGGCATTCGATGATGACTTCGTGGGCGCCGATCCCGTTCATCAAGTCGTAAATGCCGTCGCCCCGTTTGCTGAGCAGCCCTTCGACCTGCAAGGCGGGAAACTTGTTGGGCACGACGCGCACACGCCAGCCTGGCTTGTCCCGATGGGTGCCCGGTTCGCGATAGGCCAGGATTTCTGAGGGTGTGGCGCTCTCATTGCCGGCCAGAAACGGGTCAAATCCCGTGGCGGTGGTGGAGCGTTCTTTTTCCCGAGTGAAGTCGTGCGGTCGCTTGGCGCGATCGGTCGCGATGATCACCCAGCGGCCAACGATTGGATCTTTTCGCAGATCGGGCATGAATTGAACCTACTATCTTATTTGGTGAGCCCAGTGCCGTAACGGCCTGTTGATTTATTTTGTCGGAATTGAGGTTCATTACTTCTTCCCCCCTACCCCCAGGGCGCAGCGGTGGCCAGGGGAGTCGAGGATCGGATTGTCGGTCGGTCAGGGGTGGGCAGCAATGGGC
>JAKFVC010000316.1 GCA_021732415.1 Planctomycetaceae bacterium
TATGAACGCGAGCGGTTGACGTTGAAGGCGACGACGATTGCCCAGGTGCTCAAGTCGGCTCAATATACGACGGGGATCTTCGGGAAATGGCATCTGGGGATGAGGCCGCGTATCGTCCTGAGCAGCGTGGGTTCGATGAGGTGTATATTCATGGAGGCGGCGGGATCGGGCAGACGTATCCGGGGAGTTGCGGGGATGCTCCGGGCAATACCAATATTAATCCGGCACTCTTGCATAATGGCCAGTTTGAAAAGACGCAGGGGTATTGCACCGACCTGTTTTTCGGGCAGGCGATTAAGTGGATGGATGGTCAGAGGCAGCTCGACAAACCTTTTCTGGCGTATGTGTCACTTAACGCGGCGCACGATCCGCATGTGTTGCCGAAGGGCTACTATGAGCACTATCTCGGGAAGGTGCCGGAGGAGACCGCGAAGTTCTACGGCATGATCGAGAACATCGATTCCAACTTTGGCACGCTGCTGAAGAAACTGGATGAGTGGGGGATCGAGCAGAATACGCTGGTGGTTTTCCTGACCGATAACGGAGGCACCCAGGGTGTGCCGATTTACAATGCCGGGATGCGCGGAGCGAAGGCGACACCCTATCAAGGTGGCACGCGAGTCCCCTCATTCTGGCGCTGGCCTGCGGGGTTTTCTGGGGGCGTGGATTGCACTGCACTGACGGCTCACATCGACATGTTTGCAACGCTGGCTGAAATCGCTGGTGCGAAGCTGGGCGACAATATTAAACAACAGGTCGAGGGGCGGAATTTGTTGCCGCTCTTAAAGAATCCGCAGTCCGAGTGGCCTGATCGCTATCTGGTCACGCATCTGGGACGTTGGCCGCACGGACAGATGGCTGGGGCGAAGTTTGCGAAGTGTTCGATCCAGAATCGTCGCTTTACGTTGGTCAACAATGCCGAGCTGTACGATCTAGGAAGCGATCCCGGCGAAGCGAAGAACGTGATTGCCGAGCATCCCGACGTCGTGGCGAAATTGCGGTCGGAATATGATGCGTGGTGGGACAGCTTGCAGTCGCTGCAGGTCAATGAGAACGTTGTCGGTCCGAAGATCAACCCGTTTAAGGAACTCTATTGGAAGCAGTTTGGCGGTGGGCCGGATGCGGAGCTGTTGAAGAAGATGGATCCGTCGTCGATTGTGCCGCCGCGAGCATCAAATAAAGCGAAGAAGTGAATGCCTCATCCTCCGGACGACGATTACTGTGAATCGGCGTCGGCTGTGTATTTCTTGGTCGGCGAGGTCGGTAGTTCGGCGTTCCATTTCTGCCAGGCGGCGAGCAGCTCTTGACGCTTCTCGGGGTGCTTGGCTGAGAGGTCGTGGCTTTCGGTCGCGTCCTGCGAGAGATCGACCAGCATGAGATTTCCGTCTCGAACGGGTTGCTTGTCTTTGTTGTGATTACTGTTGATATCAGTGAACAACTTCCAGTTACCGCGGCGGATGGCCCACTTATAGCGGTCAGATTTCAGCGGCGGGGCGTTATAGCGCCAATACAACGTGTCGTGTGGTACGGCTTTCGTCTCGCCCGTGAGATGCGGTAGCAAGTTGACACCGTCCAGCTTGGCGTCGGGGGGGATCGCAATGCCTGCGGCCTGCAGAAAGGTCGGGTGTAGATCGAGCGAGATAACCATCGGATCGTACGTCACGCCTTTGGGTAGCTTGCCTTTCCACTGCAGGATGAAAGGCGTGTGGATTCCCCCTTCGCGAGTTTCTCCCTTCACACCACGGAACGGGGTGTTGCTCGATCCGTTGATTTGCGAGGGGCCGCCGTTGTCGCTGATAAAGGCGATGAGGGTATTCTCTTCGAGCTTGTTTTCGCGGAGCGCTTCCAGAACGCGGCCGACGGCATCGTCCATTGACGCCGTCATGGCTGCGAAGGTCCGCCGCTTTTCGTTGGTGATGGACGCATAACGCTCGAGGTTCTTGTCGGTGGCTTCGCGCGGATTGTGCGTGGCATTGAATGGCAGATACAGGAAGAACGGCTGCTGCTTGTGCTGGTTGATGAAGTTCGCTGCTTCACGACCGAAGCCTGTTGTGAGATATTCCTTTTCGTTGGCATCTTCGGTGCCGCGCAGGATGTTGGGGACAATGCCGGTCTTGCGGTTGGGGAGATACGAGTTGGATCCCGCGAGGAAACCGAAGAACTCATCAAAGCCCCGTTTTTGCGGCCGGTGCGAATCATCGTTGCCGAGGTGCCATTTTCCGACCATGCCAGTGGCATAGCCCGCTTTTTGGAGGCGGTCGGCGATGGTGACCTGTTTCAGGTCGAGCTCGCTGTGAGGCGTCGCTTCGTTGAATTCATGGCCGAACCGTTGCTGGTAGCGACCTGTCAGCAAACCGGCTCGTGTCGGGCTGCAGACGGGGGCGCTCACATAGCCGTTGGTGCAGCGGACTCCGGCGGCGGCGAGGGAATCGATATGGGGTGTCGAGAGATCTCTGCAGCCGTGGACGCCCAGGTCTCCATAACCGAAGTCATCGGCGACGATCATGATAATATTGGGTCGGCGAGTGTCGTCTGCGCCCCGTGACTCGCTGCTGGTGATGGTCAATAGAGCGGTGCAGAAGAGCTTGACCACGAGCAGTTCGATGTGCGTAAACCCACGAGCAGATCCGCGTCGTTCTCGCATTATTCCAATTTCTCCTGACGGCTGAACCGGTCTCCGCCGGATAGCTTGATCATCTCTCAGTAAGCAAACTTCGCCGCGGCGTTGTGCGGTGATCACAACGACGCGGCGACTCACCAGGTGAGAGTAGAGGCATCCGGCCAAAAGTTACGTCAAGATGGTGTTAAGTTTCGGCGAAGAGTTGGTCTGATGGACTTATAAGCATGATGGGGGCCCTCTTTACCAATGGCAGGACAGTTCCGAACTTTCCCGTTGCCGGAAAGGAACCGCGTGTGGTAATGTATAAACAGGAATTGATGCGAATTCGACCCCAGGGAACGATTTGAGATGATGAGTTCTGATCCATACCCGCAAAACAACCGGATTTCGCGCCGGTTGGCAATGCAGTTGGCGTCGACGGGCGTGGGTGCATCGAGCCTCCTGTCGGTCGATTGGTTGCGAGCCGCGGCAACCACGCCACCGGTGAGCACGCCCCGCGCGAAATCGGTGATTCTGATTTTCAACTGTGGTGCGCCGAGTCACATCGACTTGTGGGACCCCAAGCCCCACGCGCCGGACAACGTTCGCGGTCCGTATCGACCGATCGAAACCAATGTGCCGGGGATTTATGTTTCTGAGTTGTTGCCGCAGCTTGCCAGGCACGCGGACAAGCTGGCGATTGTGCGGAGCGTCCATCACCGGCATAGCAGTCACAATTCCGGGATGCATTGGTCGATTGTCGGGCGTCCGTACAAAATGGACAGCACGCTGATCAATCCCAGTCGCAGCGATATTCCGTCGTTCGGGACACTGACCGCCTGGCTGGCACAGCGAGACGGCTATAGCAGTCAGCTGCCGCCCTATGTCATCACGCCGGAACCGCACTGCGACAGTTTGAAATACATTACGCCTGGGCAGTATGGCTCTTGCCTGGGTTCGAAATTCGATCCGCTGGTCTTGAATAATGATCCCAATGCGGCTGGCTTTCATGTTCCCGATATGGGATTAGTGGACGGAGTCAGCCTGGAACGTCAACAGCAGCGGAGCAACTTGTTGGGCCAACTGGACAGCCACGGCTGCCGGATCGAGGCCGAGGCAGCTCGGGACCATGATGTCGTGCAAGCGAAAGCCTTGTCGATGGCCAATTCCAGTGCGGTCAGCAGGGCGTTCGATTTATCGCAAGAGCCCACCGCAGTCCGCGAACGCTATGGGCGACATACATGGGGACAATCCCATCTGCTGGCCCGGCGACTGGTGGAAGCGGGTGTCCCGTTTGTGACGACGGTCAATGGCCGCAGTATTATCTGGGATACACACAAGGACAACTTCAACCGGCTGGAGCAGAAGCTGGTTCCACCGATGCAGCAGGGTTACACGGCGTTACTCGAAGACCTGTCGGAACGCGGCTTACTCGACAGTACGCTGGTCATCTGGATGGGCGATTTTGGCCGCACGCCATTGATTAATAAGGACTCGGGACGCGACCATTGGCCATCCTGCTATACGATGGTTCTGGCGGGCGGCGGCATTCGTGGCGGGCAAGTCGTGGGCGAATCTGACAAGATCGGAGCCGTCCCGCGAACTCGGCCCATCTCTCCGGCCGACATTCATGCGACGGCCTTCACGGCCCTGGGCTACGACCCGCACGCGATTACATTCCAGTCCGCGGATGGGCGACCGATGTTGCTCTCGGAGGGGCAGGCGATTAAGGAATTGCTGTAGGTGGAGGGAGTGCGGGTTCTTGCATTGATGCCTGACTCGTGAGCGGCACGGCGCTAGCCGCCGGTTCTTCCGGGGAGTCAGGCCCGCGCCGAGGAGCACATTCAGACAGACGAACGGCACTTTCCCTAACGGGACGGGGCTCGCCGGTCTGCTTTTGCTTGGAAATGAATGATCCCAAGACGACCGCACGGCGTTGTGATTAACGCAGCTATGGCTAGTGGCGTGACGTCGCGCTGGCATGGCGAAGACCGAATCGGGTAACAACTCATGACAATGTCCGATGAATTGCAGAAACTAGAGGCCCTGCTGCAGAGCGGTACTCTGACACCCGAGGAATTTCAACTTGCCAAGCAGCGAGTACTCGAAGAATCTCCGGTCACCGAGGGGATGGGCGAGATTGAGGAGATGAAGGCACAGTTGGCTCTCATCCAGTTGGAACGCGAATGGGAGTTGGAACGTCAAAAGTATTTGGTTTCCACTCGGTACGGTGTCAAACGTATGCCGACGTTGTATGTCGGGATCGTTGCCGTGCTGGTAATGCTCTGCCCGGGACTCGTCATTGTATTTGTAGAATTTTTTACTCGATACGGAATTCAATCGAATCGAGACCCCTCGCTTAAATTTTTCCTGTTGGCGTACGTCGTCATTCTAATCGGTGTTATTTGGTCGGCTATTCGCGAGATCATCAAGTTCGACCGGTATCAGAAAGCGCATCCGCATTACATGCGGCGCCGGAGTGAGCTGTTGGGCCAGAACGAGCCGATTCAGTTCGAGCCACTATCAAACTAAGCGCTATCTCACCAACCCATTGCCGTTGTCGAGATTCGAATCCTGCATCATGCGGATCGCGGGCAGGATTTTCAGGAAGGCGTCCAGTAACAGTGGATCAAACTGCCGGCCTGATTCCTCTTCGAGTGCGGATTGCACGAGTTTCGCTGGCAGGGCGGGGCGATAGATGCGATCGTGCGACAGGGCATCATAGGCATCGGCAATCGCGACGATCCGCGCCGCTTCGGGAGTGGAGTGCCCGCGCTGTCCGTGGGGGTAGCCGCTGCCGTCCCAGTGCTCATGGTGATGCAGTGCGATTTCATGCGCCATCTGCAACATGGGGACCTCGGAGTCAGCCAGCATCTGGGCCCCGATGATCGTATGCGACTGCATCAGGTACGATTCCTGGGGGCTGAGCTTTCCCGGCTTGCGCAGAATGGAATCGGGGATTCCGATCTTGCCAATATCGTGCAGAGGGGCCGCCAGCCGAATGAGTTTCGCGTGCTCGCAGCTCCAACCGGCTTGCAGGGCTAAGAGCTCGCTGTAGTAGCCGATGCGTCGAATGTGACCGTCGGTCTCGACTTCGCGGTAGAGAGAGGCGCGAATCAGCCGCTGAATCGTTTCCTCATGAGCATCGGCGAGGGCGGCCGTTTGACGGCGGACCTTTTCGGCCAGTGATTCTAGATACAGCCGATTATCCAGCGCGACCTGGCGCTGCTCCAGGGCCTTGCGGATCTCGCTGATGAGGGCTTTTTTGTCGGTCGGCTTCTGAAGATAGCCAAACGCTCCGGAGGTGAGTGCATCAATGGCGCTCGTCGTGTCGCCGCCGCCCGTCAGCATCACGACCGCGACGTCGGGATATTCACGCTTGATCTGTTTGAGCAAGTCCAACCCAGATCGACCCGGCATGCGGAGATCCAGCGTGACCAAATCGAATTCGTATTGCTGCAACTGAGACCACGCATCGCGAGCATTCTCGGCACGGGCACACCGGTACCCGGCATCCGTCACCCAGCGAGACAGCAACTCGCGCACTCCGGGATCGTCATCCACCGCGAGTACATGTGCTACTTCTCTGTCCTTCACAACCCTCATGCTCAAGCTGACTCCGTCGATAATATCTTGATAACCGATTGTCTGACATATTGTATTGTACAAACTACTGGCAAAATTCGAAGAGTAGTTTTTGGGTTCAGACGATCAGTCATAGTGGACGCAATTTACCCCGCTTTGCTGAGGTGCCGGATTTCAGAAGAAATCCCTAGTTGATAAAGTGATCTATTCGCAGCGTTCTTCGGGAAACCACAAGCGAGCACCGCTCATCGTCTTGGAGAACTCGAGTGATTGCGGCATTAAAAGTCACAAGCTGCCTCAGGCCTCCTTGGATGCCCTCTTGCGTCTCGGCTTGGGCTTGAGTTGATAGAGGGGCCCGCAGAGTTCCGGCTGGCCTCCGCAGCAGTCGTCGAGCAGGAAGCTCAGAAAATTTTG
The DNA here is from genome assembly GCA_021732415.1 of Planctomycetaceae bacterium. Classification (GTDB taxonomy): domain Bacteria; phylum Planctomycetota; class Planctomycetia; order Planctomycetales; family Planctomycetaceae; genus JAKFVC01. The sequence goes on from JAKFVC010000316.1 coordinate 6,599, forward strand.
CATCCCGTCGGCGTTCAATGAGTAGAGCACCGATCGTCCCTCGCGGCGGTCCAAGACCAGTCCGGCGTTCGACAGTTCTTTGATGTGGAACGACAGGGTGGCGGCGGGCAGTTCGAGCTGTTCGGCAATCTTGCCGGCGGCGAGTCCTTCTGTGCCGTGCCGGGTGAGCAGTCGGAAAATGCGGAGCCGGGATTCGTGGGCTAATGCGGACAGCGCGCGGATCGCTTGATGTTCTTCCATGTTTCCATTATTATCGAAATGTCGAATAAATGCCAGCCTCGCGAGTTGTGGCGGTTTCCCACGTGATTGTACAAATGGGATGACGTGACCGGCAGGTGTAATCGGGTTTCGGGACCAACTTTATTTCATGTTGATTTCTGCTGTTGCCAACTCGGGACTGTTTCCTGAGATTCAGGCGTATCTCACCGAATTGATGATCTCCCTGGAGCAAATACCGGCCGCCCATGCTGCCGAGCGCGACAGGCTCGCGAAGTGGATTGCGGAACATTATCAGGCGGGAACCGAACTGCCGTTGATTGTGGTGTGTACCGGGAACTCGCGGCGCAGTGTGTTGTTATCGATGCTGCTGAATTTGTCTGGGGCCTACTGTGGACTGCCAGAGATTCGCGGCTACAGCGGCGGCACGCATCCCAGCGCGGTGAACTCGCGGGCGATTACAGCGTTGCGGGCAATCGGTGTGGACGTGTGGCCGTTCGGGACCGACGCCTCGCGTGGCGAGGAAGGGCTGCCGAATCCCCAGTATCAATTCTGTTGGGGTCGGCGGTTGTTTGGGTTGTCGCTCGAAACGCTGGAGTTTTCCAAGACCTATCACGATGCCAGCAATCCTCAGAGCGGGTTTGGGGCACTCATGGTTTGCGATGAAGCCGACGCCGCTTGTCCAATAGTGACGGGGGCGGCGATTCGCGTGTCGCTGCCGTTTGTGGATCCGAAAGCACGAGACGGTTTGGCCGATGAAGCCGAGGCGTATGTGGTCTGCCGCGATGATATTGGTCGTCTGGCCTTGGCGATCGTGTTGGAAGCACGTCGCCTGATCGATGCGAGTCACCGGCAGGCGGGCGAGGTCGCATCAACATAACGAATTCCTATCTCCCC
>JAKFVC010000335.1 GCA_021732415.1 Planctomycetaceae bacterium
TACACCGGCCGCCCCACACGCAACACGGCAAACCAACGACCCCGAACATGGCGAGAACTTAGGAAAACCACGAAGCTCTGGAAGAAACTCGACTTGGTGAAGGGCAAATTGTAATTTGTCGTACTAGATCGACGAAGGTCAGCCGCTTGTCCATCTCGCACTGGGACTTGATCAGACTGTTGGCGGCCTGAGATTTCGGCCACAAGGCCCACCGGCGGATGCTGGGTTTGATCGACAGGACATAAATCCGACACTCGGGAAGAGCTGCGTGCACTTTCTTGAAAAATGCTTGAAATTTCTCGGCCACTTCCTCCGGGGGAATTCCTTGCGCGATGTCATTGTCCCCCTCATAGAGCACGACAGCACGCGGTTTGTAAGCGAGCACCATGCGATCGGTATAGAAGAGGGCGTCATTCATATTGCTCCCACCGAACCCGCGTGGAATGAGGGTCAGAGGAGCCAGATCTTCCTGCATGGTGTCGTGCCAGCCACGCATGCTCGAACTGCCGATGCAGACAATTCCGCCAGCCGGCGGCGGTGATTTCAGGTCCGCCGCTTCGAAACTCTGAATTTCTTTGTCGAATCGTGCCGGGTCCTGATAGACCTTCTTCGGACCTGCATCTGTGTTTTGCCCGATACACGGCCGACTGGAGAAGGCCACGAACAGGACCACGCAAGTTGCCAGATTGACGGCCTTCATAGGTTCATTTCCTCTTTGTTATTGTGCACTTCCGCGCGCCCAACGGGTGCAGCCGTTATGTGATAGGCACATTTCGAAACCGCCCCCGTTGGGCTTGTCCCAACGGAGCGCTGACTGGTCAGCTACCCAACAGTGAGTTTGGCAGAATTCTCAACCTTTATGTCTCCGATGCCCCCTGCCGCCGTGAGCGAACAGTTGTTAAAGCATCGAATGGCAGGCGGCAGGGGGCATCGGAGACCACGCGTAGAGGGTCCAGAACGTTTCTCTCCATGTAGCTGGCCAGTCACCGCTCCGTTGGGACAAGCCCAACGGGGGCGACGAATGATCGGCTATTCATGCGGCGGAAGTCTTACGACGTTCCGCTATGGAGACGACCAGATCATCGCATCAAGCCGCGCGGCGTTCCAGCGATAGGCCCAGATCGGCGACTGGCTGCCTTCGCCAAGCCCACCACGTGCGTGCGTTCTGCGATTCGAAACACTCACACAGCAGGAGCATCAATTCGAGGCACAGAATATTCGCCCGATCGACAATATGCCGGGCACTGCGTTGCCCGATCCCCTTGACCAGCAGTTCCAGTTGGTCAAGGTGCAACTGTAAAACCTGGCGGGGGGTGAGATGAGCCAGAGCAAATGTCTGTGCCAGTTTGGAGATTTCGGATGCGAACCCCGAAGTGCCCGTCATCACGTAGGTTCGCAGCAATTCGCGGTAGATCAACGGTAATTCGGGGGGCAAGATGCCTTCCAGACTCCCGAACTGCTCGGCCGGTGCTTCATTCAACAACTGACGCTGCTGCAGGATCAGTTCGGTGCATTCTTCCCGTTCTCGATCCAGACGCTGCCGATCGGCCCAATTTTGCCGTTGAGTTTGCCGGGAGGCCGCTCGCTGTTGAATCGCGCGATCGATCAGCAGTAATAACGTATTTGACCGCCACAACGCCGGACCAACATAGAGTTCGGCCTCGGCTTCACAGGCGGCCTTCCATAAGGCATCGGTGGCCGATAGGGATAGGACCAGGACTGCGTCCGTACTGCCCGCAGCACGGACCGCCGTGCAAAAATCCAGGGCATCGGTGCCGCGAGGCCGCAGTTCTCCGCCCGCGTTGATCACCAGAATGCAGTCGAAAGATTCTTCCGCCAGTTGCTCCAGGGCAGCCGCAGCAGTCGCGAGCAAGTGCATTCCGGGGAGAGAGCGATTCGCCGCGCGGTAGAGAGTTGTGATCTCGGCGGCGACAGTTTCATCGCCGCCGACCAACAGCAGGCGTTCTCCGTTGGTCCAGTCGGCCACCTGGGTGTGCAGACGCGGAGCGGCTTTGAAGAAACCGTCATTCCCAGGATTGGCCATACGCGCCCAATCGCAGCGTGTAGAAGAAAAATAAAGGGAGCCCCGCGCGGGTTATATACGTCGTTTCGTCGAAACGTGTCAAGGCGAGCGTCGTGTCGTCAGCGTCGTGGGTCGGGTCTCCAGGCCCGACCGTGCCCGTAACAACTCGCGTCAAACACCATTCACCCCTCGCGAACTTCGCGCAGCGCACGACGAGATTTGCAAAACGACACGACAATTGTCCCTCAGCCTATCAGCCGTTGGGCGTTAGCCCACGGTTCGGGATTACATTCAGACTAATACCGCGAGCGAACCGGACGCTAACGCGTGCCGGCTGATCATGTTCAATGGACATACGGCGCCGATTTACGCGGTCGCCTGGCGCTGCGCGACGTTCGCGGGGGGTGAATTCATTTGACGCCGATCGTTACGGGCACGGTCGGGCCTGGAGACCCGACCCACGGTTGCGGCTGCACCTTAGCTCAACCGCTGCCTGAGTGCTTCATTCTCTGCTCGCAACCCAGCGGGCAGACGGTCGCCGAACTGTCTGAAGAATTTTTCGCGTTCGTGAACTTCCAGCCGCCATTCATCGCGATCGACTTTGAAGAGCTCCGTCTGTTGCTCCAGGCCTAAACCCAATCCGGTCAAGTTCAAGGCCTCGGCCGTTGGCATATAGCCCAATGGAGTGGTGACCGCTGCGCCCGTTCCCTGGCAGCGGTCGACGATCCACTTCAACACGTGCATATTGTCGCTGAAGCCCGGCCATAGGTAACGGCCATTGGCATCTTTACGGAACCAATTGACGTGGAAGATGCTGGGCATCTTGTCGCCGCCCCGTTCGCCCATGTCGAGCCAGTGCTGAAAGTAATCTCCCATGTGGTACCCGCAAAACGGCAGCATGGCCATGGGATCTTGTCGCAGTACACCCACCGGGCCGGTGGCCGCCGCCGTCTTCTCGCTGGTCATCGTGGCACCCAGGAATGTGCCGTGCTGCCACGAAAACGCTTGATATACCAGCGGCATGACGGTGGCTCGCCGGCCGCCGAAAATCATCGCGCTGATGGGCACCCCCTCGGGACGCTCCCATTCGGGGGAGATGCACGGGCATTGGCTGGCGGGTGCTGTAAACCGACTGTTGGCATGTGCGGCCGGAGTCGCTGAGCCGGGCTTCCAGGCATTGCCCATCCAGTCGATGCATTCTGCGGGGGGCTTGTCTGTGAGACCCTCCCACCACACTGTCTGATCTGGGCAGAGGGCGACATTCGTAAAAATCGTGTTCGCGCTGCAGGCGGCCATTGCGTTGGGATTGGTGCGCGGACTGGTCCCCGGGGCCACGCCGAAAAATCCCGCTTCGGGATTGATCGCGTACAACCGTCCGTCCGGCCCGAATCGCAACCAGGCGATATCGTCACCGATGGTCTCGACCTTCCACCCGGCCGCTTGATATTCCGGAGGCGGAATCAGCATCGCCAGATTGGTTTTTCCGCACGCCGAAGGAAACGCGGCGGTGATGTACGTCTTGCGACCTTGAGGGTCCGTGATGCCGAGAATCAGCATGTGCTCGGCCATCCAGCCTTCGCGTCGGCCCATGGCACTCGCGAGACGCAACGCGAAGCATTTCTTGCCCAGCAGTGCGTTCCCGCCATAATTCGAGCCGAAGCTGATAATGCTCTCTTCTTCAGGGAAATGGCAGATGTAGCGTTCCTGTGGATCGAGCAACCCGATGCTGTGCAGGCCTTTGACGAACTTCCCCTGACGTTCGTATTCGTCGAGTGCCACCTGTCCCATGCGCGTCATGATCCGCATGTTGGCGACCACATACGGGCTGTCGGTCAGTTCCACCCCAACCCGGCTGTGCGGGCTGTTCGGTGGCCCCATGATATAGGGGACGACATACATGACCCGCCCGCGCATACAGCCGCGAAACAGGCCGCGCAAGGTGTGGTGAATCTCCTGGGGATTCTTCCAGTTGTTGGTCGGGCCGGCATCTTCGGGTTTGGAACAACAGATGTAGGTCTGCCCCTCGGTGCGCGACACATCGTTGATCGCACTGCGGGCGAGAAACGAGTTCGGATGCTTTTGCGGGTCGAGTGGCGTGAACGTCCCGTCGTCGACCAACAACTGATTGAGGGCCGCACTCTCTTCCGCGGTCCCGTCGCACCAGTGAATCCGATCGGGCAGCGTCAGCCGAGCGACTTCATCCACCCACAGTTCCAACTCCAGCAAACGCATCGAACAACCCTCTATCTGCAAATAAGGCCGGTCGAAGTGGGTTTGCGGCGAGGAGAGGCGCTTCCTGCCGTGAACCAGCAAAACATCGACTGAAAGGCGGACTGTACGCCACAGCGCGTCGAGACAGCAAGAGCGAGTCGTCGCATCAGGCAAGACCGAGCCGTAAGACTGTAGGATGGCCGCCTCGGCCGTCGTATTCTTTGCCATCCGACGTTCCTTTGCCCCAGATAAGAACTTGGCAGATGGGACCAGCGTGTCCGGCTGATTTTTGCGTCTATTCGCAGGGGAAGACGGCCGGGGCGGCCATCCTACGGGCACTTCATTTGGCGGACGTCACGAAAACGCAACGACCCCGCAGAAACGAATTCCACGGGGTCGTTGGTTGTCGTTCGGAAATCCGCAGCTTACGGATTGACGTTCATGGCGTCAGTCCAGGTGTCGGTCCGGAAGGGCGACGCGGGGAGGCCCGCACCATTCGCCAGATTCGGTTCAGCCAACTGGTGCCAACCGAAGCGGACTGCCACCGGGGCCGTCACGCCCTCGGCGGTGACAACGATCGTATCGCCTTCAATTTTGGCCACGGCCGGGACGAACTTCTTGTCGGCTCCAGCGATGGTCCACCATGTCAGATCCTTGCCGTCACGCGACTTCAAGCCCGCTCCGTGCTCGAATGTGACGACGGCCTTGTTCCCGTCGATCTTGACCGACTTGTACAAGGGACCCGAGTAGACCAGATCCTTCTTGCCATAGGTATTGGCCAAGGCCCACAGGGACAGCCGGCGGCCGACTTCCTGCTTGTTGGGCGGATGAATGTCGTTGAGAGTAGTAATATCAGTCAAGACAGCCATACCGGTGTTCTTAACCGACAGGGTTGCAGTCTGGGCTTCCCAGATTCCCGGCAGGCTGGTCGGGTCTCCGCCGTACTTGTAGGGAGCCAACTGAGCAAACAGGAACGGGAAATCGCGGTTACCTTCTTGATTCCAAACTTGTCGCCAGCCTTCGATCAGGCCCTTCTTGAACTGGAAGTATTTCATTCCCTGGCCATTGTTCGATTCCCCCTGGTACCACAGGAAGCCGCGAATACCAAACGGCGCGATCGGATGGATCATCCCGTTGTACAAGCCGGTCCACTGGAAATTGTTGTTCAACGGGTGCCCGGGCAGGACTCCCGGAGGAGCGGGAATCGCTTCGGCCGGCTTGGCCGTCTTGAGCGCCGTGGTGTAGGCCTTCATGGCGTCGGTGTAAGCGACCAGAGCCTGACCGTAGGCGGTCAGGGCGTCGACCATCAGATTCTTATCTTCTTCCAGTTCAGGGATCGCCGTATAACCCTGCGGCGGGATCCACGGTTGAATCCGAGTCCCACCCCAGGCGGTCGTGATCAGTCCCACTGGAACGTTGAGGTCCTTATGGATCTCGCGGCCGAAGAAGTACAACACGGCCGAAGAACCGGCAACCGACTGAGGCGTACATTCGACCCACTGGGGCTTCTGCTGCCCGGGATAGGCCTGGACGTCGTCAATCGGCGTTCCGGCCGGAATCAGCGGAATGACGAAAATGCGAATCTTGGGGTAGTTCGCGGCGGCAATCTCTTCCTTGGCATTTGCGGATTGCGAGACCGCCCACTGCATGTTCGACTGACCCGAACCGGCCCAGACTTCGCCGATCAGGATGTTCGAGATCTTGATCGCGTTCTTGCCTGCGACGATCATTTCATGCGGGCCACCGGCCGTTTTCTCGGCGGGCAGCACGACTTTCCACTTGCCGGCCCCGTCGGCTTTCGCCGTAGCCATGCTTTCGCCCATCGTCACGGTGATGTTTTCACCAGGATCGGCCCAGCCCCAGATGGGCAGCGGAACATCCTTCTGCAGGACCATGTTGTTACCGATAATGGCCGGTAACCGCACATTCGCCTGTGCCGTTGAAACTGCCATCAGCACGGCCACTACGGCCACCCACTGACGCCATTGCGCGATCATCATGCTGGTTCACTCCTGGTGCCACTTGTCGCATCGCGATGCCCGCTGCATCGCACGCCGGGATTCTAGCTCACTGGTGGCACAGTCACCAGCCACTGGTGGACATCGTAGCCCGACTCTCTGAGTCGGGATGGCCGATTATGAAATACTCCCGACTCGGAGAGTCGGGCTACGGGCAGACGTTTGCACGTCTGGCGGGATTCTGCACAATAGACGGACAGACTTCTCATTCCGCCCTTTACCATCCCAGCGTTGACATGCCTTATCGTGTGACTGTTTCGACCGGCGCCAGGTTACATTTCGGATTGCTGGCGCACGCCCCGCAAGCCAAGCGGCAATTCGGCGGGGTCGGGTTGATGGTCGAACAGCCTGGGTTTCGTCTGACGGCCGAAGTGCGCGATCAGGCCGACGCCACCGACGAATATGCGGGCTCGGAAGTCTGGCGGCAGCGAGTCCTGGATGTCGTGCAACGTTGCCACAGTCTGTCAGCACTCACCATTCCCAAATGTCTGTGGGAGATGTCTACGTCGATCGACCATCACGTTGGTCTCGGATCGGGTACGCAACTGGCGCTGGCGGTGGCCCGCATCGCCTCGACGTTACACGGCGACCGGAAAGTCGAAGCCACCGAACTGGCGCAGCGTGCGGGACGCGGCCTACGTTCGGCCCTCGGAATTCACGGCTTCCAGGAAGGTGGCCTGCTGGTTGAGGGAGGCAAGCGTCTGACTGACCATGTCTCTCCGGCCGTCGCGAGGGTCTCCTGGCCGGAAGAATGGCCCCTGCTCCTGGTACGTCCGAAGAATGTTCGCGGGTTGTGCGGCGCCGCCGAGATCGAGGCTTTCGCGAAACTGCCTCCCATGTCGACAGCAGTATCGGCCCAGCTTTGCCAGCTTGCTTTGCTCGAACTCCTGCCCGCCACCCTGGAACGCGATTTCGAAGGCTGCAGCGAGGCCTTGTTTCAGTTTGGTCAGTTGGTGGGCGAATACTTTGCCCCCGCTCAAGGTGGAGTCTATTCTTCTCCCCAGACGACGTCGCTCGTCAAACACTTGCGAGAACAAGGCATCCGTGGCGTCGGGCAATCGTCCTGGGGGCCGACGGCCTTCGTCGTGTGTCCTGACAACCGGTCTGCCGCGCAGCTTCGTGAGGATTTGCTCGACAAAGAGTGGGGTGATTGCGAGATTCTCCTGACATCGGCCAAGAATGCAGGGGCGGAAGTGGGGATCTCAGCGTAGAATTACTGTGGGTGTATGGACAGCTCGGACCGCCAGGCTGTGCACGATAACCCCCGCTCAGCGAGCTACGCAGGATCTAAGTTGATTTTGCTCCCCTCGCCCTGGTACCCCGGGGAGAGGGGCTGGGGG
>JAKFVC010000198.1 GCA_021732415.1 Planctomycetaceae bacterium
AGCCCCTCTCCCCGCCCGGTTCGTTTTTCCGGCCAGGGCGAGGGGAGCCCAGATCACTCTAAAATCCTACTTTTCTCTTCCCACCCGTGCCGCAATTGATCGCAACAATGAACGACCACACAGGTTTTCCCGAACGAGTCCCCAAGGCCGTTCATATCCCCGTCCTGTTGCGAGAGGTTTTGCAACATCTCGATCTGCAACCCGGTTTGACCGTGGTCGACGGAACCGTCGGCGCGGGAGGGCATAGTTCTCAGATCCTCAAGCGAATCGGTCCCACCGGACGATTGATCGGCTTGGATCGCGATCCCTACATGTTGGGGTGGGCGGCGAAGAAGCTGGAAGCTCCGAACTGCCAGTTGGTGCATGCGAGCTACGCCCAGATGCGAAATGTGCTGGACGATCTGGGGATCGATCGTGTCGACCGGATCCTGTTGGACATTGGTTTGTCCTCCGATCAGCTGGCGGCGGATGACCGGGGATTCAGTTATCAGGCGTCGGGGCCGCTCGATTTGCGGTTTGATACCACCCAGGGCGAACCGGCGTGGAAATGGTTGCAAAAAACTGGTCTAGCGGAACTTCAAGAAATATTAGACAACTACGGAGAGGAACCATTCGCCCGGAAGATTGCCGAGCGGATTGTTCAACAACAACCTGTCCAACCTATTCGGACCGCACAAGACCTGTCGGAAGTTGTGCAGTCCGCATTGCCAGCGTCCCTATCTGAACATGCTCGCCGCGACCCCGTCATTCGGGTGTTCCAGGCGGTGCGAATTGCCGTCAATCAAGAACTATTGCAACTAGAAACAGTCTTGTCTGGTGTCCTGGCGAATTGCCTGACCCCGGGTGGGATTGTCGTGATTATTAGTTTTCATTCCCTGGAAGACCGTCAGGTCAAGCAGGCGTTTCGGGAGCCCGCGGTATGGCACAACCTAACATCCAAACCGGTCTCGGCCACTCCTCAGGAGCAACGGGCCAACCCCAGATCGCGCAGCGCCAAGCTCCGATCGGCGAGAAGACTGTAATGCAACAGCAGCAGCCGGGGCAGCAACCGCAACACAGGCCTGCGGATGCGTCGGCGGCGCAGGCAGCTCAGACTCAAGCCTCGCACGCTCAGCCGCGAACTGTCGTCCAGCAGCAGACCGCAGCGCAACCACAGGCCCGCACTGCCCCTCAGGCGGCTCCCCAAACCGCACCGAAACACGATGACCACGAAGGTTCGGATTGGGGATTGGCACCGACGAAGCCGGGTATTAGTCGCGAGAACAAGTTCATCCTGTTCGTACTGTTGGTTCTGGTGGCCGTCTTCAGCTTTGTAGTCTTCCGCAATTTCCAGAAGAAACAGAACGGTGCCAAGGCTGGGGAAGTCGCGACCAAGGACGCCAAAAAGGACGTCAAGCCAGCAGCCAAGGCGGGTACGAAGCCGGATGATAGCGAAGCTCCTCCACTGCAGGAGCCCGGTGAAGCCGGAGCCGAGACGCTTGCTGCCGGTGGGGCCAAGGAACCCGACTCCGATCCATTTGGCAATGCTCCTCCGACCGAGGAAGCTGCGACGACGCGCGGCGAGCTCCGCGGGAATGCCATGGAAGCTGATCAGGGCCAGCTCCCCGCCGAGTTTGCGAATCAAGAAACCGAAGCACCACCCCAGTTGAACGCCTCGACTGAAGAAGCGCCTGGTCGAGCGCGGGACCTGTTCGAAGGTCCGGCAGAGACAGCAACAGCAGCAGAACCGGCTACCGAACTTGTCGAAGAGGCGCCGACTGTACGGCGAGGACGACAGCAGGTACGAAGCCAGCCGGAAATCGTTGATACTCCCCCCGCGGAATTGAACGATCCGGCGTTGGCCGCCGAGCCGATGGCCGCTACCCCGATGTCAGACGCCGCGCAATTCGAGACGGCGCAGCAGTCCCCCATGGAAACAGCCGAATTTATCACGGAACCTGCTGCCGAGAGTAACCTGGCACAAACCGCCGGGACGGGTGCGGAACCGATCGCGAAGAGAAAAGCTCCGCATCGCCCTGCAGGTCTGGAGACAGCTCAGGCCGAGCAATTTGGCGTTCCGCAAGATCCGACAACGGCGACGACAACGCCCCGAGCGACGCAGCCGCGAGGGACAGCACCCCGCACGGCCGTGCCTCCGACTCCGGTCCCGCCCGGCACTCAGCCCCGCGTGGGCAGCATGCCCCCACCGCCGCTCAATCCCCAAGATGAACGACTCGGAGGCTATCGTGAGGGAGCCCTGCCCCCGGTGGCTCCGGCTCATCGCACCGCCGGCCGACCGCATACGCCGGCGCCCAATGGTCAATTCCAACCCCATTCAGAGCCATTAGTTGCCAATGCCGGCGAGTACATCGTGCGGCCGAATGATAATTTCTGGCGTATTTCGCATAAGGTCTACGGGACGGGCCGATATTTTCAGGCCTTAGCCAAGCACAATGAAGCGATTATCCCGGACCCCAGGCGCATTAAGCCGGGAATCAAGATTTTTACCCCCACAAAAGAGCAACTCGAACAGCAGTATCACGACTTGCTGCCGGTCATGGCGGCACCACGCCCCGTGGGGGCGGTAATGCATTCGCCAAACGCTCCCAAGACATCCGGTTTCTATATCGAGGCCGACGGTCAGCCGGCCTATCGCATCGGACCTGGCGAAAATCTGTCAAGTATTTCGAAGAAGACGTTGGGCCGGGCGACGCGTTGGGAAGAGATTTACGATCTCAATAAAGAACGCATTAAGACTCCCGATGACCTTGCCGCCGGCGCGATCTTGCGACTTCCGCCCGACGCCAGTCAGACCCGGGTGGTGAGCAAGCCGGTCGAACACCGATAAATGCCGTAGGTCAGGCTGTGCCTGACGATGCCGAGCGGATTCGGTGTCACTCGCGAAAACGTCAGGCACAGCCTGACCTACGGTTGTGTTCCACGGTACTCTGTGCATGTTCTACCGGTTTGGCGGCGCTTTGGTTCTGCTGGTGATCATCGCTCTGGGTGGCATCGCCATCGAGAAGCGGAATCTCACGCTCCGCCGGGCCGTCAGCCATCAGAAGTTCCGTCAGGAAGTCTTGATGGAAGAGCATGCCGTCCATCGACTTAAGGCGCAACAGCTAGGAGCCCCCAGTCGTCTGATGAACGACCTGGACGAGGCCGAAATGCGTCGCCCCCACGGACGCCTGCCCGAATCGCCGAAGAAGTTCGTCCGGCCAAAGCCACGGGTGGATGAGAATGCCCCGCTGAATTGATGGAGTTGGTCGTAGCCACTCTCGTCAGAGCTCGGCTCAGCGGCCACTCTCCCACGTTCTGGCGAACGCGGCGACGCCGGAGTTACTTGCTGCTGAGTTCCAGGGTCGGGATCTGATTGTCCCCTTCGATCACCCGGTAGCTCAGTTTGGACTTGGCCGGGTCGCGGTACTGGGCCGGCAGCAGATTCTTGCCGTCCCGCACCTCGGTGTCGCCGTCCATGCGTTTCTCACGTAATTCAACGGTGATGTTGTATTCCCCGGCCGGGGCTCCGTCTCCCGATTTCAGCGTCGACAGGTGAAACGTGCCGTCTGCTGTCGTGATGGCAATTGGCCGCTGATCATTGGCGTCTTCCGGATCGGGGTCCAGTGGATGCAAAACTACCATCGCTTCGGCGAGTGGCTGGGAATCGAGCGTGACCTTCCCTTGCGTGGGAAAGCACAACGGGCCACTCGGCGGTTTTGCACAACCGCAAGGAAATACGAGCAACTGGCAGGCGAGCAGTAGGAACGCGAGCCGCCATGGAGGAGTTTGCGAAGGCATGCCGTCGATTCAATCAGGAAATCAAAATAGCCGAAGTCGCCAAGACTTCGGGGCGGCTACTTGTGCGGCCAGAAATCTTGGCGAGTTCTGCTGCAGAACTATTCGACCGAGGCGACTTCACCGCCGGCGCGCGTCACGAGAGTGCCCAGAACCCTGAGATCCATCGAGTCACCGAGGAATTTGATTGAGCCGTCAGCAAACGCGAAATTCGCTCCGCCGTCGTGGAAGCTGTAGAAACAGTGTCCGTACTCGTTGGAGTTGTTGATTCCGAGCCTGCCGGGGATGGTTGTGGTCCCGCTGCCGTAGCTGGTGGTCGTTTGGGATCCAATTGTGTAGACGTTGTCGTTGGTGGCCCATGCCCCGCCTCGAGCCCGGATGTTGGCCGAGCCATAATCGAGCGCCGACATGGTACGTTTACGCCAGACATCTTCGCGACCGGCACATTCGCCCAGCATGATCGAATTCGAGGTTCCATCGGTCACGTCCGAGATGCGATTCTGGACATTGGTGGTGGCATTGTAGATCGCGATCACCCCACGTAGATCCGACGTGCTGGAGAATGCAGACGCGGCTGGCAGAGAGTTGTTGATGTCGGTATGGACCCCGGTCGGAGTGAAGTAATCGCCACACGCACCGGCTTTGGTTTCGGGCGAGTTCGGTTTCAATTCCATGCGGAACCCGGTCGGCGTCGAAGGGCAATTCATCATAGCAAGCTGCATGGCCGCGATCTGACGGTTGGCGCAGGGCTGGCCGGCATAGGCCCCGGCGTTGGAATTGGTCGAGTCCCACCAGTTGGCTTTAATATCCCAACCCGTCCCCAGGTTCAGCAGGTTGGCTTGATCCATATAAGCCAGGATCTGCGGAGCCCAACTGGTCTGGCCGATTTGTGTTGGGGTTGTGATCGTCGCCGTGTAGGTCATCGGGAAGACACGCTGCGACGCTTCGAAGTTGTGCATCGCCAAGGCGAGCTGCTTCATATTGTTCTTGCATTGAGTGCGTCGGGCGGCAGCTCGAGCTTGTTGCACAGCGGGCAACAGCAGGCCAATCAAGACCGCAATGATCGCGATGACGACCAGCAATTCGATCAGCGTAAATCCATTACGCTGCTTGGGGGCGAGACTGTTTTTCTGACGAGCGGCTTGCATTTGGGACTTCTTCTCCGGCGGGCAGCGAGGGGTGATCCGGCGGGACTACTTAGCTTTAGCTGAGAAAGCGCAGTAACCTGTGGGTGCTATACTAACGAGCATTTTTTGCGCCAGTGTTACGATATCGTAAGGATGCGGCGGCAGGCTCGTTTGGAAACCGCCAAAACGATGAAATTCTAAGGAAAAACAAGACTCGCACGACGGGCAAGGCGTTTAGTATCTCACACTATGGCCCGGTCAAATCTTGCTTGGCTGGAGAATCGTGGTGGATTTTTCGCCGCTCGTGGTGGAAAAATCACCGATCGCTACACGAGCTCGATTGTGAATCTCAAGCGGCGGGAGGCGGGGCCGGGAGCAAGAAGTCTCGCAGAAACTTGGCCAGACGATGCGGACTGGTGAGGTGCGGCAGGTGTCCGGCACTGTGCATCCAAGCGACCTCTGCGTGTGGCAGCCCCTTTGCCAGCGCTTCGTGACAATCCCGAGTGACCAGGCCATCGCCCTCCGACTGGATCAATAGGATGGGTTGCTGAATTTGGCCGAGTTTGGGGCGCAAGTCGGTGTCACGAATAATCGCCCCACGTCGTGCCATTGTCTGATTGGGGACGCGGCCGGCATCATCGGCGAAGAACTGCCAGCGTGATGCGTCTTGGGTCGGGAACCAGCGACGATGATTCTGTTCCTGAACCGCTTGGCTCCACGGCAAAGACTTCAGCTTGCCTGGTAGGAATCCACCCACCCGAACAATGGCTCGTTCGGCGAAGGAGAGCTGACGCCGGGCGAAGGCTCCCTGCAGGACAGCTCGTGTGATGCGATTCGGCGCGGCGAACATCGCCTCCATGGCGACCAGACTGCCAAACGATGTGGCGAAGAGAAAAAACGGTTGATCACCCAGTTGATCTGCGACTGCGAGCAAATCATCTCGCAAAGATTCTCGCGTGACACGGCGACCAGGGTGAACGACCTCCAATGTCCCCGGATAGTCGAATACGACGCAGCGGAAGAGATCTCGCAGCAAATAGGCCACGAGACAGAAGCTATCGGACGTGCCACCCAAACCGCAAAGCAGATACAGGGGCGGGCCATTACCCAACACTCGACCACGCACCGTGTAGCCGGGACGCGGGACTTCGAACGTAGTGCTTTGTTGGTGAAAGGCTTCCAGCACCTGTTGCCAGGCCAGCGGCGTCGGGCAACCGTCTAGGGGACCGGGGCGCTTCACACCGTCGGGCGAATCCTGTGAGCAACCATGCCCTTCGTCACCGCCACCGCAGCAGACTCCTGTTTCCGAATCGCTGGCCGCATCACTGGCATGGGCGGGATGTGTTTCCGTTTCAGACACGTTGGTGGTTATCCCAAATTCGAAAGACGACTCGATCAACTTCAAAAGATAAGTATAACCAATCTGAAACGCGGTCGAAACCGACGGATGCTGCAGCCTGACTCTCAAGAGTCGGGCGCTCCGAGCGATACTCCCGACTCAGAGAGTCGTGCGACAGAAAATCTACTTCGCCGCGGCCATCGGCACCGGAGTCAACTTGCCGGCGGCATCCACCGCATACAAAAAATCTTTCGCACGCGGGTCAACCACGAGCAGCGTATCACCCTGCCAGGCCAATCCCACGGGGTTGGACAGTGGATCGCCGGACGCATATTTGACGGGCTTCTTGTCGGCTCCGATCTTCCAGATGGCTTTCGCGTAGCCATCGGCGACGTAAGCGTTTTGTTCTTTATCCAGCACGATATGATGTGGAAACATGAACGGCGCGCCGCTGACGATCACCTCCACTTTGGCATCGGGGGCGAGCCTTAATAACTGATCTTTGCCGTGCGAGACCACCCACAAGCGGTCTTCAGTATCGATTGTCAGGCCACGCGGCGCGGGAACCTTGGCGAACTCGACGAGATCGCCTCCGGCAGCGGGGAGCTTCATAATGCGGTGCGTTTCGAGATCGGCAATGAACAGATTCCCCGCCTTGTCGACCGCCAGGGCCATCGGGATTCCGACTCCCCCCTTGGTCAGGGGCTGCGGCTTCCGATCGGCATCGAATCGAAAGACTTCGCGTGTTGACGAATCGCCCGCCAGCACCTGGCCTTGCGCATTGATGGCCACGCAGCGCACCGCGTTCAACGGAGTCTTAAACTTCTTCGTGCCCTCGAAGTACAAGTCCCGCTGACCGTCTTTGACTCGCCAAATCCCCGGCAAATTCCGGTCGGCCAGGTAAATGACACCTTGCGGATCAACGGCCACGGCGAGCGGATATTGAATGTCCGCGGCTTGCAGGCGAGTTGATGAACTCCAACCACTTAAGCACAGGCTGAGCAGAATGAAGCCGCTGAAACTATAGGATGTTTGCATGGGAAAGTCTTTGAGGTCACGTCGGATATTTGAGTGGCTCGATCATGGCAAGAGCATGCCAGTGACACAAGGTCGAAGCGATAGGTATTTCAGCCCGGAGGGCTCGACGTTGGTAGCCAGGGGCGGAACGGCCTGTTGATTTATTTTGTCGGAATTGAGGTTCATTACTTCTTCCCCCCTACCCCCAGGGCGCAGCGGTGGCCAGGGGAGTCGAGGATCGGATTGTCGGTCGGTCAGGGGTGGGCAGCAATGGGC
>JAKFVC010000084.1 GCA_021732415.1 Planctomycetaceae bacterium
TACACCGGCCGCCCCACACGCAACACGGCAAACCAACGACCCCGAACATGGCGAGAACTTAGGAAAACCACGAAGCTCTGGAAGAAACTCGACTTGGTGAAGGGCAAATTGTAATTTGTCGTACTAGCGCGGTGCCGCTCACCAGTCTAACGCGTCGGCCACGTACGCCTATCCCACAGATTCAGCGTCCAACTCTCGAGATGCTGCCATCACGGCCTTAGCGACTTCATCCGCATAAGTCGTGAGTCCGTGGGCATCCTTCGGGGCGGGACGCATGCGCGGTTGACTGGTGTGATCTCCTCCGACCGTCGGGTAGCCCTGCACGTGCAAAGTTTCGAGGTCATAAACCCCAAAGACGACCTCGGGACCGCTACCTTGCAGATGCAGTTCGCGGCGGAGTTCATGCGCCGTGACGGCAGCATTCACATAAACTGAGGCGGTGACCAGCAGCGTCCGGAAATCCGGGCTTTTTCTGATCCCAGGGCCTTCCTGTCGTTCAATGGCGCGAGCGGCTCCGCGCACCGAAATCTGGATCTGGTCGAGCAATGATCGCAACGGATAGGTGGAGGCAATGTCCGCGAATTCCGTGACCGACAGGTATGCATCGACGGCCGCCGTCACTGCCCCGCACTTCGAATGCCCGAGCACGCCCACGAGTTTTAAACTGTCTTGCAGTTGAGTGACCGCATAGTGCAGGGAACCCAGGCATTCGGCTCCCAGCACATTACCGGCGATGCGGAGCACGAAGAGCTTATTGAAGGATTGATCGAAGATCTGCTCCAGGGGCACTCGGGCATCCGAACAACCGAGAATCGCGGCGAACGGACTTTGTTGCGGCAACGCACCTTTGAACAGGGGCAACCCCATCATCAGCGGACTGAACGGGACGATGATCGGTTCCCCGGCCGCAGCGCCCATCGTGCGCTGTTGCATCCGCTGCACAATTCCCACGAAGCGATCGTTACCCGAGACCAATTCGTGCATGGCAGATTCGGCCGTTTCGACGTGCACGGTTTCAATCGGGGCGAACGGGTCGTAGCGGTAGATCAGATCCATATTGAAAAATCTCTTTTCGTCCGTGTCAGCATGCGCGAATGCGACAGAATTTCAAAATGTAGGGTTTCCGCGAAAACAGAAACAGACGGCGGTGATTTAAGAGAATTCTCGTGAACAATCAAGGTCGAACTCTGTGAATCCCGATTCCAGCGTAGACATGGAGTGCAGTCGTTAAATGGTGGGGGCCTTTCAAAACCGCCCCCGTTGGGCTTGTCCCAACGGAGCGTTGACTGGTCAGCTACCTGTCCGAGCACGAGAAACTGCTCTCCGTGGGGCATGTCCCCACGGGAGCCACGACTGGGCCGCGCCATTTTCAGAGAAAAACATGGTTGTTGCAAAATCCGAATCCAGACTGAGTCCGAATCGTTGCTCCCGTGGGGACGAGCCCCACGGAGAGCCAGATTATCTGGAATGCGTTTGGGTAGCAGGCCAGTCAGCGCTCCGTTGGGACAAGCCCAACGGGGGCGACGCACGGCAATTCTGGTTTCACTGTTTGACAAATACCCAGAATCTCAAAACCAATCCTCACCAAATTGCGACTGCGATCGCACTCACGCCGCAATTGCCATTGTTGTAGACGATACTCGGCGATGTGCCTAAACTCTGTGAATACCCTGTAGCTTGACTCTCCAGAGTCGGGCGAATTCGTTGGGGTGTTGACTTGCGCGGCTACAACAATTGGTTCCCGATGATTCCCAAACCACCAATCTGGTTGAGTTGCTGTTTGATGGCAGCGTGCGCCGCCCTGTCGCTGGTGAGCTACGGCGTCACGCAGGAGCCAGCCGTCCCCGCAGCGAAGCCCTCCCCCAAGGGACAGCCCATGCAGGCCGCGGAAGGTGCAGAAGCTCCGGCGGTGATTTCAGTGGTCGAGGCCCGCGAGCGGGCGAAGATGCTGCACGAAATTTACGAGACCACCCTGCGGACCATTCATTCGCGCTACTTCAAGGATAACGGCAGTGTCCCGATTCCCTCACGCGTGATGGAAGACATCTTTTCCAGGG
This sequence comes from Planctomycetaceae bacterium, assembly GCA_021732415.1. Taxonomy (GTDB): domain Bacteria; phylum Planctomycetota; class Planctomycetia; order Planctomycetales; family Planctomycetaceae; genus JAKFVC01. The sequence continues at coordinate 2,058 of JAKFVC010000084.1, forward strand.
TGTCGCGAAAATCAACAGTCACGGCACGGTGGATTGCCGTGAATACTCAAGCCATGAGTCTTGAGCATGAACCCGAGGACGAGTTTGAGAAAGAGGCCGCTCGAACGTTGAGCTCTGGCGGTCAGGAGTTCGAGCGCATTGAAAACGGCACCTATCGCCGCGCAACGCCGATCATCCTGTTTGACTCATGTCTCAAGTGCCACGCGCCACCGCCGATCCGAGTGACGAACGCGCGTTACGCCGGCCTGGTCATCAGCATGCCAGTCAAAGCCGAGTGATAACGAGCGCCGTTGATTGCCCATCAGCTGGTACGCGCCAGCGTCCGGTTCGATTGCCATATCGAGCCAAATGTTGTTCCGAACCGTAGGCTAGTGCTCTGTCAACGTAATATTTTGAGGTCGGGGGGGCCAGTGTCGATTGTCTTTTGGTAATCTATCCGGCAAAGCACTGGCACAGCCAGTGGCACCCAAATTCCAGACTTTAAGGTGGAAACGGGGCCGTATTGAAGCGCTCGCTCCAAGGTCCAGTTCACCTACGTCACATCTCACTGCGGCAATGAAAAATCAATAACGACACGAATCCTCAATACGCCTTTCCTCGGGTGCCACTGGCTGTGCCAGTGCCGCGTGTCTATTAACTCGCTGTCCGGAAAGTACCGGCACCCCAATTTTGGGCTGTGACAGAGCACTAGCGCCAACCGGCTGATTGGGCCGATTACAGAATACCCGGCCCCTTCACATCGATACCCTTCAGCATCATCTTCAATTGTTCGATGTTCGGCGAGATTTCAAACGCATCGGCCCGGCTGATGAATTCCTTCTGAATGAAGCCGTACAAGCTGTCGTTAAACAACTGCATGCCGTCATCTTTACCGATACGCATCGCATCCGGCAGCTTTTCGTCCTTGTGCTCCAGGATCAGCTTGCGCATCGTGGCATTCATGATCATCACTTCGATGATCGGCACACGCTTGGGCTTGTCGACGATTGTCTTCAGCAGTTTCTGAGCCACGATGGCGTTCAAGTTGAAACCCATCGAACTGCGCAGAGCGGAGTGCATCGATTGCGGGAAGAGGTCGAGAATACGGCCGATCGTGGACGGTGCATTCGAGGCGTGGATCGTTCCGAACACCAGGTGGCCCGTTTCCGCGGCGTGCATGGCCGTGGAGAACGTTTCCATATCACGCATTTCTCCCACCAGCATGATGTCGGGATCCTGACGCACGGCGTGTTTCATGGCGATTTCGAAGTCTTTGACATCGATACCGATTTCACGCTGATTGATCAGGCATTTCTGTTGCGTGTACACGAATTCGATGGGGTCCTCGATCGTGAGGATATGCTTCGTGTAGTTGTGATTAACCCAGTTCAACATCGAGGCAATCGTGGTACTTTTGCCGGAACCCGTCACACCGGCCAGCAGTACCATGCCCTGATCATAGACGCACAGGCTCTCCATAATCGGCGGCAGATTGAGACCGTTGAAGTCGGGAATCGACCGCTCGACCTTACGTGAAACCATGCCCGGGTTGCCCATCTGAATGAACAGATTGACGCGGAAACGCCAGGGCTCGCCTTCATGTTCCACGACGTACGAGAAGTCCGCACCACCTTCGTTTTTGAAGATGTTCATATTACGCTCGTCCATCATCGGCATCAGGAGCTGTTCCATTTGCTCCTTGGTGATGGGGGGCATATTCAGTTCGGTCAAATCACCACGCACGCGGATGGTGGCCGGCTTACCGACCTTCAGGTGCAAGTCGGAACCGTTGACCTTGATCATGGCCTTGAACAGCTTGTCGACTTCCAGGCCCTTCTTGAAATCGCGGACCACACCGATCGAACTGGCGCCGCCCGCCGCTGCCGCTTTGTCTCCGCCGCCATGACCACCCATGATCGCTGTCCTTTGACTTATGTCGCTCTTATTAAATTAGATTGCTGATCGCGAAAAACTGCAGATTTCTGGCTCCCCTCGCCCTGGTACTCCGGGGAGAGGGGCCGGGGGTGAGGGGCTTAGCGAGCGTCGTTCGATTTGTACTTTACCTGGAACTCATTCCGAGGAGAAACAGAGCGCAGCGTCTCTGGTTATCCGTGCCCCTCACCCCCATCCCCTCTCCCCGGGGTACCGAGGCGAGGGGGGAAATATCATCGTTGTGGGTCCGTTCGTTTCGTGTTTGAACCGCCGCACTGCCCCTCACGCCGTCAACCGCACGACGACACCGCGTTCTGCAAGATATTGTTTGGTTTCCGCAATCGTGTATTCACCGTAGTGAAAAATACTCGCGGCGAGCGCGGCACTGGCGCGACCGGCGGTCACGGCCTGATAAAGATGCTCGGGCGAACCGGCCCCGCCGCTGGCGACCACGGGGATGCTGACCGCGTCGGCCACCGCACGGGTGATTTCCAGATCGTAGCCGTCCTTCGTCCCATCAGCGTCCATGCAGGTCAGGACGATCTCACCGGCACCCAGTTCTTCCACACGCTTCGCCCACGAGACCGCTTCCAACCCGGTCGGTACCCGGCCGCCGTTAATGAAAACTTCCCACACTTCGCGGCCGTCGCGCTGAACGCGTTTGGGGTCGATATTTACCACGATGCACTGGCTGCCGAATTTGAGAGCAGCTTCACGGACGAACTCGGGATTCTTCACGCTGGTCGAGTTAATCGAGACCTTATCGCAGCCGGCATTGAGCAACCGCCGGATGTCTTCCAACGTCCGAATTCCACCGCCGACGGTCAGCGGCATGAAGATCACTTCCGAGGTCCGGCGGACGACATCCAGAATGATGTCCCGCTCTTCGTGGCTGGCGGTGATATCCAGAAATACCAGCTCGTCAGCACCTTCTTGTTCGTATTTCGAGGCGATCTGCACGGGGTCGCCGGCATCACGCAAATTGAGAAAATTGGTTCCCTTGACGACCCGTCCCTGGTGGACGTCGAGACAAGGAATGATACGTTTCGCCAGCATACCCGTTCTTCCGTGTAGCCCGACTCTCCAGAGTGGGGCACTTCAAGAGACGCCACGCGCCCGACTCTGGAGAGTCAAGCTCCAGCGGGCACTCAATTCAATTCGCGATAGGACTCCCATCCCAAATAGATCACGAGCGCCGCGCTGATGACGAACATGATATCGAACAGCATGGCACGGCCGAAGGGAACACCGATGGCCATATCCAGAATCGTGGCCAGAGCCACCAGTCCAGCAGCCCCCATCGATAATTGAACCAGCAGTTTGGGCGACACTTTCGGCCTCTGTTCTTCTTTTAGCGTTATAAGTGATTCGGAAATCCGCCAACGAGCTAGTTGAAACTCACAGATTCATCGACGGGAATCAACCTGACTTTGACTGGAAGCGAGCAAACTTTCCAGCGGGACACGACACGCTTCCGATACGACCGTCAGAACCGGTCCGCATGGCAACGTGTCGGTCTCTCAAGTATAACGCTGACAATGACTAAGCTCAAGTTTCGATTTTGGCGTGAGGAGGGGAGCGACCCGCCGTACGCGCCCGCATCTGAGAGGAGCGTTAATCATGCCGACTGAGACCGCCGGACGCCGACCTCTGCAGAGTCGCAATCTGCCGATTTTCAAGTGGCTGGCCACCTCACTGGCCCGAGCCGGAGTGACGCCGAACGCGATCTCCTGTTCCAGCATGGTATTTGCGTCGCTGGCCGGGGCGGCGCTCGTGGCGACCAGTTACACAGACGGTTGGGCGGCACATGGCTGCTGGTTGCTCGCAGCAGTCGGCATTCAGTTGCGATTGGTGGCCAATCTGATTGACGGCATGGTCGCCGTCGAGGGGCGCAAAGGGGGCCCCACCGGCGATTTATGGAACGAAGCCCCCGATCGCGTGTCGGATTCCGTCATCTTCATGGGTGCGGGATTCGCCGCCGACAGTGCTCCGTGGCTGGGTTTCAGCGCCGCATTAATGGCGGTGTTTGTGGCCTATGTCCGAGCCTTAGGAGCCAGCGTCGGGGCCGGCCAATGCTTCCTGGGCCCGTTCGCCAAACCTCAACGCATGGCATTAATGACGGCGGTCTGCGTGATATATGCGCTGCTTCCCCGCCTCTGGTTAAGGGTGAGCGAAACCTTGCCCCCAATTTATAGTCTGGCAGACTCCGATCAGCACGGTATCCAGTTGATATTCGCGGGGTGGTCAGTGATCAAGCTTGGATTGGTGATTGTCATAGTGGGCGGAGCGGTCACAGCCTGGCATCGATTTCGATCGATTGCCGAGTTTCTCACACAGCGAGCAGTATCATGATTTTCGGATTGCATCCTGTAGCAGTGGGGATCCTCGCCGCGGCGACAGCGATGCTGGTCCTGACTCCCTTGCTGCTGATCGTGCTGGATCGAGCCGGCCGTCTGAATCCTAAGCTCCACACCGATTTGTGGGCTCGATACAAGTCGTGGCTGGTGATGACGCCGCTGATTCTGTTGCCGCTGGCAGCCGGACGCCTGCCCGCCATTGCAGCGGTCGCGATCTTGTCGACGCTGTGCTACCGCGAATTCGCGAGAGCGACCGGGCTCTTCCGAGACCGCCTGGTGAGCGCTGTCGTCGCGCTGGGCGGGCTGCTGGTCACGTTTTCCATTGCGGACAATTTCTATCCCTTCTTTCATGCGTTGACGTCGCTGGTGGTCTCGTCCATCGTCGTGTTATCGCTGTTTGTCGATCAGCCGAAGGGCTACATCCAGCGAGTGGCCCTCGGCATCTTTGCGTTCATGCTATTCGCCGTCAGCCTGGGGCATTACAGCTATCTGGCGAATGACCGCCTGGGAATTCCGCTGCAGATGGCAATTGTCCTGTGCGTGGAACTCAATGACGTCTTCGCCTACTGCTGCGGCAAGACGTTCGGCCACCGCAAGCTGGCGCCTCAAACCAGTCCGAACAAAACCATCGGCGGAGCCCTGGGGGCCACCGTCTTAACGACCCTCTTGTTCGCGACCTTACTGCATTTAATTTTCCGAGGCAGCCCCATCGACCACCCCGTCCATTTGGCCGTCTTAGGAGCCCTGCTCTCCTTGACCGGTCAATGTGGGGACCTCGTGATGTCCAGCATCAAGCGTGATCTCGGCATCAAGGACATGGCCGCGACGATCCCCGGACACGGCGGTTTTCTCGATCGTTTTGACAGCATGCTGTTCGTCGGGCCGATATTATTTCACTATCTGTATTACTTCGGAGCCCTGGAATTCGCGGTGCCGGCTCGAGTGTTTACGGGCGGGTAACCAGATTCGCAAACGGTAAAAGGACAGACAGGCAAGCCGAGGTGCCGTCAGGCGTGGGTTTCTTGAATAGCTGCTGAATAAATTAAGGAAACTGCTCCCCTCGCCCTGGTACTCCGGGGAGAGGGGCTG